>JBKDOZ010000304.1:0-7699 GCA_046342735.1 Synechococcaceae cyanobacterium
TGGTGATGGTGCCGCCGGTGGCCTATCTGGCCTATCTGATCGCCTGGCACGAATTCCACCGCTGAGGCGGGATCAGAGTCCGGCGAGCCGGGGAAATTCCTGCTGAAACCAGGTGGGCAGAAGGGAGGCGCGATCGCCGAGCTCCATTTTTCCCTGCGGGCAGAAGAGCATCGCGGCGAGCATGGCCTGCAGATGGGCCGGATGGTTCAGGTCGGTGGCCACCGCCAGCAGGGCATCGCGGTGGGCGTTGTCGCCGGCCTCGAGCAGGCGGGCGCCGAAGTCGCTGGCGAGCAGGGCGCGGTAGGTGTCCCCCACGGCGGTGGTGCGATACAGCTCCTCCACCTGGTTGGGGGTGACATCCAGCCAGATCTGGGCCAGCACGCGCCGCAGGGCGGCAAGCTCGCGCAGCACCTCCGGGTTGTCGGCTTCGACGGCATACAGGTTGATCAGGCCCCCCATGCGTCCCCGCACCTCCTCCTGCTGGAGCAGGGCAAAACCCTCGCTGCCGCTGTTGGGGCTGATCTTCGGCAGGGGGGCGGGGGCTGGCGCTGCCGGGGGCGGCGTTGGGGCCGCTGGGGGCGGCGTTGGGGCCGCTGGGGGTGGGGCTGGGTCGGGCTGATCGAGCAGGCCCATCGGCTGGCCCAGCTGCTCGGCTAGGGAGGGGTCGAAGCAGCTGGCGTAGTCGCCCAGCAACCAGGTCGGCAGGGTCTCCGCCGCGTTGGCCACCTGCAGTTCGCCGCGGGGGCAGTAGGGCATCAGCGCCAACAGCAGGTTGAGGCGCTCGGGCACCGAGAAATCGCCCAGCAACGCCTGACTCAGGGCCTGCTGCCAAGCTTCCTCGTCTGCGGCGAGGGGCTGGGAGGGCAGGGTGCCGTGCAGGAGCAGCCGTTGCGCCTGGCCGATCGGCCCGCCGTAGAGCGTTTCCAGCTGATCGATCGGTGCCTGCAGCCAGAAACGCGACAGGCAGTGGCGGGCGTGCCGGGCCTCCAGCTGGAATTGGCCGTCTGCGGGGTTGGCGTTGGCCCGCCGCAGGATCCGCTCCAGACGGGCCACCGTCCAGGGAAGGGGGGTAGGGCTGCCGTGGATGCCGATGTTCGCCGGTGGCGGCACCGACGCCGGCAACTCGTCCGACACCAGGTTGATTCGGCGCGCGGCGTCGGGGGCGGGTGGCTGAAGAGGGATGCCCGGGGCGGTGGCGCTGGGCGGAAGGGTGGCGCTGGCGCGGCCGAGCAGTCGACGCAGAAACGACATCGAGAGGAGGGATCTGCGGGAGATGGCCGCCCGGCCCTGGCAGGAAAAGGCCGTGTCATCGTACCGGGGAAGGCGGCAAAACCCGCGCACCGACGCGAAGCCCACGGACCGAGCAAGCCGATGCGCCTGTTGCTGATTCACCAGAACTTCCCCGCCCAGTTCCGCCATCTCGCCCGCGGTCTCGCCGGCCGCGGCCACCAGATCGCCGCCATCGGCACGCGCGCGCTCCCCGAGATCCCCCCGGAGGATCTGGCCCCCGACCTTCTCTACGGCAGCTACCTGCCGGAGTCCGCCACCCCGTCCTGCCTGGATCCGGAGTTCGAGGCCTGTTTGCGGCGGGGGCTGCGGGTGGCGGAGGCCTGCCGCCAGCTGGCGGAGCGTGGCTTTCAGCCCGATGCGGTGCTGTTCCACAGCGCCTGGGGGGAGGGGCTGCATCTGCGCGATGTCTGGCCGGAGGTGCCGCTGGTGGCCTGGCCCGAGCTCTACGGCTCGCCGCTGCTGTTCGGCTATGGCTTCGATGATCGCCTCGGTTCGCCGTCGCCTGCGGTGCAGGCGGGCTTCCGTCGCCAGAACCTGCTCAGCCTGGCGGCCCTCGCCGACAGCGATGCGGTGGTGCTGCCCACCCACTTCCAGCGCAGCACCTTCCCGGCCCTGGCCCCCGAGCGCTTCCATGTGTTGCACGAGGGGATCGATGGGGAGGCCCTCCAACCCGACCCCGCCGCCGCCCTCTCCCTCCCCGGTGGTCTGCGGTTGCGATCTGGCGATCCGGTGGTCACCTTCTGCAGCCGCTCTCTCGAGCCCCTGCGCGGCCTGGGCGCCCTGCTGCGGGCCCTGCCGGCCCTGCAGCGGGCCCATGTCGGCGTGCAGGTGGTGTTGGTGGGCTCCCGCGGCCCTGGCTACGGCCCCCCCTCCCCCCATCCCGATGGCCACCTCGGCGCCCTGCTCGAGGAGCTGGAGGGGCGACTGGATCGCTCCCGCCTGCACATCCTCGATCCCCTCCCCTACGGCCAGCTGATCCGCCTGTTCCAGCTGAGTGCCGCCCATGTGTATCTCTCCTATCCCTATGCCCTCTCCTGGAGCTGCCTGGAGGCGATGGCCTGCGGCGTGGCCCTGGTGGGGGCCGATGGCCCCACCCTCGCCGAGCTGATCCGCCCCGAGCACAACGGGTTGCTGGTCTCCTTCAACGAGCCCGGCCAGCTCGCCGCCGCCCTGCTGCGCCTGCTCGGCGATCCGGCGCTGCGCCGCCGTCTCGGTGCCGCCGCCCGCCGCACGGTGCTGGAGCGGTATGGCTTGCGGGCTGGCCTCGACGGCTACGAGGCCCTCTTCACCCGGCTGATCGCCGCGCGAGCCAGGGCCGGAAGCGCTCCAGCACCTGCCCCACCAGCCCGGGCCAGCCGCGATGGCTCGGCTGGCGCAGCAGGGTGAGGGTCGGATACCAGGGGCTGTCCTCCCGAGCGCGCAGCCAGCGCGGATCGGAGGCCCAGGGCAGCAACACCCAGCCGGGCAGCGCCAGGGCCCCCACCAGATGGGCGGTGGCGGTGTCCACGGTGATCACCAGATCGAGGTCCGCCAGGAGGGAGGCGGTGTCGGCGAAGCTGGCGGTGGCAGGCAGTTCGGCGGCGAAGCGGCCGCTCCAGCCGTCGGCCAGGTGGCGATCCTCGCCGAGTTGCAGGCACACCAGCTCCAGGGCGCCCGCTGGCAGCCCCAACGCCTGTCCCGTGCCCTCCAGACCCTCCAGCAGCTGATGCAGCACCGCCGCGGGCAGGGTGCGCCGTTCATATTCCCGGGCCATGAAGCCATCGGCCCGCTTGCGCCCTGAGGCCCACACCAGTCCCACCCGGATCGGGGTGCTCGTTGCGGCCGCAGCGGCAGCCCATCGGCGCGACCGCCACCGGGGGGAGCGCAGGTAGCCCCGCCCCCCCTCGGCTCCCTCGCTGGCGGCGAAGGCTTCCGCCAGGGGCGCCCCCCCCAGCAGGGCGGGCAGGCTCAGCAGCGATCCCTGGCAGGGAACGTGCTCCGGGTGGGGCCGCAGGCCCTGGGGAGCCACCGTCAGCGTGTCCCCGAGCCGCGCCATCCCCTCCCGCAGCAGGGGCACCAGCACCGCCTCCACCTCCAACCGCACCCGCACGCCACGGGCCACCAGAGCCGGAATCCAGCGCACGTACTGCAGGGTGTCCCCCAGGCCCTGCTCGCTCCACACCGCCACCGTCGCTATCCCTGCCTGCGCCCCCTCCGCCGCTGGGGCCGGCGGCCATCCGCGCCAGTAGGGGCCGGCCCGCCAGGGCTGCAGGCTTGCCACGCCGAATCGCTGCTCCGAGATTCGGTAGGCCTCGCCGTAGCGCTCCAGTCCGATCAGCGTCTGGCTGTGGCTCCAGGCGGTGATCGGCGCGGCTCCCCCCTCCCGCTGCGCCGTCGCGCGGTAGGTGGCGTCAGCCTCCTCGAAGCGGTTGAGGTCCCGCAGGATGTTGGCCCGGTTGCGCAGGGTGAGGGCTTCGTCGGGCTGGAGGTGCAGGGCCTGCTCGCAGACCGCCAGGGCCTGGTGCGGTTCATCGGCGAGCCAAAGGGCGTGGGCGCGGTTGGTGAGGAGGCGGTGGTCCCCGGGCTGGCCAGCCGCGGCTCGCCCCCAGGCCGTCGCCGCGGCTGGCCAATTCATGCGCTGCTCGGCCGCCACGGCCTCGGCGATCGGATCCATCGGCGCGACCCCCGGAGTGTGGCGGCGGCCCCAGGATCCCACCGCGACCCTCCGCGGATTCCGTCGCCGCCGGAGCCAACACAAAAAAAGCCCCCTGGAAAGGGGGCTGGTAGGGCGCCTGGACAGGCGGGGTGGTTTGCCGAGTCGGCCGGGAGGCGGGTCAGACGAGCTTGATGCTCTGGCCGGAGTCGCCGAAGAAGGTGTTGATCTCGTCCTGGGTCTTGAGGGTGGTGGCGCCGACGCGCACCTGGTCGAAGCCCTGGGAGAAGTTGACGATCTGCAGGCCAGCTCCCTGGAAGGTCGACTGGGCGGCTCCAAAAAGGATGTCCAGGTCGGTGGTGCCAGGGGTGCCGAAGTCGAGGGAGATGTCCGGCCCCACCTTGGTGGTGCTGCTGAAGCGAATCGAATCGCTACCGCCACCGGTGCTGACCAGGTTGGTGCCTGCGGTGCCGGAGTAAGCGTTCACCGCGCTGCTGGCAAACAGGACGGAGTCGCGGCCGCTGCCGGTGACGATGGCGGAGCCGGATCCCAGCCCCCCCTGGAAGGTGACGGTGTCACCGGAGACGACTTGCGGAGGCGCGTCGCTGTCCCCCGCCCTCACCTTGGCATCGCCCACGGTTTGCTCGAAGGTGATGCGGTCGCCGCGGTCACTGCCGCTCGCCTGGAGGGTGGTGTCCACATCCACGGCGCCCAGAGCCGTCTTGAAGGTCACGGTGTGGGCTGTGGCGCTGTCGGAGGGGTCGGTGGAGGTCTTCACGACCAACGGGGTGACCGACGTGGAATCGGTGCTGACATCAAAATTGGCAGCACCCACGTTGGCGACCGTGACACCGGAGTCCGACGGCGGGTTCAGAATGAAATTGTTGAGACCAAGGGTGAGCGTCGCGCCCGGCATTCGTTGAAGACCAACTCAGACACTTAACCCTACGACAGATTGCGCTCGCGGGCACAATATCTAGGAATGCAAGCCTGATTCGGGTACCGTTCGCCTTGCCTCTCAGCTGGCAAGCCTATCGTTTAGGTGAAGCCTCCGGCAGGCTTGGTGAAGCTCACCGGCAATCTTGGTGAAGTCCCGCCCAGCAAGGTGGCCGCCGCCTCTGGTTCAGACCCCCAGGGTCTGGGGGACGCGGGAGGCTTGCGCGGGGCTGCCGGCTGGCACGATCAACGACTCACCCGTCATCAGGGCCGGCTTGGGGAGGCCGAGCAGTTCGAGGAGGGTGGGCGCGATGTCCGCCAGGCCGCCATGGTCGCGCAGGCGCACATCGTTGCCGTGGCCCGGCAGTTTGCGCTTTTCGCCCTCCACCAGAATCACCGGCACCGGGTTGGTGGTGTGGGCGGTCCAGGGGTTGCCGTCGGGCCCCTTCATCAGTTCGGCGTTGCCGTGGTCGGCGGTGATCAGCAGGGTGCCGCCCATTTTTCCGGTGGCATCCAACAGCCGCCCCACGCAACGGTCAACCATGGCGATGGCCTCGGTGGTGGCCTGCATTTCGCCCGTATGCCCGACCATGTCGGGATTGGCGTAGTTAATCACCACCAAGGCATAAATTCCCTTGCCAATCGCCGCGATGCAGCTGTCGGTTAGCTTTTGTGCCGACATCTCTGGGGCTTGGTCGTAAGTGGGCACCCTCGGCGATGGCACCAGATGACGATCTTCGCCCGGGAAGGCCTGCTCAATGCCCCCATTCATAAAATAGGTAACGTGGGGATATTTCTCCGTTTCGGCAGTGCGAAACTGACGCAGATTGTTTTCGGAGACCACCTGGCCCAGCAGGCCATCGAGAGATTCGGGTGGGAAAGCGATCCGCACCGGCAGGCCCTGCTCGTACTGCGTGAAGGTGACGATGTGCAGGGGCTGGAGCTGTTGCCGCTCAAATTGATTGAAATCATCGAGCACGAAGGCCCGGATCAGCTGCCGCGCCCGGTCCGGGCGGAAGTTGAAGCACACCAGGCCGTCGCCCGCCTGGAGCAGCTCCGGAGTGAAGCGCACGGGCTCCAGGAATTCATCGCTGACACCGGCTGCATAGGAGGCCTCCAGGGCACCTTGCGGAGGCAGGGAAGAGACGGGTGAGGCCTCGGTCAGCAGGCGGTAGGCCTTCTCGGTGCGCTCCCAGCGATTGTCGCGATCCATCGCCCAGTAGCGACCGCACATCGTGGTGATCGTGCCGATGCCCGCCTCTTCAATCTGCCGTTCGATCCGCTCGAGGAAGACCGCCGCACTGTTGGGCGCGGTATCGCGTCCGTCCGTGATCACATGGACACACACCTCGCGCAGCCCTCGACCTTCCGCCCAGCGCAGCAATCCGCCCAGATGATCCAGATGGCTGTGGACCCCGCCATCGGAGCAGAGGCCGATCAGGTGCAGCCTTCCCCCTTCCGCCAGCAGCTGGTCGGCCAGGGCGTTGAGGGCGGGATTGCGCTCCAGGCTGCCGTCCTGAACCGCCTGGCTGATTCGCACCAATTCCTGGCGGATGATGCGGCCCGAGCCGATGGTGAGATGGCCCACCTCGGAATTGCCCATCTGTCCTTTCGGAAGACCCACCGCTCCGCCGCTGGCTTCGATCAGGGTGTGGGGGTAGGCATGCCAGAGAGAATCCATCACCGGCGTGTCGGCGGCGCGAATCGCGTTGTCGTCGTTGGCGGGGCGGTAGCCCCAGCCATCCAGAATGGCGAGCACCACTGGGGCCACCGGCCCTGCTGCGGAAGAGGCAGCACCCTTGGTGGAGGGCAGCGGCGACTGCAAAGAGGGATGCAGGGGCGTGTTCGGTGGGGAGGGAACGGCGGTCACCCGGTCGAGGACTCGTCTCTACCTAACCCCGCCAACCTACAGCCAGGCTGTGAATCCCCCCCAGGGGGCTGCGAAGCCGTCAGGCTTTGGGCACATCCCGCTCCCGCGGGTGTCCATAGCATCGGCGCCCATCCCTCAACGCAGCCCCCATGGTTCCGCCGGAGCCCCTCGACGCTCCCTCCGCCGATCCCGCCCCGCCGGCCGCGGCCCGCTCCGATCGCTTGGCCCTGCTCTCGGGGCCCGAGCTGGGCCGCACCCTCGACCGGCTCGCCTCCCAGGTGTTGGAGTCGGTGGGGGAATCCGAGGCGCTTCTGCTCCTTGGCATCCCCACCCGCGGGGTGGATTTGGCCAAGGTGCTCGCCAGCCGCCTCCAGAGCCTCTGCGGCCAGCCGGTGGCCCATGGCAGCTTGGATCCCACCTTCCATCGCGATGATCTCGAGCGGGTGGGCACTCGGCTGGTGGAGGCCACCCAGCTGCCGGTCAGCGTCGATGGCCGGGCGGTGGTGCTGGTGGACGATGTGATCTTCACCGGTCGCACCGTGCGGGCCGCCCTGGAGGCCCTGCAGGCCTGGGGGCGGCCGAAGCGGGTGCTGCTGCTGGTGATGGTCGACCGGGGCCATCGGGAGCTGCCGATCCAGCCTGATTTTTGCGGACGGGTGGTGCCAACGACCCGCCAGGAGATGATCCAGGTGTGCCTGCTGCCCATCGATGGCGAGGAAGGCGTTTTCCTGTTGCGCGGTTGAGGCGGTGATCGAGGGGAGAGCGTGCGGCGGCGGCTCTACGGCCGGCCGGCTCAGAGGCTTTCCAGTTCGTCGGCGCGGAAATGGGCACGGAAGCGACCGAAGGCCACCACCACCGGCAGGGTGGGGCTGATCGGGCGGCCTTTCCAGTCGTTGAGAACCTTGTCCACCTGGCCTTCCTGACCCTGCATGTCAAACGCTTGCCCGCGGTGCTCGGGATGGTTGAAGAGC
>JBKDOZ010000305.1:0-6118 GCA_046342735.1 Synechococcaceae cyanobacterium
GCGCAGGGCGGGATCGGTCACCAGGATGCCGCGGCCGTCCCGGGCGGTGTGGGTGGGGCGGGGGGGCGGGGTGGGGCGGGGGCCTGCCCCTGGGGCGGGGGCCGTCGTGGCGGGGGCAGCTTCACTCGACATCACGGCAGGCGCTAAGCGGACTTGATGGGGTCAGCTTAGGAAGGCGCGACCAGCGCAGGGCAAGATCCGATCCGCGCCAGGCGCTGGGGCGGCCGGTTCTCCCGACCCCCGATCCCCGGCACTCTCCCCCGTCGCTCCATAGAGTCGGGCCCATCTGGGAGCAGCAGGTGCAGGTCGCCATCGTGGGGTCGGGGCTGGCGGCGCTGTCTGCCGCCGTGGATCTGGTTGATGCCGGCCACCAGGTGGATCTTTACGAGGCGCGCCCCTTCCTCGGCGGCAAGGTGGGCAGCTGGGTGGATGACGATGGCAACCACATCGAGATGGGGCTGCACGTTTTCTTCTACAACTACGCCAACCTTTTTGCCCTGATGGGCAAGGTGGGCGCCCGCGATAACCTGCTGCCCAAGGAGCACACCCATCTGTTTGTGAACCGGGGTGGTGATCTGCGCGCCCTCGATTTTCGCTTTCCTGTCGGCGCGCCTTTCAACGGTCTCAAGGCATTCTTTACAACCCCCCAGCTCTCCTGGGTCGACAAGCTGCGCAACGCCCTTGCCCTCGGCACAAGCCCGATCGTGCGCGGCCTCGTTGACTACGAGGGGGCGATGGCGGTGATCCGTGATCTCGACCGCATGAGCTTCCGCGATTGGTTCGTCGGCCACGGAGGCAGTGAGCACAGCATCAAGCGCCTCTGGAATCCGATCGCCTACGCCCTCGGTTTCCTCGACTGCGAACAGATCTCGGCCCGTTGCATGCTGACGATCTTTCTGATGTTCGCGGCCCGTACCGAGGCCTCAAAGCTCAACCTGCTCAAGGGCTCCCCCCACCGCTGGCTCACGGGTCCGATCCTCCAATACATCGAGGCCCGTGGTGGCCGCCTGCATCTACGCCACCGTGTCACCGAGGTGCATTTCGAGGAGCGCGATGGCCACCCTGAGGTTACGGGCCTGTCGCTGGCCACCCCGGAGGGGGAGCAACGGGTGCAGGCGGATGTGTATCTGGCGGCCTGCGATGTGCCGGGCATCCAGCGCTTGCTGCCGGCAGCCTGGCGGCGTTATCCAATCTTCGAATCGTTGTACCGCCTGGAGGCGGTGCCGGTGGCCACCGTCCAGCTCCGCTACGACGGATGGGTGACCGAGCTCGGGGCCGGGGAGGCCGCCAACGCCGCCCGCCGCGATCTCCGCCAGCCTGCCGGCCTCAACAATCTCCTCTACACCGCCGACGCCGATTTCAGCTGCTTCGCCGATCTCGCCTTGGCCAGCCCTGAGGACTACCGGCGCGATGGCCTCGGCTCCCTTCTCCAGTGCGTGCTCACCCCCGGCGACCCCTGGATCCCGAAGAAAACCGAGGAGATCGTGGCCCACACCGACCGACAGGTGCGGGAGCTGTTTCCCTCCGCCCGCGATCTGCGCCTGGTGTGGAGCCATGTGGTCAAGCTCGCCCAGTCGCTTTACCGCGAGGCCCCCGGCATGGAGCCCTTCCGCCCGGAGCAGCGCACGCCGGTGCCCAACTTCTTCCTCGCGGGCAGTTACACCCGCCAGGATTACATCGATTCGATGGAGGGGGCCACGATGAGCGGCCACCTCGCGGCCGCGGCGATCCTGCAGCGCCCGGCGGCCCTGGCCCTCAATGCGGCAGTCGCCTAGGAGACGCAGAATGGGACGGTGGCTTGAGCACAGTGTGACCACGGAGATCCAGGCTCCCGTCGAGAGGGTCTGGGAGGTGTGGAGCGATCTGGAGGCGATGCCGCGCTGGATGCGTTGGATTGAGTCGGTCGTCACCCTCGACGATCCCGATCTCACCGATTGGACCCTGGCGGCCCAGGGATTTCGCTTTCACTGGAAGGCGCGCATCACCAAACGGGTGCCCTCCCAGCAGTTGCACTGGGAATCGGTGGGCGGGCTGCCCACCAAGGGGGCGGTGCGCTTCTATCCGCTCGGCGGGGATCGCACGGCGGTGAAGCTCACGGTGAGCTATGAACTCCCTGCCGTACTTGCGCCCCTGATGGAACCGAGCATTATGGGAGGCATCGTGACCAAAGAACTGCAGGCCAATCTGGATCGTTTCCGTGATCTGGTGCAAGCCGGTTGACGCCATGCCGAATCCAGACCTTCAGCCCCCTGTAACCCGCCTGGGCGCCTGTCTTTCGGTTTTGCTCGCCACCCTTCTCCCGCCGGTGCTAACGGGATGCGTTCAGGCGCCTCCCACCGTGGATCCCAATGTCTTGCTGCCCCCGCCTGAGCGGCCGGCCCAGAAGACCCCTCAGGCTAACGGCGACGCCCGAACCGGCGAGGCCAAGGCGGCTGGAGCCGCCGGCGCCAACCTCGCCCCCCTCGCCACGCCCCAGCAGGTTGTGGGCTCGGTCGATCTGGGTCGCCTCGTGCCTTTCGGCGCCCTGATCGCTCGCCAGCCCACGTTGCTGGGGCCCGATGGCAAGCCCCTGCCCGTCAACGGGGCGGGCGGTGCTGCCAGCGGCGCTGGGGCCCCAGGCTCGGCCGGTCGCGCCGCCCGCGCGGGTGGCCCCCCGGGTTCTCTCGGGGCCGGAGGTGCAAGCACCCTTCCCCCCCTGAAATTGCCCACCGGCTTCAGCGTGAGCGGTGTGATCCGCAGTGGTGGCCTCAGCGAGGCGGTGGTGAGCTACGGGGCTCTGAGCGGCAGCCTGCGCCCCGGTGATCGCGGCGGCCGCACCACCGATCTCCTCCCCTCCGGCTGGAGCGTGGCGGCGATCGATGTCAACCGCGGCCTGATCACCCTCCAGAAAAACGGCCAGCGCGTCAGCGCGGAGCTCTGAGCGCCTCCGCGCACGCCGCCACCAGCCCTTCGAGATCGTGGGGATCGGCCTCGCCGTCCACCCGTCCGAGCACCGCCTGGCAGCGCTCGCTGGTGGCTGGCCCGATCGACACCACCCGCACCGCCGCCAATCGCTCCCGCCAGGCCGCTCCGAAGGCGCCTTCCAGCAGCTGGGCCGTGTGGCTCACGGTCTTGCCGCTGCTGAAGGTGATCGCATCCACACTCCCGCCATCGAGGGCGCGCACGGCGGCGCTGGGAAGGGCGTCGGGGCAGCGGCTCTCGTAGGCCGGCACCTCCACCACCCGGGCCCCGGCCTCGGCGAAGGCCTCGGCCAACACCGTGCGTCCGCCGCTCTGCACCCGCGGCAGCAGCAGCCGCTGACCCCAGCCGGAAACCGGGAAATGCTCCACCAGGCTCTCCGCGATGAAGGCGGGGGGCACAAAGTCGGCGGGGGCGCCGAGGGCTTCCAGGGTCGCTGCGGTCTTGCGGCCCACCGCGGCGATCTTCACCCCCTTCGGCCGGTGGGCCAGGCTGCCGCCCCGGCGCATCAGCCGCTGCTGCAGCGCCTCCACCCCGTTGCCGCTGGAGAACACCAGCCAGTGGAACTGGTCGAGTTCGGCCAGCGCGTCATCCAGGGGGCCCCAGTCGTCGGGGGGGCCGATCACCAGGGCCGGCAGATCCACCACCGCGGCCCCTGCCGCTTCGAACAGCCGTCGGGCGGCGCCCAGCTGCTGCTCGGCCCGGGTGACGGCGAGGGTGCGGCCGCGCAGGGCGGCGGAGTCAGGCATGGCGGTGGGGGATGCGGGGGTCACGGATCCAGGCGGACGAGCTGGCCGGCGCGGCTGGCGAGGGCGGTGGCCTCCCCGGTGCGCCCCTGCTGGTGCAGCAGGGCGATGGCCTGACGGAATCCCTGCCGGGCTCCGGGGATGTCGCCGGCCATCAGCAGGGCCACCGCCAGATTCTGGTGGGCTTCCGGATGGGAGGGCTCCTGCGTCAGGGCCTGGCGGTAGGCGGCGATGGCCTCGCTGGTTCGGCCCCGCTGGCGCTCGATCCTGCCGAGGGCGAGCCAGCCCTGGGTGAGCTCCGGGGCGCTTTCGGTGACCGCCTGGGCCAGCGCGGCCGCCTCCCCCAGCTGGCCTTGTTCCTGTCGCAGCAGCGCCAGGTTGAGGCGGGCCGCGGCGGTGACGCGGGCATCGAGGGGGAGTTGCAGGGCTTCCTCGTAGCGGCTGGCGGCCTCGGCGGGATCGGTGGGGGTGAGCCCGATGGCCAGGGGCAGCAGCAACTCAAAGCGCTCGGCGTGGGCGTCGTCTGGGCAGGCGGCCAGCCCCCGGCGCAGCAGCGCCAGGGCCTGCTGGTGCCGGCCGGCCTGCAGGTCCAGCCCGGCCAACTTGCCGATCGCGTAAGGGTCGTTCGGCTGGCGGCGCAGCTCGGCCTCCATCGCGGCCCGCAGCTGGATGGCCTTGCGGCCATCCGCCAGGGCTTCGGCCCGGTAGCCGTCGTGCAGCAGAGCTGGCTCAGGGCAATGGCGAATCTGCCAGTGGGGCTCGTGCGCCTGCAGGGCCAGCACGCTGTCGTCGATGAGGGAGTGGTAGGGCCGGCTCCAGTGCAGGGCGGGATGGCGGCGGAACAGCCGGCTGACGGCGGAGTAGGGAGCCTGGGCCGCCCCCAGTTCCCGACGCAGCAGGGTGATCACCAGGGCGTGGGGGTCCTCCATGAGCTGCCGCAGGGGCGCCCGCGCCTCGGTTCGCAGCCGTTCGTCGGCGTCGAGCACCAGCACCCAGTCGCCCCGCACCTGGGCCAACGCCAGGTTGCGGGCGGGGGCGAAGTCCCCCGGCCAGGGGATCTCGTGCACCGTGGCCCCCAGGGCCCGGGCCACCGCCACGGTGTCGTCTTGCGAGCCGGTGTCCAGCACCACCATCTCATCCACGAAGTCGGCCACCGAGGCCAGGCAGTCCGGCAGCCGTTCGGCTTCGTTGCGCACGATCATCGAGAGGCTCAGCATCGGTTCGGCCTCAATCGGTGAAGTCACCGGCGCCAGCGCTGCCGGCCTCTGGGTGTCCGAAGCCGAGGCTCTCCAGCAGCAACCGCTGGGCCTGCGGCATCTGGCCGGGGCTGTAGCCGGCGGGGATCGCGTCGCCCAGCAGGGCCCGCAGCGACTCCCACAGGTAGGGGCTCCCCAACACCACCAGCCCCGCCAGCCGGTTGGCCTCCTGCAGCTGGCGGAGCACCTGAGGCCAGGGTTCCGCGCTGCCGGCGCTGGCGCGGAACGGGTTGCCCCGCACGAACAGCTGCAGCAACACCGGCCCGTCCCCAAGGCGTTCCAGGGCCAGGGGGTGTTCCGGGTCGTTGCTCCAGGGGGAGGGACTGCGCCCCTCCAGCAGGCGCGTGCGCAGGCCGGCCGCCTCCGGCAGGGCCAGGGCGGGTGCCAGCGGACTCAGGATGGGGCTGGCGAGGCTGGAATCCACCCGCACCAGATTGATGCCGCCCCCAGGACGTTCACCGCCGGGGCGCCAGGCGGGCCCCTGTCGCTCGAGGCTGCCGGACAGCAGCTGCTCCGCCAGCTCCCGGTCGTCGGCCACCGGCCCCCCACTCAGTTCGCCCAGGGGCGCGGCCGGGTCGCCATGCGGCGGATCGGGGGGAAGGCGCTCCAAGGCCCGCTGGCGTCGATCCAGGCTCTTCTGCAGCCGTGCTTCGCTCAGCCGGCCGCTGTGCACCGCCGCCACCATGGCGTCGAGGGCGGCGTCGGCGTCGGCGGGCATCAGCACCAGGTCGGCGCCGGCCTCCAGAGCCAGCACCGCCGCCTCCCCGGCCCCCCAGCGGCCGGCGATCGCCTCCATCACCAGGGCGTCGGTGACGATTAGCCCCTCGAAGCCCAGATCCCGCCGCAGCAGCCCATCGAGAACGGCCGCCGACAGGGTGGCCGGCCGGTGGGGGTCGAGGGCCGGCAGCAGCAGGTGGGCGGTCATCACCGAGGCGACACCGGCGGCGATGGCGCGGCGGAAGGGTGGCAGTTCGATGGCCTCCAGCCGCGCCCGGTCGTGCGGCAGCAGCGGCAACTCCAGGTGGGAATCGCTCGCCGTGTCGCCATGGCCGGGGAAGTGCTTGGCGCAGCACAGCACCCCCTCCGCCTGGGCCCCCCGGCAGAAGGCCTCGGCCAGATCGGCGGCCCCCTCGGGATCCTCCCCCCAGGCGCGCACGT
>JBKDOZ010000306.1:0-9989 GCA_046342735.1 Synechococcaceae cyanobacterium
AACCGACCAGACCGCCACCCGCCTGCACAAGTCGAACATCCTGCTGATCGGCCCCACCGGCTGCGGCAAAACGCTCCTGGCCCAGTCGCTGGCGGAGATGCTCGATGTGCCCTTCGCCGTCGCCGACGCCACCACCCTCACAGAGGCTGGCTACGTCGGCGAAGACGTGGAAAACATCTTGTTGAGATTGCTGCAAAAATCAGACCTCGATGTTGACCAAGCTCAACGAGGAATTATTTATATCGACGAGATTGATAAGATCGCTCGCAAGAGTGAAAATCCCTCGATCACTCTAGATGTCTCCGGCGAAGGGGTGCAACAGGCCCTGCTCAAGATGCTTGAGGGCACGGTGGCCAACGTGCCGCCCCAGGGTGGGCGCAAGCATCCCTACCAAGATTGCATCCAGATCGACACCAGCCAGATCCTGTTCATCTGCGGTGGTGCCTTCGTGGGCTTGGAGGATGTGGTGCAGAAACGCATGGGCCGCAACGCCATCGGCTTCCTGCCCAGCGGAGATGCCCCAGCCCGGCCCCGCGGCGTCAGGGAACGCCACGCCGCGGAAGTGCTCCGCCACCTCGAACCCGACGATCTGGTGCGCTACGGCCTGATTCCGGAATTCATCGGTCGGTTGCCCGTCAACGCCGTGCTCGAGCCGCTCGACGCCCACGCCCTCGAAGCCATCCTTACCGAACCCCGCGATGCGCTGGTCAAGCAGTTCCAAACGCTGCTCAGCATGGACGACGTGCGCCTCGACTTCGAAGCCGGTGCCGTGGAGGCAATCGCCCAGGAGGCCCATCGCCGCCGCACCGGTGCCCGGGCCCTGCGGGGGATCGTCGAGGAGCTGATGCTGGAGGTGATGTATGACCTCCCCTCCCGCCGCGACGTGAAGACCTTCACGATCACCCGCGACCTGGTGGAGCAGCGCAGCCGGGCCAAGGTCGTGGCCATCCCCGGCAGCCAACACGACGAGAACCGCGACGCCCAGGCTTCCGCCTGAGCGGTCGGGCAATCCCCACCTAGGGGAGGAAGCCCCCCGGCGCGAAGCTGAACGGCGCATCACCCCGCCGCGCCTTGTCCGCCGCCGACCATCTGCAGGCCCCACGCCAACACGGCCTGTTCCTGCACCACGGCATCGACCTGGGCGATGGCAGCGTGGCCCACTACCTCGAGGGCCGCGAAATCCTGCGCAGTCCCCGCGAGGAATTCAGCCGCGGCCAACCGATCACCGCCGTGGAGTACCCCGAGGGCAGCTGCTCCCCCACGGGGGTGACGTTGCGGCGGGCGATGGGGCGGCTGGGGGAGCAGAACTACAACCTGCTCTTCAACAATTGCGAGCACTTCGCCCACTGGTGCAAGACGGGCCGTCACCGCAGCTCCCAGGTGGAGGACTGGCTGCACACGGGCAGCGTGGGGGCCCTGGCCCTCGGCCAGTTCGTGCCGGCTGCCCTGCTCACCGGCGCCCGGTTGCTGCTGCGCAACGGCCTCAGCCTTGAACCGGGCCACCTGGAAAAAGGCCGGGATCTGGCCCTGCGCACCCTGGAGCAGGTGGACGACCTGCGGAGCCGGCTGCAGAGCCGACTGGAGGAGGAGCTGGCGAAGGCCGAACGGCGCTGGAAACCGGGCGAGGCCGCCAGCGACACCTTCGTGCGCCTGCGGCAGGCGGCCCAGACCATCGCCGACCAACTGAGCCAGGCGGAGGAGCTGGAACGCAAACTCCAGGCGATGCTGGTGGCCGCGGAGTCGCCGACGCGGCAGGCCCTTCCCCCGCAGCAGACGGCGGATCCCTCCCTGCCCCCCTGAGCAGCCGATCGCCGCGCCCCCGGTAGCCTGGCCCCCGCACCGGCGGACGACCGCCGGACCCACCGCCCATCCCCCGCCCCATGGGCCAGGCCTACCAGCCCCTCCACCACAAGTACCGCCCCCAGCGGTTTGACCAGCTGGTGGGGCAGGAGGCGATTGCGGCCACCCTGTCGAACGCCCTGCGCACGGGCCGCATCGCGCCCGCCTATCTCTTCAGCGGTCCGCGGGGCACCGGCAAGACCTCCAGCGCCCGCATCCTGGCCCGATCGCTGAACTGCATCGCCGGCGCCACCCCCACGCCGGAACCCTGCGGCCAGTGCGAACTCTGCACGGCGATCGCGGCCGGCACGGCCCTGGATGTCATCGAGATCGATGCCGCCTCCAACACCGGTGTCGACAACATCCGGGAGCTGATCGAGCGCTCCCGCTTCGCACCCGTGCAGGCGCGCTGGAAGGTGTATGTGATCGACGAGTGCCACATGCTCTCGACGGCCGCCTTCAACGCGCTGCTCAAAACCCTGGAGGAGCCGCCGCCGCGGGTGGTGTTCGTGCTGGCCACCACCGATCCGCAGCGGGTGCTGCCCACAATCCTCTCCCGCTGCCAGCGCTTCGACTTTCGCCGCATCCCGCTCGATGCCCTCGAGGCCCACCTGCGTTGGATCGCCACCCAGGAGGAGATCGGCATCACGGAGGAGGCCCTGCAGGTGGTGGCCCAGCGGGCGCAGGGAGGGCTGCGGGACGCCGAAAGCCTGCTCGACCAGCTGAGCCTGCTGCCCCCACCGATCGAGGCCACCGGCGTCTGGGAACTGCTGGGGGCGGTGCCGGAGCAGGAGCTGCTGGCGCTGGTGGAGGCGATGGCCGAGGCGGGGCCGCTGGCGGTGGTGGAGGCAAGCCAAGGGTTGCTGGAGCGGGGGCGGGAGCCGGGGGCGGTGCTGCAGGGACTGGCGGGGCTCCTGCGCGACCTGGTGCTGGCCGGGGTGGCGCCCGATCGCTTGGAACTGACGACGGTCTCCCCGGCACTGCGGCCGCGGCTGCCGGACCTGGCCCGTCGCCTGGGCAAGGAACGGCTGCTGCGGTGGCAGGCCCAGCTGCGGGGAAGCGAGCAGCAGCTGCGTCAGAGCGTCCAGCCCCGGCTGTGGCTGGAGGTGCTGCTGCTTGGCCTCCTGGCCGAACCGGCGGCGGCCGTCAGCGTGGAGGCCCGCCCCAGCGCGGTGCCGGCCTCCACGCTGCCATCGGCCCCCGCACCGGCCCTCGCAGCGGCCCTCGCACCGGCCCCCGCACCGGCCCTCGCAGCGCCACCAGCCCAGGCCCCGAGCCCCCCGCCCCAGGCAGCCACGGCCGATCCCGCACCGGTGGCCACGGAGCAGCCAAGCCAAGAGTCACCCGGAGCGGCGGCAGACCTGGGCGCCCTCTGGCAGCAGATTCTGGCCGGCCTGGAACTGCCTTCCACCCGCATGCTGCTCGCCCAGCAGGCCCAGCTGGTGCGGCTCGACGAGCGGCGGGCGGTGGTGCGGGTGGCGAGCACGTGGGTGGCGATGGTCCAAAGCCGGCTGCCACTGCTCGAGAAAGCGGTGGCTTCGGCCCTCGGCTCCCCACGCCAGCTGCAGCTCGAGAGCGGTGGTGAGGCCCCGGCAGGAGAGCGCCCCGTCGGTGCCGCGGGGCCGGCGGCCACCACGCCCCCGCCCCGTCCCGAACCCCTCCCGCCCCCGGCTCCGGCGGTGCTAGCCGTGCCGCAACCAACCGCCCAGGCCACCCCGGCTGCCGAGCTGCCTCCGCTACCGCCCCCAACCCCCACCCCAGCCCCAACCCCGGCGCCTTCCCCCGCGCCTACTCCAGCCCCCGCCGCCCAGGCCGCCCCGCCCGCGAACCGCTCCCCCCTCGAGGAGCGTGCCCGCCGCCTGGCCGACTTCTTCAACGGCGACGTGGTCGAAGGCCTGGAGGACGACGTGGCCTGATCCATCCAGCCCGATTCCGGGGCCTAGCGCTCCTGGCAAAGCCGCACAACCAGATCCACCAGGGCTGTCTCCAGGGGGTCCAGGGCGCTGGCAAAGCGGGGATCGTCGTCGTCTCGGGCCTCAACCTCGGCCCAGAGACGGCTGCGCTGCGGGAAGAAGGCGGCCCGCACCCATTCCTCGGAATCGTGATAAAAAGAGCGGTAACGCTCCCGCTCCGAGCAACTGGGCTGATAGGGCGGAAAGGAAGCAAAACAATCCAGAAACGAAGCCCCTAAAACGGCCCGATTCGGATTGATGCGACCATCGATCCAGCGCGGCACATGCTCATTGATCCGGGCCAGCAGGCGGATGGCCTGGTAAGAAAGGGTTTCGTTCAACCGGGGTGGCATCTGCAGGCCCGGGTGCCAGTGGATGCCGGCTGCGGTACAGAAATCACGGATCAGATCCCCCGCCACGAAACTCTGTCGCTCAAACAACCGCACACAAAACGATGAGGGGGCGAACTCCGCCAACCAGCGCTCCAGGATGCCGCGGTGGTCACAGATGTGGTGGCCGAAGCTACCAGGCTCCCCCAAAGTGGCCAGAGGGGCCCCACCTCTGACGCGCATGCCCCAGTAAGAGATCGCCGTCTCGAGCGGATGGCGGAGATAGATCACGATGCGGATCTCCGCGAACAGAGGCTGGAGAATCGCTGCCAGACGAGCGACCTCCTGCGGCGTGGTGAGGCGCGATTGGAAGTGCTCCGAGGAAATCAGCCAGGTTGCCTCTGGGTGAAGACTCACCTCTTCGACCAGCTGCGCACGGATCTCCTCCTTTTTGGCCAATCGCTTCTCGGCGCTCTCCCCCAGGCCCAACTCCTGCGAAAAACCATCGACGCGGTCGAGATTTTCGGCCATGTAGGGGCCCCAGCGCTGGTTGGTGGCACCGAGAAATTCCGGCACATGGATGCCCTGGGCTGCCAGAAGGGCGCGATTGAGCGCCAGAAACTCCTGGATCGAGGTGGTGCCGGTCTTCTCGGTACCGATGTGAAGAATCAGGGCGGTCACGCCGTCAGGCCTGGCCGCCGCCTGCCGCCAGCTCCCCCTCACTGTCTGCGGCGAGGGGTTGGTCGTGGGCCGAGAGAGGTTCGTCGTCGTCGCCGAGGTGGAGGGTTTTGGCCCACACCAGGCGTTTGGGCCGCAGGGCCATGCGCACGCTCACCCAGGGGATGACCACAAACCAGTGGGTGAGGTAGAGGATCGCCAGACCGACGTGGAACGGGGTCATCGTCGGCAGGGCCGGCCCTTCCTGGGCCCGGCGACACCCCGCCACCAGGGCCAGCGCGGAGGAGGCCAAGGCAACGATGGAGAACGGCCACATCAGCGGTGGCGTGCCCGTGAGCAGGACGCCGAGCAGGTCGGCGGCCGCCAGCAGGGGCATCACGTACTGGAGCAGGAAGAAGGCCAGCAGATCCAGCGCCTGATAACGGCTGAGCGAACCGCCGCCGAATCCGAAGCCGGGATCGAGGAAGCGTTGCAGGCCTCCTTCTGCCCAGCGCTGGCGTTGGCGCCAGAGGGCCGGAAGGGTGAGCACCGCCTCCTCCCCCACCGGCGGATCCCAGAGAACCCCCACCGGTTGGCCGGCCAGCACCAGCCGCAGGCTGAGGTCGAGGTCGTCGGTGAGGGTGAACTCATTGAAGCCACCGCAAGCCAGCACGGCGTCGCGGCGAAGCAGCTGGCCGTTGCCCCGCAGTTCGCCCACCCCACCGCGGGCCAGCCGACCGGCCTGCAGGAGCGCATCAAACGCCATCTCCATCGCTTGGGCCTGGGTGAGCGGATTGACCGACGCGTTCACCACGGCCTTGCGCAGCTGCACCGCCGCCCAGCCACCAGCCTCCGCGAACGGCACCAACCGCTCCAACGTGTCGGCCTGCAGATCCGCATCGGCGTCGAGCACCAGCAGCCAACGGCCGCTGAGCTCCTGGAGCACCAGATTCAGGGCACCGGACTTGCCACCTCCGGCATCACGCGGCCGCCGCAACACCTGCAGCTGCGGATGTTGGGCCTGAAGCTCAGCAAGCACCTCAGGCGTGCGGTCCTCGCTGCCATCGTCGATCACCCACAGCCGCAGCTGCCCCTCAGGCCAGCGCAGGGAGCAGACCCGCTCCACCAGCCGCGCAATCACCGCCTGCTCATCGCGGGCCGCCACCACCACATCCACCGGGGACGTGGCTGGGAGCGGGGGATCAGCGTCGCTACCCGGCCCTGGCTCACAACCACCTGCCACAGCACCTCGGGCCCCAGAACCGAGGGAGCGCACCCCCCGCAACACGGTGATCAGGCCATGGCCCCCCAGCACCACCGCCAGCAGTCCGGCGGGCAGGAGGCGGAAGCCGGCGGCGAGGGTGTGGGGGGCGATGCCCGCCACGCCGCAAGCCAACAGCAACGCAGCAGCCTTCGGGCGGCGGCGGCCGCCGGGGTCGGACTCGGGACGCCGATCGGTGCTGCTGCCGCCGACGTCCATGGCATCCCCGGGAATGACAGAACTTTAAGGGGCGTCTCCCAGGCTCTGGAGCGGTTGCAGCTCCGTGCCCGGGTAGTAGTGGCGGAGAATCGCCGCAGCGCTCCAGCCCCGGCGCCCCAGATCGATGGCGCCGGCCTGGGAGAGCCCCGCGCCGTGCCCGAAACCGCCCCCCGCAAGCAACCACCCTCCGCCCGCCGCGGCCTGCACCGTGAACAGGGTGCTCGGCAGTTGGCGGAAGGTGCGGCGGATGGCATCGCGGCGCAGCACCCGCGTTCCCGTCGCCCCGACAATCCGCAGGGCGACCACCCGGCCGCTCGCCCCCCGCTCGGCCACCTCGAATCGCCGCACAGCTCCCAGGGCCGGCCCATCGCCGGCCAGGGCCTTGGCCACGGCCGCCGGGCTGAGACGACGCTGCCAGCGGAAACTCGGGTGGTCGCTCCCGTAGGCCGCCTGGCCGTCGCGCAGCAACCGGCCCACGCCATCCGTCGCCAGGGGGAGTGTCCAGCGAGAGCTGAACGCCGCAGGACCATCGAGAGCCACGCGCAGGTAGGGCCGTGATGGCCCGGACCAGGCCTCCTCAAACCCTGCGGAAACGCCACCGTTGCTGGCGTGATACACGGCGTGAATGGGCTCGCCCCGCCAGGTCAGCACCTGGCCGCGGGTGGCGGCGATGGCCTGGCGCACCCCGGCGCCGGCGTGGCGGGGGTCCTTGTACACCTGGCACTGGGTATCGGCGCAGAGGTGATAGCCATCCACCACGAAACGGTGGCGGTTGCGAACCGCCCAGGTGCGGGCGAGAACGGCCTGGGCGGCGAGGGCCGCCGGCGGCGATCCGGCCCCGATCTCATGGGGCACCACGCCCTCCAGGTAGCGCTCCAGCGGCACCTGCTCCAGCAACGTCCAGCTGCCGTGGGCGTCGGCCTGCAGCCGGAAGGGGCCGGCGTACACCCCCCCCTGCCAGGCCAGGCCGCCGGGGGCCTCGATCCGCAGGGGCCCCTCCAGGGGAACCGGGCCGCTGGAGCGCCGGAGTTCCAGCCCCAACCGCTGCCGCTCCCGCCGTTCCACCAGCCGCGTCGTCACCCCGGTGGGCGGCGTGACCCCGGCCGGGGCCCAGACCTCCCAGTCGCGGGGGCGGGCGATGCGCACCACTCCAGCCGCGGCCCAGGCCCGGGCAGCCGCCTCGGCGCTTTCGTAGCTGGAAAAGGGTCCCTGCACCTGGCGACGCAGCAGCAGGGGCACCGCCAGGGAGCGGCGAGTCCAGTGAAGCTCCAGATCGGGGGCGGTGAAGCGGCGACCGCCGGCGTCGGTGAGGGTGAGGGCTCCCTGGGCGGCGCTCAGGCGCAGCGGCGCCGCCGTGGCGGGCGGCGGCGGTGGGGCCAGCCGGGCGGCCAGCGCCACCCACAGCACCGGTTGGGCGGCCGTCAGGGGCGCGGGGGTGGCAACGGGCCAATGCAGGGGAACCGGCGAGGGCGGCGGGGGCGGCTCGGCGGCCCGGCAGCCCCCCGCCAGCAGCAGAACAAGACTGGTCGCCAGGGTCGGCGGGGCCGGGGGGGCGAAGCGGAAGGGGCGGGGGAGCAGATGGCGCATCGGCTGGGGGAGGAACCCACGGAGGGGTTGGGGCAAGGTCGGGTCGCGTCGTACTCTGCTCGTTTGTGCTTGCGAACTAGCCCGATGCCGAAGCTCAAGACCCGCAAAGCGGCCGCCAAGCGGTTCCAGGCCACCGGCGGCGGCAAATTCGTGCGCCGGCGTGCGTTCCGCAACCACCTGCTCGATCACAAAAGCCCCAAGCGCAAGCGCTATCTGGCCACGATGGCCGTGGTCGACGACCGCGACCACGCCAATGTGGCCCTGATGCTCCCTTACGCCTGAGCCTGAGCCTCCGGCCCGCCGGTGCCCAGCCTTCCTTGAACCATCCCGTCCACCCGTCCTGAGTTCGTTCCATGGCCCGCGTTAAGAGGGGCAACGTCGCCCGGAAACGCCGCAACAAGATCCTTCGCCTCGCCCGGGGCTTCCAGGGCAGCAACGGCAGCCTCTTCCGCACCGCCAACCAGCGGGTGATGAAGGCGCTGTGCAACGCCTATCGCGATCGCCGTCGCCGCAAGCGCGACTTCCGTCGCCTCTGGATCGCGCGCATCAATGCCGCCGCCCGCATCAACGGCACCAGCTACAGCCGTCTGATCGGTGGTCTGAAAAAGGCCGACGTGCGGCTCAACCGCAAGATGCTCGCCCAGCTGGCCGTGGTCGACCCCGGCAGCTTCCGCTCCGTGGTCTCCGCCGCCACCAGCTGAGCGGCACCCGGCGCGATGAGAGAGCTGCTTCCCCAGGCCTACCTGGTCGGCCTGATCGGACTGCTGACCGTCGCCGCCGTGGCGGTGGGCCGCCAGATCCTGCGGGTCCGACGGGATGAGGTTGCCCTGGCTCGCCTCGGCGGGCCCGAGGGTTCCGCCGGACGCCCCGACGACAGCGCCGGGCTTTACGAACTGGGCTCCGTGCAGCTGCGCAAGCGGCTCTACGGCCAGGCCGGCGACAGCCTGCGCCAGGCCCTGCGCAAGGCGGAGGCCGAAAAAGCGCCGGACGAAGCCCTGGCGCTGATCCAGAACGCTCTGGGCTTTGCCCTGGCTGCCCAGGGACGGTATCCGGCGGCGGTGCGCCACTACCGCGCCGCGCTCAAGGCCCGGGCCGACTACCCGGTGGCGATGAACAACCTCGCCTTTGCGCTGGAGAAACAGCAAAAACCCGAGGAGGCCCGCCTTCTCTATGAGCAGGTGATCGCTCTCGACGGGGCCAATGCCACGGCGCGCAAGCGTCTTCGCCTGCTTGAGCGACGCAACGTCGGCGATGCCGCCGGCGGCGAACCCACCAGCGGCGAGGGCATCGGGGGCGACAGCAACAAGGCCGCCTGATCCAGCCGCCCCCCTACCTCACCAAAGGCCGCGGATCACGCCGCCACTGGCAGCGGCCGGGGCTGGGGGTGGGGGTGGGCCTGGAACCAGCTGCAGCCGCCCACCGGGCGTCACGAACCGCGGCGCTCCCCAGCCGCTCAGGGACAGCCCCTGCAGCCCTTGAAAGGCGCCACCGGGCTCCAATCCCGTATCCAGGGTTTCGGTGAGCGGGATCAGATCGAGCTGGTCGGATTTGGCGTTGAGGTTGCCGACAAAAGCGGTTTCGGCGCCGGCGATCTGCATCCGGCCGCGCAGCACCACCATCTGGCCATCGGGCACCACCGAATCGAGCTGCAGCTGCACCGGACGGGGGGGGGCCCCCCGCTCAAACGGGCGGTAGTTGCCCCTCCAGAAGCGAGGGATGCGGGCGGCGATCAGCTCGGCCCGGCCAACCGGATCGAAGGTTTCCACGGCGCCGCCGATGCCGCCGTCGTCCTGCAGAGAGCTGCGGGGCGGGGTGTAGGGCACAAAGGCGTCCGCCGGGAGGGGCATGGCCTCCGAAGCCGGCGAGGCTGGTGTCGGGGCAACCGGTGCCGCAGCCACAGAGATTGGGGCCACGGGGGGAAGGGCCAACAGCGGCAGCGGCATCACGGGTGCGCAGGTGCGCAGCGAGACTAGGGGGAACCGCCTGCCCCGCGCACCACACCGTGATTGAGAGTGCACCCTCCAGCTCCACGGACAGCTCCACAGACTCTGCGCGTACTTCGGCGCAAGGACTGAACGCGCTGCGTGTACTCAGGCGCAAGGACCGAACGTGCTGCGCGTACTTAGGCGCAAGGACCGACCGCGC
>JBKDOZ010000307.1:0-6990 GCA_046342735.1 Synechococcaceae cyanobacterium
GCCTCCGATACTGCTGTTTGGGGCTGGAGGTCCGTCAAAATAAAAGCGAGAACCGCTGTCATGGATCACTACCAGCAGGCTTGGGTCGTATTTGACGTTGTCAAGGAGGGTAAACGTCTCGCCGCCGATGAACGCGCTGAAGGTGGGATTGCTGAGGTTCTTGAATGGATAGGCCCCGTCGGGCAGGCTGTCGTCAAAGGAGAAAACCCCTTCCCCCGTCAGTGGTGGTCTGGGCTGGAAGGATTGCTGTTCCAGTCCCCTGTCGTCGAACCTGATCGGGAACACCGTGATGGCGGCGGCCTTGCCTGGGGCCAGCACGGCGAGCATGGCGGCGGCCAAGGCGCAGGGGGCCGCCAAGGTGGAGGGGGCGGATGGGCGAAGGAATCTTTTGCGCATCTTTACCGAAACCGGCAACACTCGTCACACTTTGATCAGTTTTTGCGAATTAGTGCAGGCAAAGCGACACTTTCTGGGTTGATCCAGCGCCGTGTTGTTTCGTCCCGCGCTGTCCCGTGCTGTCTTCTCCGTGGCGCTCTTGAATGCCATTGGCCCCAGGCGATTTCTTTCTTGTTGCCCGAATCCCTGCCGACGCCCCCAGCGGCCGATGGCTCCGGTTTGCCCCCGCGCCTTCTCGCCTGGAAAGCCCTGCAGGCCGTGCGAAGTGGCGCCTATGCCGACATCGCCCTCGACCGGGCGCTGCAGAACAGCCCCCTGGGTCCCGCCGATCGGGGCCTGGCCGCTGAGTTGACGTTCGGCTGCGTGCGTCAGCGACGTCTGCTTGAGGCCTGGATCGATCTCCTGGGTCGTCGCCCGGCCAGCGCCCAACCCCCCAAGCTGCGCACCGTGCTTGAGCTCGGGGTGTATCAGCTGCTCTTTTGCCAGCGGGTGCCAGCGGCAGCGGCGGTGCACACCAGCGTGGCCCTGGCCCAGGCGCTGGGGTTGGCCCGGCTGGCGCCCGTGGTGAACGGGCAGTTGCGATCGATGCTGCGGCTGCGGGCCGATGCCGCTGCGGAGGACCCCCTCGCCGGCCTGTCGCTGCCGGCGGATCCGGTGGCCGCCTTCGGCCTGAGGCACTCCCTGCCCGATTGGATCGCCGCCGCCCTGCTGCAGTGGCTGCCGCCGGAGCGGGCCGAGGCCTTCGCCCGCGCCGCCAATGCCCCGCCGCCCCTCGATCTACGGGTCAACCGCCGGCGCGCGGGGCGGGACCGGGTGCTGGAGCTCTTCGCCGCCGCCGGGCTGGAGGCGGTGCCGCTGGCGGATCGACCCGACGGGCTCTGCCTGCGCAGCCGCGCCGGCGACATCAGGACCCTGCCGGGCTACGAAGAGGGACTCTGGAGTGTGCAGGACCGCAGTGCCCAGGCGATCGCCCCCCTGCTGGAGCCGCAGTCGGGCCAGAGGCTGCTGGATGCCTGCGCGGCGCCGGGTGGGAAGGCCACCCATCTGGCCGAACTGATGGGCCCTGAGGGGGAGGTGTGGGCCGTCGATCGGGCCGGTTCGCGGTTGTCGCGCCTGGAGGCCAACGCTGGCCGGCTGGGGCTCGCCCCCATCGCCATGCTGGAGGCCGATGCCACCAACCTGCTCGAGCGGTGTCCGCAGTGGCGTGGTTTCTTCCAGGGGATCCTGGTGGATGCGCCCTGCTCGGGCCTGGGCACCCTCGCCCGCCATGCCGATGCCCGCTGGCGGATGGGGCCCGAGAGCCTGCCGGAGCTCATGGCCTTGCAGGATCAATTGCTCGATGCCATGGTGCCGTTGCTGGCCCCCGGCGGCAGGCTGGTGTACGCCACCTGCAGCGTGCATCCCGGGGAGAACGGGGATCGCAGCGCAGCCTTTCTGGAGCGCCATCCAGGCTGGCAGCTCGCCGAAGCGAGGCAGGGGTGGCCGGGGGAGGAGGCCGGCGGGGATGGGGTTTACGCGGCGGTGCTGCGGCCTCCGCCTGAGGGCGGCGGTGGCGGGGCGGAGATCGGGGGCGGTGCTGGGATCACCGGGGCTGGGGCTTCGGGGGCTGGGGCCGCCGGAGCAGGCGCTGGGGCGGGAGCCGGCGCCGGGGCCGGTGCGGCGGCTTCGCGGCGGCGGGGCGGCTCCCAGCGGGGTTCGCTCGGGGGCTCCCACCGGCGCGGTGGCGAGGGGGCCTCTTCGGAGGGAGGCCGCCAGCGGTTTTCCGAGGGGGTCGGTGGCTCGTCGCGGCTCTCTTCACGCAGGGGCGGCTCCCAGCGGCTGCCGCTGTCTTCTTGCTCGATCTCCGGGGGAGTCCAGGAGTCCTGGGGTGCGGGAGTGGTCGACTCGCTTTTCTTCTTGGGCTTCTCCTTCGGCGGCACGTACGGGATGAAGCTGCCGGTGAGTTCGGGCTTGGGTGGAAACTGCCGCACGGGCAGGCCCTTGGTGACGGTGCGCATGAAGGTGCCCCAGGCGGCCGCGGCGGTGGCGCTGCTGCTGCCGGTTTTCCAGTTCTGGTCGTAGCCGATCCAGATGCCCGTGGTGAGCTGGGGGATGGAGCCGATGAACCAGAGGTCGCGGGCGCCCTCGGCGGTGCCGGTTTTGCCGGCGGCGGGGCGATCGCTCAGGCTGGCGTTGGTGCCGGTGCCTCCGCTCACCACCCGCTGCAGCATCCAGGTAACCGCGTCGGCCACATCGCTGCTGACGGCGCGCTGGGGTTTTTCACCATCGACGCGGCGGCTCCAGAGCAGTTCACCGTCGGGGCCGTAAATCTCTTCAAACGGCGTGGGCTTGGCATAGAGGCCGCGGTTGTTGATGGCGGCATAGGCGGCGGTCATCTCCAGCACGGTTTTTTCGTTGGCCCCGAGAACCATGGCCGGATACTCGCCGATGGGGCCGGTGATGCCGAGCTTGCGCGCCACGCCGATGACGCGGGGATAGCCCACCTTCTCGGCCAGCGTCACTGCCGCGGTATTCAGCGACTGGCGCAGGGCCTCAGCGACCGATGTGCTGCCGCCCTTGCCCCCCTCGATGCAGAACCGCTTGGGAGGCCAGCCATCCTGGTAGCAGCGCTGGCGCAGCGAGACGCTGTCCTCGGGGCGCATCCCGTACTGGATGGCGGCGGTGTAGGTGAAGAGCTTGAAGGTGGAGCCGGGGGAGCGCAGGGCCTGGGTGGCGCGGTTGAACTGGCTCTTTTCCCAGTCCTTGCCGCCCACCATGGCCCGCACCAGGCCGGTGCCCGGTTCCATCGACACCAGGGCCCCTTCGAGGCCGCCACTGGCGTAGCTGGCGATCGTTTTCTGGGCCTCCTCCTGCCACGCCTTGTTGAGGCCGGTGCGGATCGTCAGGCCGCCCACCTCCAGCTGCTCCTTGGTGAGCGCCCGCGGCAGTTCCTGCTCCAGCCAGCTGGTGAACCAGGGGGCGGGATTGTGGAAGTACTTGGGTTCGGCGGGACGCAGTCCGAGCGGGGCTGCCGTGGCGCGCGCCAGTTGGGCGTCGTCGATGTAGCCGGCTTCG
The DNA here is from genome assembly GCA_046342735.1 of Synechococcaceae cyanobacterium. Taxonomy (GTDB): domain Bacteria; phylum Cyanobacteriota; class Cyanobacteriia; order PCC-6307; family Cyanobiaceae; genus Cyanobium. The sequence goes on from JBKDOZ010000307.1 coordinate 3,451, forward strand.
CGCATGCGGCGCAGCACGGTGCCTCGGCGCTCCAGGGCGAGGTCGGGGTTCACCAGGGGGGAATAAACCGAGGGGGCCGGCGGCAGGCCGGCGATCAAGGCCACCTCCGGCAGGGTCAGCTTGTCGGGGGTTTTGGAGAAGTAGACCCAGGCCGCATCGGAGACGCCGTAGGCGCTGGAGCCGAGGTAGACGTAATTGACGTATTGCTCAAGGATCTGCTCCTTGGAGAGCTGGCGCTCGATCTTGCCGGCCAGGGCCGCCTCTTTGAGCTTGCGCCACAGGGTGCGGTCTTGGCTGAGGAAAACGGTGCGCGCCAGCTGCTGGGTGATCGTGCTGGCTCCCTCCTCCACCGAGCCCTGGCTGAGGTTGCGCACCATCGCCCGGCCGATGCCCACCAGGTCGACGCCGTCATGCTGGTAGAAGCGGCGATCCTCGGCGGCCACGAATGCTTTTTGCACCAGCAGGGGCATGCGGCCGGTGGGCAGCTTTTCGCGGGTGGCCGGTCCCTGCTTGTACACCACCTGCCCGTTGGTATCGAGGATGGTGAGGGTGCCGGGGCGGTTGAAGCTGCTGATGCGGGTCGCATCGGGCAGCAGGCTGTCGACGCCGGCCATCACCAGCGACTGGCCAATCGCCGCCACCCCGCCCACGGAGGCCGCCAGCAAGGCCGGAATCAGCACCGGCCGGGCGGCGCGGAAGCGCTCGGCCACTCCGGATCCCCGCTGGGGTCCTCGGCCTTCGGCGCGGCTGGGCCTGCCGGTGTCCGTCACGGCAGCAGGGCGGGCAGGGTGACCAGGCGGCTGAGGTCGCTGTGTCCGATGGCCAGGGCGGTCACGAGCATGCCGAGCACCAGGAAAGGTTGGGCGCTGGCCTGATATTTCACATCAAAGGCCACCGGATCCCGCAGCAACCAGATGTCCTGGAAGGTGATCTGGGGCACGATCAGGAGCACCAGAAGCACGGCGGCGAAGTGCTGGCCGATGGCGATCAGCACGGCCACCATCGCCACCTGGAAGAGGTCGATCATGGCGGCGCTGATCCAGCTGGCCCGGCGGATCCCGAACACCACGGGGAGGGATTGCAGACCCAGGGCCCGGTCACCCTCCACGCTCTTGAAGTCGTTCACCACCGCGATGCCGAGGCCGGCCAGGCTGTAGGCCAGGGTGAGCAGGGCGGTGGTCCAGGTGAGGTGGCCGAAGAGGGCCTGGCCGGCCCACCAGGGCAGGGCGATGTAGCTGGCACCGAGGGCGTAGTTGCCGAGCCAGCCGTTCTGCTTGAGCTTGAGCGGGGGGGCGGAGTAGATGAAGCTCACGAAGGAGCCGCCCAGGGCGAGCAGCAGGAGCACCGGCGTCTGGTGGCCCGCCCAGCGATCGAGCCCCCAGGCCACCGCCAGGCCGGCGAGCAGCAGCACCCAGATCTGCAGCTTCACCTGGGGCAGCGGGATCGCCCCGGAGGGGATGGGCCGGTAGGGCTCGTTGATCGCGTCGATCTCGCGGTCGTAGTAGTCGTTGATCGTTTGCGTGTAGCCCGCCAGCAGGGGGCCGCTCATCAACATGCAGGCGAAGGCCGCGAGCACGTGGTCGGGCCGCCAGAGGAAGTTTCCGGAGGCAGCGGCGCCGCAGACCACGCCCCAGATCAAAGGAATCCAGGTGACCGGCTTCATCAGCTGCAGCCGGATCTTCCAGATGTTGCTGGAGCTGGACGCTCCTTTCATTCCCAGCAGCTGGCGCGCATCGGCGTTGGCCGCCGGCCCATTGATGGGTGCCCCGTTCGCCGAAGGGGTGGGGGAGGGGGCGGGTTCGGGGCTCTGACTCACGGAACCGGGATTCAGGCGGGGGTGATCTCGTCGTCGAAGAACCAGCTGGTGCCGCCGCCATCGAGCTCGACCACCACGCCAACGCCTTTGCCGTCGGTCACCCGGAAGTCGCGCACGGTGCCGGTGGGGTTGGCCTTAAGGGTGGCCACCAGCTCAGCGGGAATGCGATCGCGCACCCGCAGCACCCGGACCTTCGAGCCAATGGTGACGCCGGCGGAAGCCATGAACCGCTTGAAAAAGTCGGCGCCAACCTATCACCCATGCCTCGCTCTCCCTTACCCCGCCCCCCTCGCCGCGGCGAGATCTTCGGCCCTTGGGAGCGCCCCCTAAGGTGTCGGCTTGGCTGCACGCCTGCCGCGATGGTCGCCCGACGCATCATTCCCTGCCTGGATGTGGCCGGGGGGCGGGTGGTGAAGGGGGTCAATTTTGTGGGCCTGCGCGATGCCGGGGATCCGGTGGAGCTCGCCTGCCGCTACAGCGCCTCCGGCGCCGATGAGCTGGTGTTTCTCGACATTGCTGCCAGCCACCAGGGCCGGGAAACCCTGGTGGATCTGGTGCGCCGCACCGCCGAGGCGGTGACGCTGCCCTTCACGGTCGGTGGCGGCATCAGCACGGTGGAGGGCATCACCGAGCTGCTGCGCGCCGGCGCCGACAAGGTGAGCCTCAATTCATCGGCCGTGCGCGATCCGGATCTGGTGGCCCGCGGCGCGGAGCGGTTCGGCTGCCAGTGCATCGTGGTGGCCATCGACGCGCGTCGCCGCACCGATGGCATCCCCGGTTGGGAGGTGTACGTCAAGGGGGGGCGGGAAAACACGGGCCTCGATGCGGTGGCCTGGGCCCGGCAGGTGGTGGAGCGCGGCGCTGGCGAGATCCTGCTCACCTCGATGGATGGCGATGGCACCCAGGCCGGCTACGACCTGGCCCTCACCCGCGCGGTGGCGGAGGCGGTGCCCGTGCCGGTGATCGCCTCCGGCGGCGCCGGCTGCATCGACCACATCGCGGCGGCCCTGCAGGAGGGGAAGGCGGCGGCGGCGTTGCTTGCTTCGCTGCTGCATGACGGCGTGCTCACCGTGGAGGAGATCAAACGGGAGCTGATCGCCCGGGGCCTGCCGGTGCGGCCCCTGCTGCCGACGCAGGCCGGATGAGCGGCTCGTTACATTAAGCAAACTTCCCGCTCGCCCCGGGTACCGGCGTTGTCCGCCCTTCTCGCTCTCCCCGCTTCCCTGCTCACCGCCCTGGCGCTGCTGATGGTGGGGGCTGTGATCGCCTTGGTGGCCTGGGCTCTCCAGCTGATGCAGGCGGCGAATGATCGCCGCGAATTTTCCCTGATGCTGGCCGGCTGCATGGTGTGCTCAGCCGCCGTGGGGTTGGCCACGGTGATGGTGCTCACCTTCACCTCCCCGGTGCGGCTCGATGCCAGCGGCCTGCTGGGCCTCGGCCGCAGCCCGGAGCCTGCCGCCCCGGCCAGCCTCGATGCCCTGCTGCTTCCCTGGGAGGGCGCCGCGCCCCCCGCGGCTCCTCCCGGCTGAGCGGATGCCATGAAGCCTGGCGACCCCGTCGCAGTGCGCGAACTGTTCGAGGACATCGCCCCCCGCTACGACGCCCTCAACGACCTGCTGAGCCTGGGCCTGCACCGGCTCTGGAAGCGCCAGGTGGTGCCGCGGTTGCGGCCGACCCCCGGCCAGCGTCTGGTGGACCTCTGCTGCGGCACGGGCGATCTGGCC
>JBKDOZ010000308.1:0-12380 GCA_046342735.1 Synechococcaceae cyanobacterium
GCCCGCCCAGACGCCGCTTTGCCTGCCCGCCGACGACGGCAGCGGCCTGGTCTGGTGCTCCGTGCCCCTCTGGCGCCGGGCCCAGGTGGCGCCGGGCCAGCGGCTGGTGGGGCCGGCGGTGGTGATCGATGACACCGGCACCCTGCTTTTGGAGCCGCACTGGCACGCCATCTGCCTGGAGGGCGGCGCGCTGCGGCTGGAGCGTTCCGCGCCGCCGGGGGCCGACCCGGCGCTCCCCGACGCGGTGCGCCTGGAGCTCTACAACCATCGCTTCACCGCCATCGCCGAGCAGATGGGGGTGCGGTTGCAGCAGAGCGCCCGCTCGGTGAACATCCGGGAGCGGCTCGATTTCTCCTGCGCCCTGTTCGATGGCGCCGGCCGACTGGTGGCCAATGCCCCCCACATCCCTGTGCATCTCGGCTCGATGGGGGAGAGCGTGGCGGCGCTGCTGGCGGCTGTGGCGCGGGGCGAGCTGCCGCCGCCCGGCCCTGGCGATGCGATCGCCGCCAACGACCCCTTCCACGGCGGCACCCACCTGCCCGACATCACGGTGATCACCCCGGTGTTCGCCCCAGGCGCCCCGGCCCCGCTCTTTTATGTGGCCTGCCGCGGCCACCATGCCGATGTGGGGGGCATCACCCCGGGGTCGATGCCGCCCTTCAGCCGCAGCCTGGCTGAGGAGGGCCTGCTGTTGACCAACGTGCCGTTGCTGGTGGGTGGCGTGCTGCAGGAGGAGGACTGGCGGCGGCGCCTGGCGGCTGGCCCCCACCCCGTGCGCAACCCCGACCAGCTGCTTGCCGACCTGCAGGCCCAGATCGCCGCCAACCGGCTCGGGGCGGAGGAATGGCTGCGGCTGATTGAGCGCCATGGCGAGGCGGAGGTGGTGGCGTCCATGGCCCAGGTGCAGGCCAATGCGGCGGCAGCGGTGCGCCGCGCCATCGCTGGCCTGCGCGATGGCTCCCACACCGTGGTGCTCGATGACGGCGCCCGTATCCAGGTGGCGGTGCGCCTCGACCACGGCCGCCGCCGCGCCCGGGTGGACTTCAGCGGCACCTCGCCGCAGCAGCCGGGCAACCGCAATGCCCCCCTGGCGATCACCCGCGCCGTGGTGCTGTACGTGTTCCGGTGCCTGGTGGGCGAGGCGATTCCGCTGAACGCGGGTTGTTTTGAGCCGATCGAGCTGGTGGTGCCCGAGGGATGTCTGCTCCATCCGCGGCCGCCGGCGGCGGTGGTGGCGGGCAATGTGGAAACGGCGCAGGCGGTGGCGAATGCGTTGTTCGGCGCGCTCGGTGTGATGGCCGCAGCGCAGGGCACGATGAACAACCTCAGCTTCGGCGATGAACACCGCCAGTACTACGAAACCATCTGCGGCGGTACCGGTGCCGGGCTCTTTCCCGATGGCCGCGTGTTTCACGGCGCCGACGCTGTGCAGAGCCACATGACCAACTCGCGCCTCACCGATCCGGAGGTGCTCGAGACACGCTTCCCGGTGCGCTTGGAGCGGTTTGCGCTGCGACGCGGTAGCGGCGGCGCTGGCCAGGGCCGCGGCGGGGATGGCGTGGTGCGCGACCTGTGCTTCCTGGCGCCGATGACGGTGGCGATCCTGTCGGGCTCGCGGCGGGTGCCACCCTTCGGCCTGATGGGCGGTGCCCCTGGCCAGTGCGGCCGCAACACCATCGCCCGCGCCGGCGGCGGCTGGGAGGAGCTGGCCGGCAGTGCCGAGCTGGCGGTGGCGCCCGGGGATCGGCTGCGGATCGAAACCCCCGGCGGCGGTGGCTACGGCCCTGCAGCTGGGGGTTGCCCATGACCCCACCTCCACCCCCCGAGCCGTCGCCGTTGGCCTCATCGCCCTCGTTTCCTCCTAGGACCCCATCACCTTCATTTCTGCCTCGATGGCGATGGTTCTTGTCGTAGCCGAAGGCTTCGGCGCAGCAGATGCCGACCTGGCATCGAGTTCCCGACCACGAGAATCGCAGGAGCCTTGAACGTCTACGGCAGACAGCTGCTGGCCGCCCCGCAACGGCCGACACCAGCCGGGTATACCAGCGCGCGATCCATCCCCATGGCCCGACCGACCCGTCCCCCTGCCCGGCCTGTCCACCGGGCCAAGCTGGCTCCGCTGGCCGGGCTGGCCCTGCTCATCCCGGCCCCCGCCATCGCCAACGTGCTGGCGGAACGGCGCGAGCGGGTCGAGCCCGTCTGGTCTCCGGCCGGGATGGTGGCGGCGGAGGAGCGCGAGGCGATGGCGGTGGGTGCCGCGGTTCTGCGGCAGGGAGGCAACGCCGTTGATGCGGCCGTGGCCACCGCCTTTGCCCAGGCGGTCACCCTGCCCTATGCCGGAAATCTGGGGGGCGGGGGCTTCCTTCTGCTCTGGCTGCCGGGCCCCTCCCCCGCGGTGGCTCGCGGCTGCGGGTCGGCAGAACGGGGCCTTGGTCGCGGCTTCGCCACCGCGGTGAACTTCCGCGAAACCGCCCCCCGAGCCGCCCGCCCCGAGAGCTTTCTGGGCGCCGATGGCCGCCTCGATCGCCGCCTGGCCACCCAGGGGCTGCGGGCCACGGCGGTCCCGGGCAGCGTGGCGGGCCTGTTGCTGGCCCAGCGCTGCTACGGCCGACTGCCGCGGCAGCAGGTGATCGCCCCCGCGATTGGCTTGGCGGAGCAGGGGTTTCCGGTGAGCGCCTCCCTGAGCCGCTCCCTGGCTGCTTCCGCCCCGGTGTTGCGCCGCGATCCCGGCAGCCTGCGCCTGTTTTTCCGAACGTCCGGCGCCTCAGGCTCTCCCCCCGTGCCGCTGCAGCCCGGCGAACGGCTGCGCCAGCCCCATCTGGCCGCCACCCTTCGCCGCATCGCTGCCCACGGGGAGGCAGGGTTTTACCAAGGTCCGGTGGCCGAGGCCCTGCTGGCGTTGATGCGCAGCCGCGGCGGCTTGATCGAGGCCGACGACCTCCATGCCTACCGGGCCCGCCTGGTGGAACCCCTGGCGATTCGCTTCCGCGGCCATCCGGTGCTGGCGGTGCCCCCACCGGGGGGCGGCTTGAGCTTGTTGCAGCTGTTGCGCTTGCTGGAGCCCTATCCCTGGGGTGAGGGTGAGCTGGATGGCGCCACCGGCCTGCATCGGATGGCGGAGGCGATGGCGCTGGTGTTCCGCGACCGCAACGCCTGGCTGGGCGATCCCGAGCAGAGCGAGATCCCGATCGAGCACCTGCTCTCCGACACCCATCGCGACACCCTGCGGCGCTCCATCGATGGGCGTCGCCACCGTCCCCCCGCCACCCTGCCAGCGGCGGCTCCTCCGGAGGGCCGCAACACCACCCATCTCTCGGTGGCGGATTGCCAGGGGGGGCTGGTGTCCCTCACCACCACCCTCAACCTGTCTTACGGCAACGGCGTCCTGGTGCCGGGCGCCGGCTTCCTGCTCAACAACGAGATGGACGATTTCAGCCTGCAGCCGGGCAGCGCCAACGCCTTCGGCCTGGTGCAGGGTCCGGCGAACGCCCTGGCCCCCGGTCGTCGGCCCCTCAGCTCGATGACCCCCACCCTGGTGTTCCACCCCGACGGCTCCCCCTGGTTGGCCACGGGCAGCCCCGGCGGCAGCCGCATCATCACGGCGGTGGCCCAGGTGCTGCTGCAGCGGTTGCTGGGGGAGCGCAATCTGGCGGGGGCGATCGTTGCGCCCCGCCTGCACCACCAGCTCCTGCCCGATCGCCTGGAGCTGGAGGAGGGTTTCAGCTCCGACACCCTGGCGATCCTGGCCACCATGGGCCACCGCCTGCATCGCTCCGCTGTGATGGGGGCGGTGAACAGTGTGGAGTTGCTGCCCGGCGGCGGCAGCCTGGGGGTGGTGGATCCCCGCCGGGGGGAGAGCCTGGCGATGCCGGAGCAAACGCACGCCAGCCGGAGCCAAGCGGCCTGTGTTAATGTGCTAAATCGTGTTAATGTGCGTTAAAGGTAGATACTCAATGCTGGGTTCTCTCTATCAATCCCCCCTCCTTAATCAACTGCGTGGAGTCAAGCATCGCCTGTTCCCCACTCCAGCTCAGGTCAGGGCTACGTTGCTGGGACGACTGGCCGCCTACGGCATCCCTTCCCCCCGCCGGCTTCTCCACATCGGCGCCAGCACAGGCAACGAGAGCCGCTATTACAGCGACCACGGGATCGAGGCCTGGCATGTAGAAGCCATGCCCGATGTCTATGAACAGCTCGTGGCCGCCTGTTCCATCAGGCGGCTTCAGCATCCTGTTCAGGCCTGCCTATCGAGCAAGGCTGGCGAAACGATCAGCTTCAACGTTGCCAGCAATAGTTACTCCTCCTCCATGCTCGGCCTCGGGCGTCACCAGGAGGCACACCCCTCGATCCACTACGTGCGAACTGTGGAGCTGGTGACCACCACGCTGGACGAACTGGCCGCCAGCGGTGTGATCCCTGCGGCCATCGATTTTCTTGTGGTTGATGTGCAAGGTGCGGAGAAGTTGGTGCTGGAAGGAGCGAGCCAATGGCTGCGTTCTGCCAACCTCAAGGGGGCAATGATCGAAACCTCGGTGGAGCCCCTTTATGAGGGCGGCTCCACGTATCTGGAGATCGGTTCTCTGCTGCGCAGCTACGATCTTCATCTCGGCGAGTGCTGCTTCAACCGGGATGGTTGGTGCGATGCTCTGTTTGCCAGGAAGTATTGGCCTTAGCCAGAGCCGAGTCCCATCCCGGCCCTTCGCCCACTCCTCGGCAGCCAACGCCCTCAGGTGTTGGCCTGCGGAGCTGGCGCCGTCAGCAGGTTGATCGCCGAGAAGCCCAGGGAGATGGCAAAGAGAGTGCCGATCGCCCAAGTGCTGTCACTGGGCCACTCGGCCACCAGCATGCCGCCAAGCACCGCCGTGACGATCCCATCGAGCAGCACCAGGCCACGGGCCGGCAACGCCTGGCTGGCGGCCGCCGCCAACTCCATCACCCCCTCCACCAGCAGCAGCACCCCCAGGAACAAAGTGAGGCTCACTGTGCTCTGAATCGGAAAAACAAGGCAGGAGAGCCCCCCCACCAGATAGAGCAGTCCCGAGAGAGCGCGGAACACCTTGGCCCCGCTGCCTTCGGCACCAGTCAGCCGTAGCCACTGCGACACTCCAGCTACCACCGCTGCGCTACCGAGCAGGATTGTCAAAAAGGTGGCGGATACGAAGGGCAGCACCAGCGAGAGGCCAGCACCGGCGAACAGCAGGGCAGCGGTGAGCCAGCGGAGGGTGGGGGAGGCCGGGGCAGACACGGGGATCGGGCGCTCAGAACCCCCGCACCGTAGGTCGTTTCCCGGCGGTGGACCGCCGAAGTAACAAGCGAGTATTTGCTAATAACTTCCGGATAAGTCAGTCTCCTGTTTCGCCTCAGGTTGACATCAACATCGCCGAGTCCTGGTGAGGCTGGAACTTCTTCGCGCCAGCTTTCAGCCCTTTGTTAGGCTCCCACGGTACCTGAGCCAAGCCTTGCCCTTTGGCGTGACATTCCGTCCGGTCCGCATCAGCGGCACCTAGTCAAAGCTCCCCTCAATCTCGTCACAACTTCGCCTCGGTTTCGCCTGTTGCCGTTGCCTGCGGCTAGGCCTTCTTCTGGCGTGTAGGTGTTTTGGCGCGCTGACATAGCTGTCTTCAACCTTTCTCTGCGTCTCCGATTTTCTGGTCTCCATCCATGCCGGCAACCTTCCAGATCCTCCCCCAGTTCACCGCCGTCAGCGAGGGGCAAACGCTGCAAACCATGGTCCACGCCTATGGAGTGGCCAACGGCACCTGGATTTATTGGTCCATCAGCGGCACAAACGTTGGCGCTGAAGACTTCAGCTCGGGTGCACTCACCGGTCAGGCCGCCATCAGCAATGATGCCAGTGGCATGGCCATGTTTACTCTTTCGCACACCCTTCGCCAGGATCTGACGAGCGAGGGGTTGGAGACGCTGCAGATCAAATTATTTAGCGATCCATCCCGCACTGTTCAGCTGGGCAGCACAACCAGCGTGAACGTGAACGACACGTCCCAGAGTCCTCTGGCAGCCACCTACCTCATCACGCCCTCCTCAACCACTCTTAACGAAGGTCTGGTTCTGAGCACGGTAGTAAAAACCACCAATGTTCCGGTTGGCACGATTCTGTACTGGTCGCTTTCCGGCACCGGCATCACCTCCACCGATTTCAGCGCGGGCGCGCTAACCGGATCGGCGGCCGTGGCCGCCAATGGCCAGATCAGCTTTTCCCACACCCTGACCAATGACCTGCTGACGGAGGGTGTGGAAACTCTGCAGATCAAGCTGTTCAGCGATGCGGCGCGCAGCAAGCAACTGGGCACCACCAGCAGCGTGAAGGTGAACGACACCTCGCTGACTCCGCCACCACCGCCCTGGGCCACCTATGTCATCCAGCCCTCCCTCAGCACCATCAACGAGGGCCAGAAGCTCACCACTGTTGTGCAAACCACAGATGTCGGCGTCGGCACCATCCTCTACTGGTCCATCTCCGGTGTGGGAGTCACGAGCACCGATTTCAGCAGTGGCGCCCTGACGGGATCCGCCAAGGTGGCCGTGAACGGCCAGATCAGCTTCAGCCATGTGCTGCGTAACGATCTGATCACGGAAGCTGCCGAAACCCTGCAGATCAAAGTGTTCCTGGAGTCCGCTCGGACCCAGCAGGTGGGTGCCGCCGCCAGTGTCAGCGTCAACGACACCTCGACCACTCCGCCCCCACCACCCGCCACACCCACCTTTGCCATCCATCCCTCCCTCACCGTGATCGATGAGGGGCAGGTGCTGAACACGCAGGTTCAGACCACCGGGCTCACGACAGGTGCACTGCTGTATTGGTCGCTCTCGGGCACGGGAATCACCAGCACAGATTTCAGTAGCGGTGCCCTGACGGGATCGGCCGCTGTGGCGAGCAATGGCCAGATCAATTTTTCCCATACCCTGCGCAACGACCTGACCACAGAGGGTATCGAAACGCTGCAGATCAAGCTGTTCAATGATCCAGCGCGCACGTTGCAACTTGGTGCCACCGCCACGGTCACCATCAATGACACGTCCAAGGCACCCCCGCCTACCACCTATGCCATTACCCCTTCCCTGAGCACCATCAATGAAGGCCAGGTGCTCACCACCCTTGTGCAGACCACCAATGTCAGCGCGGGCACGCTGCTCTATTGGTCTTTCTCGGGCACGGGCATTACCAGCAGCGATTTCAGCAGTGGAGCGCTTACGGGGGCGGATGCGGTGGCCGCGAATGGCCAGATCAGTCTTTCCCATACCCTCAGCCCTGATCTGACCACAGAAGGTCTGGAAACGCTGCAGATCAAGCTGTTCAGTGATGCGGCACGCACCAAGCAGCTGGGCACCACAGCCAGTGTGAAGGTGAACGACACCTCCATCAGCCCGCCACCGCAAATTTATTCAATTACGCCTTCACTATTGAGTCTCAATGAAGGTCAGATGCTTACCACCTTGGTGAAGACCACCAACGTACCCCCAGCCACCACGGTTTACTGGCGTCTCAGTGGTACGGGCATCAATGACGCCGATTTCAGTGCTGGTCCGATCGTAGGCCTGGGCACGGTGGGAGCGAATGGCCAATTTTCCTTCTCCCACACCCTTGCCAACGATCTGGCGACAGAGGGCACAGAGAGTCTTCAGATTGCTCTTTATGCCGACTCCAATTTTCAAGTATTACTGAAAAGTGCCACGGTTTCGGTTCTCGATACCTCCAAGGCACCGGCCACTCCCACCTATTCCCTCACGCCATCCGCCACCATTGTGAACGAGGGTGATGATCTGATCACCACGGTGACCACCACCAATGTGCCGGATGGATCCATCCTCTTCTATCAAATTCGCGGCGCTAATCTTGATCCCGGTGATTTTGCTTCGGGGACCATTACTGGCCAGCTGTTGATCAAAGGAGGACGTGGTACATTCTCTCACAAGATGGCTAGAGACTTTCGCACTGAGGGGGACGAGTCGTATGTGATTCGTTTGTTTTCCGATAAGCCAGGTGGTAGCCAGCTTGGCCCCGCGTTGTCGGTCGTGGTTCGGGATACATCCTTGTCCCTATCGGTGGCAACCGAGATCTATCAGCCTTCAACCACACCCTTTTCAGTGTTGAAGTGGGCCTCCCATGTGCCCGTTCCTACCCTGAAGCGTCCGGATTATGTCGGTATCCAGCCGGATCCATGGGGAAGCAAGCTAGCCCCCCAGCCCTCGCCTGGCGGCCAGCCTGCTCTTTATCCCGATGTAGATCCCAATCAGGTGAGTTATGGTGGGATTGCTCCTGAATTCTATAATCAGGTTGTAGCAGGCACTTCGATTCCTTATTACACATCGGGAGATCTGCCCGCCTGGTATTCGCAGCGCGAGTTTGCTCGCTATCAAGTCGTCGTTGATGGAGCGAGCAGGGTTTACTCCACGGAGATCTATGGCTACGACGGCACCATGCCGGGCTCCACATTTAAAACCAAGGTTGGCCAGGAGGTTGTTGTACGGCACTGGAATGATCTGCCAGCGGATCCTGGGCTGCCGGCTGGATTGGTGCAGCGTGAATCCGTCCATCTTCACGGTGGTCATAATGCTGCCCATGCGGATGGCTATCCATCCTTTGCCATTAACCCTGGCATGTATCGCGATTACTATTACGCCAATACCGTGCCCTTGGGCAAGGATGGCAAGCCGGATATGGGCGAAGCCCCTTCCACAATGTGGTATCACGATCACGGCGAGGATCTTACTGACTACCATGTGGTTAAGGGTATGGCCGGATTCTGGCTGTCCTTTGATGATATCGAGCTCAATCTAATTAAAAATCAAATCATCCCTGGTTGGTGGAAAGCCGCCTCGCAGTGGAGTGAGCAGGAGTTCATGGCGAATAACTCCCCCTACGATATTCCTCTTGCCATCTCAGATCGCCGCTTTAATGCCGATGGCTCCTTCTCCTATGACGGCTTCCCTATAGGCAAGGATACCGATGGCTATCTTGGCGACGTGATGTTGGTGAATGGCAAGTCTTATCCCTATCTCTATGTAGAGCCTACCCAATATCGTTTGCGTGTTTTGTGCGCTTCTACGGCTCGCCATTGGCGTGTAAGTGTGCAGGATGAAGCCGGCACCATGCAATCCCATTGGCGAATCGGTAACGACACGTGGCTGATGCCCCATCCCATTGCCATGAATGATTTTATTCTGGCCCCAGCCCAGCGTGCCGATATCGTGATGGATTTTTCCCAGTATGCACCGGGCACCACCCTCTATCTCGTCAATACGGCGGAGCAACACAAGGGCACCGGGCCGCAAGGCAAATTGGACAACCTTGGCCAGACAGGCTTTTCGGAGCGTTTCATGAAGATCGTTGTTGGTGAGCGCACGCCGACCACGCCCACTATTGCCCCGCTCACCACGGCTACGTTTCTCCGCGAGAACACCCCCATCCTCGATTCTGAGATCGTCAATCGACGTGTTTTTGAGATGGGCAGACACAATGGCATGTGGATGATCAATCAAACCCATTGGGATGCGAATCTGTCGAATATACCCATCCCCTTGAATACGGCCGAAGAGTGGACGTTAGTCAACAACAGTGGTGGCTGGTGGCATCCCATGCATATCCACCTGGAGTCGCATCAGCTGATCACCCTGGAGGGGCGCGCTCCTTCTCCCACCTACTTCCCTGAAAAGCAGTTCAAGAGCGATACCACGATTCTAGGTCCCAATAGTACGGCTGTCATTCGCATGAAGTTCCGTACATTTGAGGGTCCTTTTGTTTTTCATTGCCATACGCTTCAGCACGAAGATTCAATGATGATGTTTAATATTGACCCCCATCTTGAGGGCTCGGGCTATCAGTCCGGTGATCCAATCCCCCTGGACCGTAATTTCACGCCGTTCCCCTTCTTCTCCGCACACCAGGGCGTTGTTCTCAGCCCTCCTAATGCGGGCGCCAGCACTGCTGGCAATTCTTCGACCTCCTCGGGACCTGCCAATATCTCCACTCTCTTGTTGGCTGCCTTCCCCTACATCGCCTGGGGAACAGCTAGCGATGAGACAATACTCGCCAAATCCATGGATTCCTACCTCAATGGCTTGGATGGCAACGACCAGCTGCAGGGAGATAATGGTAACGACATGCTGGTTGGCGGCAATGGTCAAGATAGCTTGAGCGGCGGAGCCGGTGATGACCTGCTGGCGGGTGAGGTCGGTAGTGATACCCTCACTGGAGGTGCAGGTCGTGATGGTTTCTACTTCATTACATCCGATCCCGGATCCCTCGATGTCATTACTGACTTTCAGCCCGGCCAAGATTTCATCTCGCTCCACCACGCGTTGGTGAATGCCAATGGCTCGGGAGCTCTGTTGACCTTCATTGGCTCAGCTGTGTTCTCCGGGGTAGCAGGCCAGGTGCGATTTGCCAATGAATGGCTGCAGGCTGATCTGGATGGCAACACCTTTCCGGATATCACTGTGCGTCTTGACGGAGTTGCGACCTTCGATCCTGCCTGGCTCACGGTTCCCTCCTTCGCCTCCTCTGCTGCAGGGGCACTGTAAGGAACGTCAGCGCAGATGCTGTGACCGTCGACGGGATCGCCAGCGTCGACAGTTAGGTCGTGAATAGTCGTTCTCCCCTTCGGCGCCTCGGGATCGCTGTAGTCTTCGGCTATTCTTCGCGGGGGTGTCCTAGTGGCACCCCTTTTTTTAGCTGCCATCCTGACCTGCTTGTTCGTGGCGATTGCCGGTCTGAATCTCGCAAGTGCTTCACGGCACAAACTCGTCCATTATCGGCATTGGCCCCTGGAGGCTTCCTCGTATTCTCGCCATATAAGCCTTGTTGTTCTTGTCAAATAATCTCCCCACTTCGTCTGTTTGGGTATTGCATCGGTCCGTGTAAGGCGTTACGGTGAATGTTGTATTCACGCCCGTAATCCTCGTGAAACTACCTCGGCTTCTTCGCTCTTCGTTGTTCGCTTCTGCTTCCGTTTTCCTTTTGGCTGCTGGTGGGGCCTGGGCCCATGGTATCAATGGCTTCACGGGGCCCTATGCCCCTCAGTTGTGGACCTTTAGTGGAGGGAATGGCAATGGCTCGGTCGATCTAGCCGGCGTCCCCAATTCCATCGTCATGTTCGGAAGCCACAATGGCATCCCGGCGGATACGGATTACGTTACCACCTCGATCGAGCACGGTCACGTCATGCTCGATTGGTCCTATTCCAGTGACGATGACCCGGGCATGGATAGCTTTGGTTATTTGCTGAACGGCATCTACACGATGCTTGCCGATCATGATGCCGCAGGCTTCACCCAGTTCGATGTGGACGCTGGTGACAGCTTCGGCTTCCGCCTCGACACCCTCGATGCCCAGAACGCCCCTGGCGTCCTCGCCATCAATTTCTTCAGTGCCCCCGGCGACCCCGAGCCCGCCCCCGTCCCTGCCCCCCTGCCCTGGTTTGCCCTGGCTGCCGGCTATGGCTGGAGCCGTCGCCTGCGGCAGCGATGTGCCCATTCGTGACAAGGGGCGGGCGGGTCCGCCCCTTCCGGTCACGCTGAAGGGGCGCCGGCCCGCCCTGCCTCCAGCGCCAGCCCCATGTTCCCCCTGCTGCCGCCCCTCAACGACCACAACCTGCCGTGGATGGACACGATCCATCCGATCGTCGTGCACTTCGTGATCGCGATGGCGTTGATCGCCTTCGTCTACGACCTGGTGGGCGTGCTGGCGCGCCGGCCGGCCCTTTTCGAAGTGGGCTTCTGGAACCTGCTGTTCGCCACCGCCGCCATCTTCGTGGCGATCATCTTCGGCCAGGTGGAGGCAGGCCTGGCCAACCCCTACGGCGGGGCGCGCGCCATCCTCGACATCCACACCACTATCGGCTGGTCTTTGGCTGGGGTGCTGTCGCTGCTCACCGGTTGGCGTTACGTGCTGCGCAGCCGTGATCCCCAGAGCCTGCCCCTTCCCTTCCTCGGAGCCGGCGCCCTCGCCAGTGCGCTGATCGTGGTGCAAGTGGTGCTGGGCGACAAGCTGATCTGGATCTATGGGCTCCACACCGTGCCGGTGGTGGAGGCGATTCGTCAGGGGCAGGTGTGATGGCGCTGCCTTACCTCAGCCAACCCGAGCCGATCGAGCAGATCGCCGCTTCCCTGGGGGTCAACGGCCTGCCCTACGCCCTGCCGCTGCACCCCAACCTGGTGCACTTCACGATCGGCCTGTTCGTGATCGCCATCACCTTTGATTTGGCGGCCGCCTTCTATCCCCTGGAGCGTCGTGTGTTTCGCTTCCTGGCGTTGCCCGTCACCCGCGCCGGCCTCCATGATGTGGGCTGGTACAACCTGCTCGCCTGCGCGGTGGTGAGCTTTTTCACGGTGGCGGCGGGCTTCTTCGAGATGTTGCTCGC
>JBKDOZ010000309.1:0-42620 GCA_046342735.1 Synechococcaceae cyanobacterium
CTCACGCTGGCGTTGGACGCGCTTGTCCCAGTTTCAGGCGTCGGCACAGTCCTGGAGGCGGTCGCCCCCCACACGGCGGATGCGCTCCGCGCCGGCGTCGCCCGGGGCCGCGGACGGGACGGGATCCAGGGCCTCAGTGGCTGGCGTATCCAATGGCGCGTTGTCGACGCGCTGGTGTACCGCGAGCTGCGCACCCGCGTGAGCGAAGTGCGGGGTGGCTTCCTGGGGGTGCTGCTGCAGCCCTTGGGGCTGCTGGCGATCTGGCTGGCCTTTCTTTCGGCGATCAATCTGAACCGCGGCGGCAGCCTTAATATCATTTTATTTCTCACCTCGGGGATTATTCTTTTCAGTATCTTCAGTCACATTGCCAAACGCAGCCTGACGGCAATGGACGCCAATGAAGCGCTTCTCTTTTATCGGCCGGTCAAGCCGATCGATACGGTGATCGCCCGCACCCTCTGCGAAACAGGCCTCTACACCTGCTGTTTTTTCGTCATCCTTGCCGGAACCTGGATCTATCTGGATCAGGTGGTCATGGCTGACCTTGGCTTGTTTTTGATCTCGCTTCTCCTTGCGGCAGCCCTTGGCTTTTCCACCGGTTTGATCTTTATGACGGCGGGCCATCTCGTTCCCGCTTTCCCCCAGGTGGCTCTCTGGGTTCCGCGCATTCTCTGGTTCCTTTCCGGTGTTCCATTTCGCTATTGGACCTTTCCTGTCTGGTCGAAGCCGTTTTTTGTTTGGAATCCCCTGATGCATTGCATCGAGCTCAATCGACGTTCGATGAGTGATGATTACTTCACCCCGGATGCCAATTTGGAATACGTGCTGATCTGGGTTGCTATCCAAACGACGATCGCCCTCTGGATCTACGCCAACAACGAGCGACGCCTCCTGACCCTCTAATGATAAGCGTACGCAACCTCACCAAGAGCTTCACCTATCAGGGCAAGCGCAGCGTTGTGCTTAGGGACCTGAGTTTCACCATTGAAACCGGTGAGTCTGTGGCAATTCTCGGCGCCAATGGGGCGGGTAAAAGTACGTTGCTGCGCTTGCTTGGTGGCATCGATCTTCCCGATAGCGGCACCATTGAGAGTGATCTTTCCATCTCCTGGCCGGTGGGGCTGGTGGGCGGGTTTCAGGGCAGTCTCACCGGGCGCGAGAATGTCACGTTTGTGAGCCGTATCTACGCCGGCAAGGCGGATGTTCCCCGCAAGGTTCGCTATGTGGAGGAGTTCGCCGAGCTGGGGGTCTACTTCGATCGCCCCTTCAAGACCTACTCCAGCGGCATGCGCTCGCGGGTGGCCTTCGGCCTCTCGATGGCCTTCGACTTTGACGTCTACCTGATCGACGAGGTGACGGCCGCTGGTGACCAGCGTTTCCGCGAGAAGAGCAAGCGTGTGCTTCTTGATCGCAAGAAATATGCCGATTTTTTGATGGTGGACCACAATCTCTGGGGGCTCAAGCTGCACTGCGATCGGGCCTTTATTCTGGAAGACGGTAAGATCGAAGTCTTTGAGAATCTCGACGAGGCCGTGGCCATCCACACCGAGCGTCTGCTCGCTGGCCCTGGGCGTCTGCTCGCCGGCCCGGGGCGCTCGCTCGCTGAGCCAGAGCGCTCGCCGGCCGGCATGGAGTCCGCCCCCGGAATGACAAGCGATCCCGCCCTCAGACCCTCCCCTCCCCCGGCCATGTACGACATCGACAACGCCAACCCGCTCAAGCGCTTCTTTGCCCGCCCGGAGGAAGACGAAAAGCTCGCCGACGATGCCATCGCCACCGATGGCAAGGTGGTTCCGATCAAGCCACCACGCCCCCGCGTCAATCCGTTGCAGCGCCTCTCGGTGGCCCAGCTGCTGCTGCTGCCGATCGCTGTCTCCGCCCTCTACTTTTTTGCGATCGCCCGCGACCGCTACGTCACCCGCTCCGACTTTGTGATCCGCAAGGCTGAGGATGCGGCCAATGCCGATGGGGGCAGCCTCGGCTCCCTGCTGGGCCGCACCAACCAGCTGTCGCTCGAGGATGCCCGCTTTCTCAAAACCTACCTGCAATCGCCACAGGTGCTCAACGACCTCAGCCGCAGCTACGACCTCGACGCGGCCTACGCCCGCGATCGCCGCGACCCCTTTGCTGGCCTCAGCCCCGGGCTGAGCCCAGAGAAGCGCCTCGGCTTTTTCAAGAAGCAGGTCTCGGTGACGCTCGACGAACTTTCCGGTGCCATCGTGCTGCGCACAGTCGGTCTCAATCCAAAGGCCTCCTTTGATCTCAATCGCTTCATGCTTGCCAAGAGCGAGCAATTCGTGAATCGCCTCAATCAGGACATCAGCCTCAAGCAACTCGGGTTTGCTGAAGAGGAGCTGCGACGGACCCGCGCCAACCTGGAGCAGGCAAAGAATCGCCTGATCACCTATCAGAACGCCAATGCGGTTGTGATCGATCCCAAGGGCGAAGCCGAGCTCGCCAGCGCCACGATCAGCAAGCTGCAGGAGCGCCTGGTGGAGAAAAAGGTGGAGCTGGCCACCCTGCGCCGCCAATACAAAGATCCGAAGGAGCCGGAGGTGCTGGCGATCGCCGATGAGGCGCGGGAGCTGGAGGGACAGATTGCCCAGGAGCGGCGGTCCCTGGTGTCCAGCAAGGGCCGCAACCTCAACCGCAAGGCGGCGGATGTGGTGAAGCTCGAATCCGATGTGACCTTCGCCACGGACACCTACAAGCTGGCGCTCAACTCGGTGGAGAAGGCGCGGGTGGAAAGCAAGCGCCAGCAGAAGTTCATGGCCCTTCTCTCGGCTCCCCAGACCCCCGAAGATCCCCAGAACGGCTGGCGGACCAAGGGATTCTTCACCGTGCTGGCCAGCTGCGCGGTGTTGTTCAGCCTCACCAAGTTCGTGCTCGGGATGCAGGCCAGCCATCGCCAGTGACCATCCCGCCCTGATGCGCTTGCACCGCTGGCTCGGAATCCGTCTGCGCAGCGATTGGCGTTCGGTGCCCAACGAGCTGCGGCTGCGTTTCAGCCTGCGATCCGTGCCGCGCCCCGGCTGGTACATGCTGAGCCTGCGCCATCGGGGCGAGCAGGCCCGCTGCTACGCCCTGTTCCACGGTTCCCAGGGCCGGGTGCTGATCCATGGGCGGTTGCGCCGCCGGCTGGTGCGGATTCCGCCCGGCGCCCGCGAGATCCACCTGGAGCTGCACGGCGTCAACGGCGACGCCAGTCTGCCCGTGTTGCGTTTGGTGCCCCAGCCCTTCTGGCGTGTGCGGCGTCTGCTGCGCCTCAAGTTGCTGCGGCTCCACCCCGGCTATGAACCCTCGTGCCTGAGCCGGCCCCTGCCGCGCCTCTGGAGCGACTACAACCGCCTGCTCGCCCGTGGCAACCGCCATCTGGTGGGCTACGACGAATGGATCGAGCGACTCGAACGCCCGGCGCTGGCCCGGGAGCTCGCGGCGGCCCCCCAGGTGCCCCAGGCGCCCCAGGGACTCCTCGCCGCCGCTGCGGGGTCTGCGGAGGCCGCCAGCGCGCTGCCGCGCTTCCTGCCGGGCCTCTGGGGCCAGGGTCGCCAGGGGGGCGATGCCGCCCGCTCCCGGGCAAGCCTCGAAGGCCAGCTGAGCGGCCCCTACGAACGGCTCGATCCGGCCCTGGCCGCGGAGGTGGCGGACGCCCGCTCCTGGCTGGTGTTGCTGCAGTGCGGCGACCAGCTGGCCCCCCAAGCCCTGCGCCGCTTTGGCGAGGCGCTCGTCCTCCACCCCGAGGCCCTGGTGCTCTACGCCGATGAGGATCGGCTGACCACGGGCGGCCGGCGCCACAGCCCCCAGTTCAAGCCGGCCTGGAATCCGGAGCTGCTCTACGCCGATCCCCACTACTCCCACAGCTGGTTGATCCGCTCCGACCTGGCCCAGCGGGTCGCCCGCGAGCTGGAGGCCGCCGGCGAACCCCTGAGCCTCTACGGCCTGGCGTTGGAGGCCACCGCCGCCTGCCGCGCCGAGCAGATCGTGCACCTTCCCGAGGTGCTCTATCACCGGGCTGACCGGCCCGGAGAGAGCCGCGGCGACCCCGAGACCGCCGCCACCGTAGAGCGCTTTCTCGGCCGCCGCGGTCAGCGGGTGCCGGTCACCGTGCGGGCGGGTGGCGGCCATCGGCTGCACTGGCCCCTGCCGGCGCCCCTGCCGCTGGTGAGCGTGATCATCCCCACCCGCGATCGGGGCGAGATGTTGCGCCGTTGCATCGACTCGCTGCAGGATCAGGCCGCGGGCAGCCCCCCCACGGAGCTGCTGCTGATCGACAACGGCAGCCGCGATCCCGCCACCCTCGCCTATCTCAGCGAACTGGCGGAGCGGCCCGGGGTGCGCCTGTTGCGGCGCCCGGGGCCGTTCAACTTCGCCGCCTTCAACAACGAGGCGGCCCAGCTGGCCCGCGGTGAGGTGCTCGCCTTCCTCAACAACGACGTGGAGGCCCTGCGGCCGGGCTGGCTGCGGGCGATGGTGGCCGAGGCGGTGCGGCCCGGGATCGGGGCGGTGGGGGCCCGCTTGCTGTTCGATGACGGCACCGTCCAACACGCCGGGGTGCTGCTGGGCATCGGCGGCATCGCTGGCCATGCCCACAAGTACGTCGAGGGTGATGCGGCGGGCTATCAGCTGCGCTTGCGCCTCACCCATGCGGTGAGCGCCGTCACGGCGGCGACCCTCGTGCTGCGCCGCAGCCTCTTCCTGGAGGTGGGAGGATTCGATGCGGAGCGTTTCGCTGTGAACTACAACGACGTCGATCTGTGTCTGCGGCTGGGGGCGCGGGGCCTTCGCAATGTCTACTGCGCGGACGCGGAGCTGATCCATCACGAGTCGCGCAGCCGTGGGGCGCCCTCCTCGCCCGAGGCTCTCTCCCAGTGGCAGCGCGAGCGCGAGGCGATGGAGCAACGCTGGGGGACGCTGCTGCAGGCCGATCCCCACTACAGCCCCCATCTTTCTTTGTTGGAGGAGAATTTTTCCCTGGCCCTGCGCCGCGAGCCCCTGCGGTCGCGGGCGGGCGGGGCTCCGCAGGGGGGGAGGGCATGAGCCTGGACTTTCAAGCCGTTCCGCCGATCGATCGGCCGGATTTCCATGAGCGCCTGGCGGCTGGCGACTTTGGCCGCTGGCTGAACCACGCCTGGTGGCTGAGCACCCAGGGCTACTGCACCCTCGAACTCGAAGACGGGGCCTTCCTGGCCGATTGCGACGCGGTGATCGCCGCCTACAGCGCCCGGCTGGCCCGCGAACTGGAGGACTGGGAAGCCGGTCACGGCGGCCCGCCGCGGGTGCAGGACGGCTGGCAGGAGCTGGAGGCGGTGCGGCGACTGGCGCTCCATCCGGAGGTGCTGGATCTGCTGTCGGTGGTGTACGGGCGCCGCCCCTTCCCCTTCCAGACGCTCAACTTCGCCGTCGGCAGCCAGCAGTCGTTCCACAGCGATGCGGTGCACTTCCATTCCCTGCCGCAGGGCTACCTCTGCGGCTTGTGGATTCCCCTGGCCGACGTGCAGGCGGACAGCGGCCCCCTCCTGTACTACCCAGGCAGCCACCGCCTGCCGTACCTGAGCGCCGCCGAGCGGGATCTGACCCCCGCGGCGGTGGCGGCCGAGCCCCATCCCCAGGTGCTGTTTGAGCCCTTCTGGCGGGAGGCGGTGGAACGCCAGGACCTCAGCCCGCAGACCTTTCTGCCGCGCCGCGGCCAGGTCTTGTTCTGGCACGCCAACCTGCTCCACGGCGGCAGCCCGGTGCAGAGCCGCACCGCCCGCCGCTGGAGCCAGGTGGTGCATTACTTCTTCGACGACTGCCTTTACACCACCCCCCTCGACAGCTTTTCCCTGGAGCAGGGCGGTCCCCGGCTGCGCAACCCCCGCGACATCGGCACGGGCGAGCGCCGCTGGAGCGCCGAAGCCTGGAGTCGGCTGGACTTGACCGCCATGCCGTTCGTCCAGCAGGCTCAGGCAACCACCGCAGGCGAAAGCGATGCCCAGGTTGGGTTGGTTCAGGCGCCGTCAGGCTCCGCAGAACGGGCCTGAGAAGCTTCTGCAGGGGAGCCTGGAGCTGGTCACCCCCACGCTGCTCTCCGGCTGGGTCTTCCACCCCACGGCCGATCTGAGCGAGGTGCGGCTCGTGAGCGGCACCCGCCTGATTGCGGCCGCCCCGATCGCGGTGGATCGTGCCGACGTCCGTGCCCACCTGGGCCGGGCCGGCAGCTTCGGCTTCGAGCTGGCGCTGCCCGATGACCGCCCCGATCCTGTGGACGGCGAACCCTTGCGCCTGCTGGCTCTCAGCGCCGACGGCTCCTCCCGCTTCGAGATTCGCCTGCTCGGCGCGGCGGCTCCGACCACCGAGGCGCGTTTGCGCTCTGCCCTGGCCCCGGCGATGCGGGGGCTGCGGGGCCACTTCGATGGGCTCAGTGCCGATGGGCGGGAGCTCCAGGGCTGGTGCTACGGCCAGCATGGATCGGTCGCCACCGTGTGGCTCCAGGCCGAGGGGCTGGCCCCCCGGCCCTTGCGCTGCACCCAGCATCGCCCGGGCATGGCCGCCCAGGGCCATGTGGAGGACTGTGGTTTCTCCCTGCCCTTGTACGAATGGCCCGAGGCCGCAGGGCGCGGGGTGGGGGCGAGCTTTGACGAGGCCGGTGCGTTGCGCCTTCCCCAGCCGTCGCCCGTGCGGCTTCCGGCGCTGGATGGGGAGGCTGCGGTCGTCAGCGCCGTGGCACCGCATCCGGTGGCCCTGCCCACGGTCGTCGAGGCCCCCCCGGGGCTGGCGGAGCTCCCGGTGGAGTTCCAGGCCCACTGGCAGGCCCTGGAGGATTTCCGCGCCCTGATCGATGGACTGGAGCGGCAGGTCCAGCAGGCGGAGCAGGCCGCCTACAGCGAGTCCCTGCCGCCCTCCCCTTCCACGCCGCCGGCGCCCCTGAGGAGCCGCTCGGCCCGCTTCAGGCTGTGGCGGTAACCCTCGAGCAGGGCCATCACCTGAATCGGTGGCGGCGGTAGGGCCCCGGGGGACATTCCCTTGAGCACCGCCATGCGATGCAGCAGGCCCGCCGCCCGCTGGATCTGCACTTGCTGGGCCTCCAGCAAGCGGCGACCATGCTGGCTGTCCCGGAAGTGGTGCTCGAGTTCCTCCTCGGCCTGGTGGAGGTCCCCCAGCAGTCGGCGGGCCTCCTCGCGGGAGTGCTCCAGCTCGCTCTGATCCTGCTGGCGGCGTTCCACCAGCCGCTCCAGGTTTTCCTCCAGTTCGTGATGGCGCTCCACCAGTGAGTCACGCTCGCTCTGGTTGTGGTGTTCGATCTCCGCCTGCCGTAGCCGGGCCTGCTCCAGCTCCTGCTCAGTGTTCTGCAGGCTCTGCAGGTTCTGCTCCAGCCGGTGGAGGGACTCGCGCAGCTGCTCATCGCGCGAGGCCAGTTCGCTGCGTTCCCGGTGCAGCCCCTCGCGCAGGGACTCGACCACGTTCTCGCTGGCTGCGAGCCGCAGCAGGGTCTCCTCCAGGCGACGGGAAGCTTCCCGGAGGGCCTTCTCAAGACCAGGGAGACGGTCGCGCTCCTCCTGCAGCTGCCGCTCGAGCGTGTTCCTGTGCTCCGCCAGCGCCCCCCGTTCCCGTTCGCTGGCCTCCAGGAGATGAAGGCTCTTTTCCAGCCGCTCCAGCGCCTCGCGCAGGCTGTCGTCGCGATCGGCGATGGTTGCCTGGTCGCGCTGGAGGCGTTCGCGTAGCTCTGTGATCTGGAGGGCTTCGGCCTCCCGCTGGCGCTCGCTCTCGGCGAGGTGATCGGCGGTCTCGCGCAGGGCCTGGTCGCGGGCGGTGAGGAGCGCTTGCTCACCCTGTAACCGCTCGGCCAGCTCGATCGTGGTGCGCTCGCTGGCGGCGAGATCCCTCGCCAGCTGCTCGATGCGGCTGCCATCCCCGCGTTGGCGCTCTTCGCTTTCCTCCTGGGAGCGGCGCAGGGCCTGAAGCTCCAGCGCGAGTTGATCGATTTCGCCGATGTGGCGCTGTTCCGAGAGGAAGAGCTGCTCCAATTCGCTTTGGAGCTCGAAGAGCTCCTGGCGCATTTCCGCCGCCTCGCGCTCCCGCTCGGCGAGCTGGTGGCGCAGGGTGGAGGCCTCGCTGCTTTGGCTATCGAGGGCAAGGCGGTGATCTTCGGCCAGGGCGGCCTCGCGCTGGTCGCGCTGGCTGAGCTGGTTGCGGAGGCTGTCTGCTTCGGCCCGCAGGCTGTCTGCTTCGCGGCGTTGGGTTTCTGCTTCGCCGCGCTGGCTGTCTGTTTCGCGGCGTTGGGCGTCGATCTCGCTGCCCAGGGCGCTGAGCTGGGCCCGCAGGGAGGCTTCCCGATCGCCAGCTTCCCGCTCAAGGCGCTCCAGGGACTGCTGCTGTTCCCCTTCGCTGCGCACCAGATGCTCCAGCTCCTCGTAGGCCTGCTGGAGCTGTTGGCGCAGAGCTTCCGCCTCCTGCCTGGCCTGGGCGAGATCCTGGGCGGGGCGCCCGTCCTCCAGGGCCGCCACCAGGGCATCCAGGGGGATGGCTCGGCGCAGGCGCTCCTGGTAATCGCTGTCTGGGGCGGAGCCACCGAGGTCACCCGCCAGCTCCAGGTCGAGGTAGGCATCCAGCACCGCCGGCCTCTCGCGCACCAGGGCCAGGGTCACCAGGCAGCGCAGAGGCTCCGGGGTGGTGAGGGCGGCTCCGTCCTCCGGCGAGGGAGGTGGCAGCGTCCCCTGCGCCAGATCGGGCCAGCGGGCGGGGGGGTGGCCCTGCAAGCGCTCCAGATGGCAGAGGTGCCCGCTGGGGGCCCGTTCCAGCAGCTCCCGGTAGCCCGCCAACAGCGCCGCGGGAGGGCTGAGTGCGCCGTGGGGCGCCGGATACAGCAGCAGCAAGGGGGGCCCGCTCTCCTGGTGCCCGGATGGAGGGGGATCCCAGCGAATGCCCCCTACGGCAACCAGCTCCTCGACCACCGAGGCCGGCAGGGGGAAGGGGCTGTACCAGCGGAAGATCATCGAGCTGCGCGGGCGATGACTCACTCTGCCAACGCGCGGGCAAGGGCCCCCTGCAGCTGCTGGGCGAACGTGGCTGGATCGACGCGGTAGTTGGCGTAGAGCTGCTCGGATTCCGGCTGAATCGCTTCCTCGGGAATCACATGCAAATGTTCGCGCATGTCGGGAAAATAGGGGGACACATTCGGCCACATGCTCAGCTGCTGCATGTGCAAGGGATCGCCGTGGGCAACGCAATCGCGGTTCCAGATCCAGGTGGGAAGCACCAGGGCACTGCCCACCGGGGCGATCACAACGTTGGCCAGGGCAATCTCCCGGCAGAGTTCATCGAGGGTGCAATCGACCAGGCTGCTGTGGGCAATGCTGTGGCGATCGAGCACCTCGGCGGTTTGCGCGGCCATATCGGTGGCGGTGTTGTGCATTTCCAGACAGAAATGCAGTCGCCCGTGCATCGTCTGCACCTCGGCTAAGGACAGCCAAGTTTCGAGGCATTCGGGCAGGTTGAGCAGTGATTTGTTGTGGGCCCGCAGGTTGACCAGCACCCGTAGCTGGGCCGGATCCCTGCCGGGTTCCACAAGGCTGGCGAAGTGGCTGCGCAAGGATTCGGCCAGCGAGGCTGGTGCGATCAGACCTTTGAGCATCAGCGGGTGGCTCAGCTCGGCGGCAGCCTGGAAATCGCTCACGACATCAAGGCCGAAACCCGAGAGATCTTTCTCCAGGTGGGGCTGGAAGAATTCGTTGTAGGATTGACTAGAAAAATTCGTGCCGCCATCTTGGTAGCTGGAGATGCGAACCCTGGTGTCAATCTGGGGAAAGGCTTCTAAGATATCGCGCACCAAGTAATAGCCACTCACATCGTTCCAAAGGGTGTGGCCCAGATTGGTACCCAGGGAGAGATTGAGCAGATTGAGAACCGGGGGGTCCACTGGTCCGAGGTCCCTGCGACGCGCCCGGCGGATGTAGCGGCAGGAATGCACCACAAAGCGGCCGTAATCCGCCGGCATCCAGGCGGTGGGGGTGTTGTCGGATTGGACGAAGCGATGGCCACCAATCTGATAGCCGGTGACCCTCATGCTGAAGCCGGGACCCCGCAATTCGCTCACCTCGACATCGCCATGCTGGAACAGCACCGCCTTGTTCACGGAAAAGGACGTGGAGATGCTGAAATCGGTGGGAATGAAGGTGGCAAGGCCCCCCGGCTGATGGGCGCCCGCGAAGGGATTGAACACTAAATCCCTGCCGCATTGCAGCAGGTGTAGCTCCTTGAGCAGGGTGTAGCGGCTGTCGTTGGCGAGGGCCATGGAGTAGTCGCAGCAGCCGGGGGGGAAGAGGGCCCGCGGGCAGGCGTATTCCCACATCTCCAGCAGCAGCGCCGTATCACAGTCCCCCAGGCTTTCGGGATCTTCCCGCAGTTGCTCCAGCAGCTGCTCCAGCGGATTCGCCGGCATCAGCTTCGGGAGAAGCGCGTTGAAGAAGGCACTGGCTTCCGGTGGCGGATCGATGGGGCCGATCTCCATGCCATGGCGGTCGCGATCCTGCTCGGCCTCCAGACAGAGACGGTTTAGCAGCCGCAGCGCCTCGAGGAACTCATGGCGAGTCGAGGAGGGCAGCTCGGTGAGCCAGGCGCTCGCCAGGGGCCTGGCCTTGGCGAGGCGATAGAGGGTTGCGATGTCCAGGGCGGTGGCGGTGACCTGCTCCAGATAACGGAGATCGCCATCCAGAAACCAGACGGTGTTTTCCTCCGCCGCACCGAGCTGCACCATGGGCAGCAGAAAAAGATCGTGGCTCGGGGCCAGCTGGATCAGATCGAGGGGGAGATAGGCCTGGCTGCCCTCGGCTCCCCGTAGGGACTCCAGCGTGAGGGTGCCCTCCGGGCTGTAGGGGCTGCTGATCGGGCTGCGCTCATAGCGCTGGTTCAATGCGGTCATCCGGCCGCTCTGGGCCTCACCGGCGAGAGGCTGCACGCGGGCGACGGTGCGGGGACGGTTTGCCAGCGCCAGATCGGGAGGGGGAAGCATGGGGCGTTGGAGGTGGCGAAGCGGGCCCGGCGCTGGCCAGAATGGCCCGAAACGGGGCGGGGCGGGGCGCCGCAGGGGACGTCTGGGCGAGAGTCCCCAGCAGGAGGTCGGGGAGGAGGTCCTGTGCTGGGGCCGCCTGCGCGGTGACGATCTGGACTCTGGTTACGTGAGGGGCCACTCCGGGTGGGACATCAAGATTCCAGCCAAAACCAGACTTTTGTAAAATAAGTGGATCCTTTATAGGCTTGAAACCATATCACGGGCTCTGGAGTGAAGAAGGAGCGCCTCAAGGCCCACCCTCTCCAGCCCTGCCCAGGGGTGCGAGGCCAGATCCGCGGCTGACTGTGCGCTCGCAGCCCCTCGGAGTGATCGCCATACGATCCGCTTTCAGCCTGAACGCCTTTGCCGCGCACGCCTGTGATGAGCGCCTCTTCCCCCCTGGACTCCTCCGCCTCCGCCACGGCTGGCCAGGTATGGGATGCCGTTGTGGTGGGTTCCGGAATCTCCGGTCTGAGTGCCGCCCGGCTGCTGCAGGAACGCGGCGATTCCGTGCTGGTGTTGGAAAAGGAGACCGGCAGCGGCGGCCTGGTGCGCTGCACCCGCGAAGCCAACAACGTTCTTTATCACCGCGTTGGCGGCCATGTGTTCAACACCCGCATCCCGGCGGTGGCGCAGTGGTTCTGGTCCCAGTTCGACCAACAGAGCGAGTTTTTGCACGCCGTACGCCAGGCGATGATCAGCTATGAATTTGATCGTCAATATCGATACCCGATTGAATCGCACCTTTACGAATATGGCGAGGAGTTTTGCGCGCGCGCCATCGCCGATATGATGGAGGCTCAAATTGGTGGCTCCGGTATCGATGCCAGTAGTTTCGGCAGCTACCTGCGTACGGTGTTTGGCCATACTCTATACGAAACCTATTTCCGTCCCTACAACGAGAAGATCTGGCGCCGCGATCTGAAGGAAATTGGCGTCGATTGGTTGGAGGGCAAGCTGCCGCAACCCAAGGCCATCGAGGCGATCATGGCCAACATCTTCCGCCAGGATAACGACAGCATGGCCCATGCCACCTTCTATTACCCTGTCGTCAACGGCTCCCAGTTTCTCGTCGACCGCCTCAGCCGTGATCTCACCATCCAGCACAGCACTGCCGTGCGGTCCGTGCTGGTTGAAGAGGACGGCATTGTGGTCAACGGTGCCATCCGCTGTCGCACACTTATCTATACGGGTGATCTGCGGGCCCTTCCCGGTCAGTTGGAGGGGGTGACCTTCCCGGATGCCCTGCGCGCGTCGGTGGAGGATCTGGCCTCCAACAGCACGAGCAGCACCCTCTGCCGCGCCGGCAAGCTCCCCTACTCCTGGCTGTACGTGCCATCGGATGCGTTTAATTTCCATCGCATCATCCATACCGGTGGATTCAGTCCCTCCAACAATGGCGACCTGGATCCTGAAACGTACAGCTCCTGCGTAGTTGAATTTTCAGGCCAATTTTCGCCGGAGCAGATGGGCGAGGAAATTGCCCGTGCCGGCATCGGCTTGGAGCCCATCGCCTTCAACTATGCACCCAATTCCTACGTGGTTCATCGCCAGGACACCCCGCAGGTGGTGGCGGAAGCCCGCCAGCTCCTGGCTCCCCACGGCATCCATCTTCTCGGTCGTTTTGCCGAATGGCAGTACTACAACATGGACAACGCCATCGATGCGGCCATGCGGTTGGTGGCTCAGCTGCCGGCTGCCCATGTCTGAGAGCCCCCGCCCAGCAGTTGCCAGCGGGCCTCCATCGCATCCAGCCTCCCGGCGGTCGCCGGGGCGTTGAGATCCTCTTGGGTGAGCCACTGATCCACCGCCAGTGCCAGGTCGCGAAGGGAGGCGATCCCCCGCAGCCGCTCGCGGAACTCCCCCTGCAGATCCTGGCGCCGTTGGCGGTGCAGCTGGGGGAGCACGAAATCGCTGGCTTCCCGGTTGAGCTCGGCCCCTTCGCTTCGGCGTGTCAGCAGCTGCAGGCAGCGATCCAGGCTCCCATCGGGATCGCCGATCAATTCCTCGAAGCGCAGGAGCAGCCGTGGCCAGCCCCGGCTGACCCGCTCCGCGTCCAGCACATGCTGTAACCAGAGGCGCAGACCCTCCTGGCTGGGTAGGTTCTGGGCCTTCTCCAGCGAGCTGGCCACCTCCAGCGGATGGCGCAGGGTGAGCAGCATCTCCACCCGCAGCCAGCCGCTCTCGAGCCAGGGAAGCCACCCAGGCAGCAACAGGCACAAGCGGGGATCCTTGATCAAGGGCGCGCGGGCGCCGGCGAAGATCGTTTCCAGATGGCGCAGCACCCCCTGGCGCCAGGCGATTGCCGCCTCGCTGTCCTCCCAGCCGGGCGGCAGCCGCTCCGGCTGGTCCCAGCGGCTGCCGAGTTGCTCGAGAAGGGCATCGTTGCGATGGAAGAGACCCTTGGATTCCCAGTAGCCGCGGGGGTTCACAGCATCGGCGGGCATCAGGTCGGCGGGGGCGTCGTACCCCGCCCGGCTGAGCATGCCGCTGAGGGCGGAGGTGCCGCTGCGGTGCATGCCGAGGATGAGGATCCAGCGGTTCGGCAGGGCCCCCCGCTGCAGTGCCTGACGCAGCTCGATCTGGGCGGCCAGCCTGCTGGGCAGGTGCAGGGTGGTGGCCTCGATCAGGCTCCGCTCCTCCGTGCTGAACCCCTGGCCGAGCCCTTCGACCCCCGCGGCCATCAGCCCCTGCACGAACTGGCGACAGTGCTGCTGTGCCGCTTCCGGTTCCCCGAGCAGGAGGCGCTGTTCGGCCAGCTGCCGGTGTTGGAAGGCCAGGGCGACCGCCAGGGCCATCGGTCCGTGATGGCTGGCTCCGCCGCCGTTCCTTAAGGAGGCTTCGGGATCCCCGGCCGTTGTGGCACCGCCAGGTCCTGGCCGTTGGCGGGCCTGCTGTTGAATCAGGCGCACAAGTTCGTGCCGTGGTTCCGTGCTGGTGCCGCGGCGACTGCGGCGCGGCACAGGCAGGGTGTCGAGCGAGTGCCAGCGCGCGCCGGCGCACTGGGCGATGGCCCGCCAGAGCAGCTCCCGGGCCGTCGTGGTGGGGCGGGTCATGCCTCGGATTGGGCGCGGGCGGTGCTCACCTGCACGAACAGATCACGAATCAAGGCCAGCTCCCGTTCGGATTCGCTGGTCAGCCGCGCCAGCTCCCCCTGCCGCTCCCGCAGCCCCTCGATCTCGGCCTGCTCCTTGCCCCGTGCCTCGCGCAGCTGTTGGAGTTCCCCATCCAGTTCGTCCCGCTGGCGTACGGCCAGGTCGTGGGCCATGTGGTAGCTGTCACGTTCCTCGCGCAGCTGCCCCAGTTCCTCCTGCAGCTGCTCCAGCTCCTGCCGCAGCAGGTCGCGTTGTTCCCAGAGGCCGTGGCGCTCGGTTTGGAGCGCCTCCCGGGTCGACCGCAGCTCTTCGCCTTCGTCGAGGAGATCCTGGTTTTCCTGGTTCAGGGTGGCCAGCTCCTGCTTCAGGGTTCCCAATTCCTCCTGCAGGAGGCCCAGCTCACCCTCCAGGCTGCCAATCTCTTCCTGACGGTCTTGCCCCTGGTCCTGCAGGCTGCGGAGCTGTTCCTCCAGGGCATCGCGCACTTCCCAGAGGGTGTGCCGTTCGCCTTGCATGGCCTCGAGGTTCTGCTCCAGTTCCTTCCCCCATCGCTGCAACCGGTCGCGCTCTTGCTCCAGCGTCGCCCGTTCGGCCTGCAGCCCCTCGATTTGTTGCCGGTGTTCGCGGATGTTCTCCTGCAGGCTTTCCTCCAGGGCGAGTCGTTGTTCGGTGAGGGATGCGCATTCCGCCGCCAGCAGGCTGCGCTGGCCATCCAGCTCGTCGCGCTGCTGAACGGCCTGGTCGTGGGCGGCGTGGTAGCTGTTCCGTTCCTGCTGGATCTGGGCCAGCTCCTTGGCCATGCGCCCGATTTCCAGGCGCTGCTCACGGCTGCGGATCTCCAGGGCGGCGCGCTCGGCTTCGAGACCATCGCGCTGTTCCCGGGCCAGGTCGTGGGCGGCCCGGAGGATGTCGCGTTGCTGGCTCAGGTCCTCCTCCTGCTCCCGCAGGGTGTCCCGTTCCTGCTGGGCCTCGTTGCGTTCCCGTTCGCGCTCCGCCGCCTCGCCGCGCGCCTGGTCGCGCTCCATCGCCAGGGCCTGGAGTTGGCTCAACAGCCCCTCCCGTTGCAGGCTGA
The DNA here is from genome assembly GCA_046342735.1 of Synechococcaceae cyanobacterium. Taxonomy (GTDB): domain Bacteria; phylum Cyanobacteriota; class Cyanobacteriia; order PCC-6307; family Cyanobiaceae; genus Cyanobium. The sequence goes on from JBKDOZ010000309.1 coordinate 15,194, forward strand.
GGCCCTCAAGTTCGCCCTGTAGTTCCGCCTGCTGAGCTTCCCGTTGGCAGCTCTGGGCATGCAGGGCGTCGCGTTCGGCCGCCAGCTGATCGCGCTGGGCCGCCAGGGCCCGCCCGCTTTCCGCCAGCTCCGCCACCTGCCGTTCGCGTGCTTCGAGGGAGCGGCCCTGGCCCTGGGCCCCGTCTTCGAGTTCGCGGATCCGCTGGCGTGCTGCCGCGATCTCCAGCTCGGCTCGCGCGCTCTGCTCACGGGCCTCGTGTGTGTTCCCTTGGCTGTGGCTGAGTTCCTCGCGGACCTGGCTGAGTTCCTCGCGGACCTGGACGAGTTCCTGGTGGGCCTGCGCGAGTTCCTCCTGGTTTTGGCTCAGCTCCTGGTGAATCCGGGTGCAATCCGCCTGGCTTTGGAGCAGGTCTTGATGGATTTGGCTGAGCTCCTCCAGATTGTGCGTCAGCTCCTCCAACCTGTGGGCGAGCTCTTCCTGGTTTTCTGCGAGCCGTTGCCTCGATTGGGCGAGCTCCTCTTGGTGAAGGTTGAGGGCTGCGTGGGTCTGGGCGATCTCTTCTTGGTTGGCGGTGAGCTGCTGCCGGGTTTGGGCGAGCTCCTGTTGGTGAAGGCTGAGGGCCGCGTGGGCTTGGGCGAGCTCTTCTTGGTTGGCGGTGAGCTGCTGCCGGGTTTGGCTCAGCTCCTGCTGGCTTTGGCCCAGCTCCTGTTGCAGGAGAAGGCGAAGATCGCGGCGCCAGCAGCCGGGATCCTCCGGGTCGGGGCGGAAGCAGGCGTCCCGCAGCAAGGCGGCGGCGGCTTCCGGCGGGGGCACGGACTCCCGTCGGCCGCCACTCTCCTGCCAGCAGACCACCCGGTCCAGGTGCGGAAGCAGCGACGCGGCTCCGAGCAGAATGGCTCCAGGATCGGGGCCTTGCAGCAGCAGTGCCCCTTCTCCCTCCGGCTTGCCGCCGCTCTGCCACCACTCCTGCACCAGCGCGTCCACCGTGCGCTGGTGCCGCCGTTCTTCACCCAGCAGGCTGAGGTTGCGGAAACGGGGGGTGAGCTCACTGGGGGGGACCGGGCCGTCAAGCCGTGGGTCGGTGTAGCGGTACCAGGTCACATCCTCCGCGCGGGGGCCCAACGCCTCCTCACTGAGGCTGACCCCGGGCGGCGGTTCTGATGGCCAATCCTCCCGCAGCCGCTCGGCCTGGCGGGAATTGGCCTGCACCAGCAGCAGGCGCTGAAGCCGGGTCTGGAGGTCGCGCACCAACGCCGGATCCTGCAACCCCACCACCACCGCCCAGCCCCCAGGGGTGCCGGCGGCAAGATCCGCAACGCTCAAGGCGGGGGCTGCACGGTCGTAGACGCTTACCAAGGGGCGGAAGACGGCGTGGGTCAGGGGATGGGGCCGAAGGGGGCGCCGACAGTCAAAGGTTTGCTGATTTCAGTGGGGTAGGCGCTGCCGGTAGCGGTCGATATCGGGGTATCCCCCAGGATTATCGCGCAACAACTCCTTCTTGATCAAAGGACAGCCCAAATCAAGATAGAGAGCTTCATGAAGGTAGTGGTGTGGATTGAGCAGCTGCCCTTCCGCTAGCTTCTCTGCGGTTTGCCTCTCCCAGCTGCCGGCGGCGCTATCTGAGTATTTTTGCTGCGTCATGGCAATGAGCTGCTGCATCTCAAAAACCGGCTTCCACTCGATTTGCATCTGCTCGAATCTGCGGGCCAGGGCAAGTTCGCCGTACTGGATCACGTCGTCCTTCGACTGCAGGGAGCGGCCGAGATACTCGGTGAAGAAGGAATCCAGAACCGTGTCGCAATGCTGGAAGCGGCGAACGAGCATAAAGTTGCTCTGGATGTGGTGCAGGAATTGGTGGCTGTCCGTCAGTCCCACCACATCCACCGGTATCGCACGGGCCTTCTCGATCAGATCGGAATCCTCCATGGTGAGGATGCAGCTGTCGTTGATGATGAGCAGTTCTTGGGTGGTTTCGGAGTGCAGGTCGCCGCGCCCTTTGAGGAAGAAGAATCCCTCTGCCCAGGAGCCAAAATCGTAGCCGCTATTGCGACGCTCCACGTAAAGATCACAGTTTAGATGCTCTACCAGCTGGCTATCTTCGCTAATTTGACTGCTGTCAAAGCCGGGATTGATGCAGGCCACGAAGAAGCCGTGCTGGCGCAGATACGCTCCAATTCGGCGTACATTCTCCACGTCCTTCCCGTCGCGCAGGAAAGTGGCCAGAATCGCCACGCGCTCCCGCGGCGCCGGCGCTTCCCGCTGCAGGCTGCGCACCACATCGGCGGTGCGACGGTCGACCGTGGAGCCGAGATCCACCCGGCCTTCCATATTCGCGAAGCGGTAGCTGCCCGGGGCCGCCACCTGGACCTCGCTGCCATCGGAATGCAGGCAGCGCAGGCCGCGGGATTGCACCAGCATGGCCATCGCCCGCTCCCAGGCGTGGGCCAGGGTGCCATCCACCTGGGCCCGCTCATACTCGAAGGAATGGGTGGATTCTTCCTGGCTGAGGCTGGCCAGCACCTCGCCGCGAATCCAGAACATCGTGCCGCTGGAAAAATAGCTATCAGCCTGCTTGCGGTCCTGGGCGCCGTTGGCTGTGAGGATCAGATCCAAGAGACCTTCGTTGCCGCCCATGAATTCGCGCAGAGCAATGGCGTGATCACGGGGAATCAACATGCCAACGCCGCCCTGGAACAGTTGCTTGACCCGCTGGTGCCCCTCCCTGGGCAACAGGCTGTCGACCATGTCGTCGAGCCAGGCCGCCCCATCGTTGCGGTGCAAGGACTTTTTGGTGTGCAGCTTGCAGACGTAGTTGTAAGAAATCCGTCGCGCGTTGAGGGACTGGATCAGGGACAGGAAGGGGAGTACATCACGGCCACGGTTGTCGGCGATGAAAAAGCGGGCCTGCGGAAAGCGCTGGCGAATGCAGGCGATCTTCTCGCTGCAGCCCTGGGGGGGCAAGGTGATGTAGAGATCGCAGTTGTGCTGATAGCTCTGCAGGCGTTCAGCGATGGCCTCAAAGGTATCGAGATAAAAAACGTGAATCATGATCGCGCAGCTGTGGCTGGCGATCCAGAACTGCGCTTCCGATTGCACCGAAGCGATGGCGCGTGCATCGGCCAGGGCTTCTAGGTGGGCGTAGCCGTAGCGACTATCCGGCTCCAGGCAGGCTGATTCCGCCCACTCATTCCAGGCGTTGATAAAGGAAATGTGGGCTTGATTGTCGCGGCTGGAGTGAAGCAGATTGGAGGCAGTCCAATCCCTGAATTTCGCCGGAGTGGAGCCAACAAACACATCGCCCTGCTGGGGCCGGCGACATTCATTGTCCCAGGAGGGAACGCTGGTGCGGTAGACGGGATGGTCGTATTGCTGCACCATTGCCCGCCATTGCATCTCATCGTAGCTATAGAGATTGCCGCTGAATGTGCGGGTGTAGCGTGCGATCTTCTGATGGGTGCCGTGATTGGGAAAGCCGTTGGGCGGAAACTGCAGCATGGCATCGAAGCCATAGTCCTGGGGCTTCGTGTCCGGCAGAAACTGCACGCAGACGAGATGCAGCTCACCATGGCCTTGCTCACGCCAATAATCACGCCAGGTGTTCACCCACCGTTGGCAATCTGGCAGATCGTCGGGCCGGTAGACGATCAGAATGGGGATGCCATTCACCCGTTCGTAGCGGGGATCCAGCAGGATGGGTTCCACGTCCTGGATGAATTGCAGGGCATCCGATTGGTGGTATTTCTGGCCGATGATTACGTCCTTTGATTTGCCATCCCACTTGCGTGTCCAGTTTTCGTTCGCCCACAGGATGCAGAAGGGGAAATCGGCGTCCTCGCGGGCCTGCAGGAAGAGATCGAGGGGTTGTTCCAGTACCCGCTCGCCGCTGAACCAGTAGTAGTAAAAACAGAAGCCATTCACCCCGTGCTGGCGAGCCAGTTCCACGTGGTGAATGATGTTTTCGCGAAGACGTAGGTCGTAGAGGGTCGAGTCGGAGGGGAGTTTGGGTTGATAGTGGCCGAAATAGCGGGGAAACGCCTTGGTAACGTTGCGCCATTCAGTGAATCCCTTGCCCCAGGCCAGATCATTCTGGGGAATCGGATGGTATTGGGTCAGGTAAAAGGCGAACACCCGAAAGGTGTCGTGGTCGCTGGCGGGGATGCAGCGATCGGGCCGGGGCCGGAAATCGGGATTGTCGTTGCTGTTGTAGTTGGCGTGCAGGATCTGCAGCTTTTGCTCGCCGGAGATCTCGCGGCCCAGGTAGCCGCAGAAACCGTTGGCATGCTTCAGGGCTTCCGGGAACACCCGTTCCAGCCAGGCGTGGGGGAAAGCTTCGCTGGGATTGCGGCGTTCCCGCCAGCCGTGCATGATGTAATGCACGAAAGGATCGACACCGGCGGCGAAGACGTCGGGATTCTCGCTGAGATAGTAGGAGGGGGAAAAGATGGGGGTGCACTGACGGCCCTCCAGTCTTCCTTGGCTGAGGAAATGGCCGAGGGGATTCACCCCGGACATGCGGATGTCTGCGTAGGCACCGCAATAAAAGTCGGCATCAAAGCAGTTCTCCACACCACTGATTTCATCCGCCGAGAGGTTGGCGAAGTTCCCCTGCCAGCCATTTTCGAACCGTTCGCGCCGGGCCTCGATCGCCGCGTAGGCCGGCAGCACGCACGCCTCCAGCATGTGCAGAAGGATGGCGTTGGCGCTGCTGCTGTCGTCGTTGGCTTCCTGGAGCAACGCCCGCAGATTCAGCAGCTTGCCATAGGGATTCAGCCGTCGTAATTCACGACCGAACACCTCCGCGAAGGCGTAGTAGGGGTCGATCGTGCTGCTGCGAAGCCGCCCTTGATCGGGCAGGTTCTCGGGATAAAACAGCACCGGTCCGCGGCCGCTGCGCTCCAGGATGTTCGCGATCACCCCGCCGATGGCGCTCCCTACCTGTTCGTGGATGAGGGAGCGCACCACCTCGCTCACGTCGTAGCGGGCGCGGAAGCCCCTGGCCTGGCCGATCGAGCGGAAGTGGGACCAGGCTTTGGTGGGGGCTACGCCACTGATCCCGTTGATCTCCAGATACCAGGCGGCATCGAAGGCGGAGATCGAAAACACCCGAGCCCGGATGGCGGGATTGCTGCCTTCGCGGCTGCTGCTGCTGAGGGCGACCATGGGGCTGCGGAGAGGACGGAGGACGAGAACAGGGGGGAATGGGGCTCAGGCTTCAGCCCTGGTGGGCGAGCACGGCGCGGCTGGCGGCGTGGTGTTCGAGGTACCAGCGCACGGTGGCGGCCAGGCCCTCCTCGAAGCTGTGGCGCGGCTGCCAGCCCAGTTCGTCCCGGATGCGGCTGGGATCGATGGCGTAGCGACGATCGTGGCCGGGGCGGTCGGTGACGGAGGTGATCAGGTTCTGGTGCGGGGCCGCCTCGGGGCGCAGCTCATCCATCAGGGCGCAGATGCGCTCCACCACTTCGTTGTTGTTGCGCTCCCCGTGGCCGCCTACGCAGTAGCTCTCCCCCAGCTGGCCGCGGGTGGCTGCCAGCAGCAACGCGTCGACGTGGTCCTCCACGTACAGCCAGTCGCGCACGTTGCGCCCGTCGCCGTACACCGGGATCGACTCACCGGCCGCCGCCCTGAGGATCACCACCGGGATCAGCTTCTCGGGATACTGCCAGGGCCCATAGTTGTTGCTGCAGTTGGTGAGCACCACCGGCAGCCCGTAGGTGTGGAACCAGGCCCGCACCAGATGGTCGCTGGCCGCCTTGCTGGCGGAATAGGGGCTGCGGGGGTCGTAGGGCGTGGTTTCGCTGAAGCGGCCGCTCTCGCCCAGGGAGCCGAACACCTCATCGGTGCTGATGTGGTGGAAGCGGAAGGCCTCGCGCCGCGGCCCGCTCAGGCCTTCCCAGTGGGCCCGCACCGCCTGCAGCAGGTGGAAGGTGCCGAGCACGTTGCTCTCGAGGAAGGCGCCGGGGCCGGAGATGGAGCGGTCCACGTGGCTTTCGGCCGCCAGGTGCATCACCAGGTCGGGATCGGCCTGGCGCACGGCGGCCGCGGTGGCCTCGGGGTCGGCCAGATCCACCGGAAGCAGCTGGTGGCGCGAGCCTTCGGCGGTGGTGGCCCCCTCGCCGAGCTCCGCCAGCACGGCTTCGATGCTGGTCAGATCGCTGGCGTACCCCATTTTGTCGAGGTTGAACACCGTGGCCTCGCTCTCCCGCAGCAGCCGACGCACCACGGCCGAGCCGATGAAACCGGCGCCGCCGGTCACCAGGATGCGGCGGCGCCCCGCCAGCAGGGCCTCCACAGGGGGAGGGGTGGGGGTTGTGGACGGCGGAAGGCTGCTCATCGGGGCAGGGAAGGCGAAAACGGGCGGGGGGAGGGAGAGAGGGGGCGCTGACGCTGAGGTTCAGGGAACCGGCACCCGCTGGATCACGCCGGCGAGGGCGGCGCGCCAGTGCTCTGGGGGCAACCCCAGGACTTCGCGCGTGGCGCGGCAGTCGAGCAGCGAGTAGGAGGGGCGCTGCGCTGGGGGGGGGTAGTCGCTGGTGGCGATCGGCCGCACCTCGGCGGGCGCGGTCAGCAGGCCTTGGGCCGCCCCCAGTTCGCCGATGGCCACGGCGAAGTCGTACCAGCTGGCGGCACCGGCGTCGCTCCACTCGTGCCAGCCACTCACGCCGCGCCCGACCGCCGCCCACCAGGCGGCGGCCAGGCCGGGGGTGGCGGTGGGGCAGCCCACCTGGTCGGCCACCACGGAGAGCGGCTCGCCGGCGGCTGCCCGGGCGGCATGGAGCCGCAACATCGTCAGGCAGAAATTGCGCCCCACCGGGCCATACACCCAGCTGGTGCGCAGGATGCAGAAACGATCGGTCGCGAGGGCGGTTTGCACGGCCTCCTCGCCGGCCGCTTTGCTCGCTCCGTAGACCCCAAGGGGCCGCATCGGCTGATCGGGCGCATAGGGGTGGCCCTGCTCACCCTGGAACACGAAATCGGTGCTCACCTGCAGCAGCCGTCCACCGTTTTCGGCCAGCGCAGTGGCGAAGGCCGCCGGCGCGCCTGCATTCACCGCATGGGCGAGTTCCGGTTCGCTTTCAGCCCGGTCCACCGCGGTGTAGGCCCCGGCGTTGAGCACCCAGTCGGGCCGATGCTCACGCACGGCGGCGGCACAGGCGGCGGCATCGGCCAGGTCCAGCTCCGATCGGCCGGTGACGATCAGCTCGATCCCGGCGGGAGCGGTGGCGACCAGCTCCTGGCCCAGCTGGCCGTCGCGGCCGGTGAGCAGCACCTTGGTCATCGGAACACATCCCCCCGGTCCGCGGCCTCGGCCAGGCTCGGAGCGGCCGCGTCCTTGTCGGCCAGGAGGATTTCCTGGCCCTCGAGGACCTCCCTGGGCCAGTCGATCCCCAGATCGGGGTCGTCCCAGCGGATGGAGCGCTCGCAGTCGCGGTTCCAGAAGCCGCTGGCCTTGTAGAGCACCACGGCGTTCTCGCTCAGGGTGAGGAAGCCATGGGCAAAGCCCACCGGCACCCACAGCTGGCGGTGATCGGTGTCGCTCAGGCGGGCCCCCACCCACTGGCCGAAGGTGGGGGAGCTGCGGCGGATGTCGACCGCCACATCGAAGATCTCACCCTCGACGCAGCGCACCAGTTTGCCCTGGGGTTCGGGCTCTAGCTGGTAGTGCAGCCCCCGCAGCACGCCGCGACAGGAGCGCGATTGGTTGTCCTGCCGGAACACCGGGAGAGCGCCGGCCTCCACCCCGAGGCACTGGGCGAAACCGCGCTCGTTCCAGCTCTCGAGGAAGTAGCCCCGGTCATCCCCGAAAACCCGCGGGGTCAGCAGCAGCGGCCCCTCGATGGCAAAACGGTCAACCTGCATGGGACACCTCCAGCGAGCTCTGGAGGGCGCCATGGTCGCCGATTCCCTCCGCGAGCAGTTGCAGCAGGTAGGTGCCGTAGCCGCTCTTGCGGAGGGGTTGGGCGAGTCGCTCGAGCTGGCCGCCGTCGATCCAGCCCATCCGCCAGGCCACCTCTTCCGGGCAGCCCACCTTGAGACCCTGCCGGTGCTCCAGGGTGCGGATGTAACTGGCCGCTTCGTGCAAAGAGTCAGGGGTGCCGGTGTCGAGCCAGGCCATGCCTCGGCCCATCAACTCCACCCGCAGCAGTCCTTCTTCGAGGTAGAGGCGATTGAGGTCGGTGATCTCCAGTTCGCCCCTGGGGGAGGGCTGCACGCGCCGGGCCCGTTCGACAACGGTGTCGTCATAGAAATACAGGCCGGTCACGGCGTAGCGGGAGCGCGGTTGCGTCGGTTTCTCCTCGAGGCTCAACACCCGTCCTTCGCCGTCAAATTCCACCACCCCGTAGCGCTCGGGGTCGCTCACGGGATAGGCGAAGACGGTGGCGCCGGAGCCAGGGCCGTTGCGGGCCTGAAGCTGGGGCACGAGGTCGTGACCGTGGAAGAGGTTGTCGCCGAGCACCAGGGCGGCGGGATGGTCGCCGAGGAAATCGGCGCCGATCAGAAAGGCCTGCGCGAGCCCATCAGGACTGGGTTGGATGGCGTATTGAATCTCAATGCCCCAGGCGGAGCCATCGCCGAGCAACCGCTGAAAAGAGGGTTGATCCGCGGGGGTGGTAATGATCAGAATTTCACGGATTCCCGCCAGCATCAATGTGGTGAGCGGGTAATAGATCATTGGCTTGTCATACACCGGCATCAGCTGCTTGCTAATGGCGCTGGTGAGAGGAGCCAGGCGGGTGCCACTGCCACCGGCAAGGATGATGCCTCGCCGGGAGGATGGGGAGGCCGATGCCGCTCGGTTGTGCGGGGCCGGAGCCGGATTCGTAGGGTTGGGGCTGGGCACGGGAATCAAGATGGGCGGTTACCTTGGTGGATAGTCTCTCATGGAGACCGATGAGTCGATGGCCTCCCTCACTACAATTTTGATCAAATGAATGACCGCGTCAGGAGGGTCGGCCACCGCCAATAGCGGGGGCGCAAGCATGCACCCCAAGGGGATAGAAGCGATTGCTTGGACGAATCAAAAAAGGAAAGAGAGAACGTAAAGAGTCCGCTTTTTTCGGCGTTCTTAGGGATAGCGGTGGAGCTACAGGCGCACCTCCGCGCCTTGTTGGCGTTGGCGGATGAATTCGGCCACTGTGCTGCGCAGCCCGTCTTCCAGTGAAATGCGGGACCTCCAGCCCAGGGTGGCCAGCCGGCTCACGTCGAGCAGCTTGCGCGGGGTGCCATCGGGTTTGCTGGCGTCCCACTCGATGCGGCCCCCGTAGCCCACGGCCTGGGCCACCCGTTCCGCCAGCTCGCGGATGGTCACATCGGTTCCGGTGCCCACGTTGACGAATTGGCTGTCGTCGGGGCCCGGCTGCCAGCGCTCGAGGCAATGAACCGCGGCGTCCGCCAGGTCATCCACATGCAGAAACTCGCGGCGGGGCGTGCCGCTGCCCCAGCAGGTGACCACCTCTGTGCCGTTTTCGGTGGCTTCCTGGAAGCGGCGAATCAAGGCAGGCAGCACATGGCTGTTGGTGGGGTGATAGTTGTCACCCGGTCCATAGAGATTGGTGGGCATCAGGCTGATCGCATCGAACCCGTGCTGGCGGCGCAGCGCGTGGCAAAGCTTGATGCCGGTGATCTTGGCGATGGCGTACCACTCATTGGTGGGCTCCAGGGCGCCGGTGAGCAGCGAATCCTCCTGAATCGGTTGGGGAGCGAGTTTGGGATAGATGCAGCTGCTGCCAAGGAACAACAGGCGACGGCAGCCGTGGCGCCAGGCGTTCTCGATGACGTGGTTCTGGATCTTGAGGTTTTCCAGCAGAAAATCTGCGGGATAGGTGTCGTTGGCGAGGATGCCACCCACCTTGGCGGCAGCCAGCACCACCACCTCGGGGCGGTAGGCCGCGAACCAGTCGTGAACCGCGACAGGATCGCTGAGATTCAGCTCATCCCGGGATGCGGTGAGCAGGTTTTCATAGCCGCCCTGTTTCAGCCGCCTGGCGATGGCTGATCCGGCCATGCCGCGATGGCCGGCCACAAAAATGCGGTCGGAGGCTGTGATCAGCGGAGACGGAGAGATTGGGGAAGACATCGTGGGGTTCCTTGGGGATCAACGCTGCAGCGCCATCGGTGGGTTCTCCATCGACCCAACCACGTTGAAGCCTTCGCGGCGCAGGACCGCCTCCTTGGCGGCTTCCTCCTTGTCGGCGGCCACCATCTCCGCCACCAGCTCCTCCAGGGTGGTGGTGGGGGTCCAGCCCAGTTTGGCGTGGGCCTTGGTGGGATCCCCCAGCAGGGTTTCCACTTCCGCCGGACGGAAGTAGCGGGGGTCGATGCGCACCACCATGGCGCCGGTGTCGGCCCGGCGGCCCACTTCCTCCACGCCGCTGCCGCTCCACTCGATGCTTCCCCAGCCGAGCTGGCTGGCGGTGAGATCAATGAAGCGCCGCACCGATTCCTGGCGGCCGGTGGCGATCACGAAATCCTCGGGGAGCCCGGGCTGCTGCAGCATGCGCCACTGCATCTCCACATAATCGCGGGCGTGGCCCCAGTCGCGCAGGGAGTCGAGGTTGCCCATGAACAGGCACTGGTCGAGGCCGGCGTCGACGCGGGAGAGGCCGCGTGTGATCTTGCGGGTGACGAAGGTTTCGCCGCGGCGGGGACTTTCGTGGTTGAACAGGATGCCGTTGCAGGCGTACATCCCGTAGCTCTCGCGGTAGTTGACCGTGATCCAGTAGGCGTAGAGCTTGGCGACGCCGTAGGGGCTGCGGGGGTAGAAGGGGGTGCTCTCCTTCTGGGGAATCTCCTGCACCAGGCCGTAGAGCTCCGAGGTGGAGGCCTGGTAGATGCGGGTCTTGTCGATCAGGCCGAGGATGCGTACGGCCTCCAGGATCCGCAGGGTGCCCAGGGCGTCGCTGTTGGCGGTGTACTCCGGGCTCTCAAACGAAACCGCCACATGGCTCTGGGCACCAAGGTTGTAAATCTCATCCGGCTGAACCTGCTGGATGATGCGGATCAGGTTGGTCGAATCCGTCAGATCGCCGTAGTGGAGCACCAGGCGCGGGTCGGATTCATGGGGATCCTGGTAGAGGTGGTCGATGCGCTCGGTGTTGAAGCTGCTGGCCCGCCGCTTGATGCCGTGCACCACATAACCCTTCGCCAGCAACAGCTCGGCGAGATAGGAGCCATCCTGGCCGGTGATGCCGGTGATCAGAGCGGTTTTGGTCATGGCAGAAGGGCGAAGGGGGAGGGAGAGAGTGCGGAGCAGCCCAGGCGCCGGGGCAGGCGACAGGACCCCCGGGGTCAGCCGGTGAGGACCGGGGTTTCGCTGCGGCCGTAGCGATCCTCAAAGCGAACGATGTCGTCTTCGCCGAGATAGGGGCCGCTCTGGACCTCGATCATCTCGACCGGGATCTTGCCGGGGTTGGAGAGGCGGTGGCGGGAGCCCAGGGGGATGTAGGTGCTCTGGTTTTCGCCCACCAGCTCCTGGTGGCCATCCTTTTCCACCACGGCGGTGCCCTGGACCACGATCCAGTGCTCGGCGCGGTGGTGGTGCATCTGCAGCGAGAGGCTGGCGCCGGGCTTGACCTGGATCTTCTTCACCTGCCAGCGCTCGCCTTCGACGATGCCGTCGTAGTAGCCCCAGGGGCGGTAAATGCGGCGATGGGCGCGGCTCTCGGGCGCCCCTTCGCTCTCCAGCCGGCCCACGATCGCCTTGATGTCCTGGGCCCGATCCCGGTGGGCCACCAGCACCACGTCGTCGGTTTCGACCACCACCAGGTCTTCGACCCCGAGGCCCACCACCAGCCGGTGCTCGCTGCGCAGGTAGCAGTTGCGGGCGTCCTTGTGGAGGACGCGGCCACGCAGCACATTGCCGTGGCTGTCGCGGTCGGAGTTCTCCCACAGGGCGCTCCAGCTGCCCACGTCGCTCCAGCCAGCCTCCAGGGGGATCACCGAGCCGCGGTCGGTCTTTTCCATCACCGCCACGTCGATCGCCACATTCGGGCAGCTGGCGAAGGCTTCTCGATCAAGCCGCAGGAACTCCAGGTCGGCGCTGTCGTGCTCGAGGGCGCTGCGGCAGTAGCTCACCACATCGGGGCAGAGCCGCTCCAGCTCCGCCAGGATCGTGGAGGCGCGGAAGAGGAACATGCCGCTGTTCCAGGTGAAGCGTCCGGAGGCCAGGAATTGCTCGGCCGTGGCCTTGTCGGGTTTTTCCACGAAGCGGGCGATCGGCACCGGTTCGGGATGGCTGCTGGCCCCATCACCCTCCCCCTCCGATGGATCGGCCAGGGTCAGGGGCTCGGCGGCCTCGATGTAGCCGTAGCCGGTTTCCGGGGCTGTCGGCACGATGCCGAAGGTCACCAGCCGGCCGGCGGCCGCGGCCGGGATGCCGGCGTTGATGGCGGCGCGGAAGCGGGCGGGCCGGCGGATCACGTGGTCGGCCGAGAGCACCAGCAGCAGCGGGTCTTCGCCCCGGGCCGTGGCCTTGAGGGCCGCCACCGCCACCGCAGGGGCGGTGTTCCGGCCCATGGGCTCCAGCAGGATCGCGGCCGGATCCACGCCGATCTGGCGCATCTGCTCCGCCACGATGAAGCGGTGATCCTCGTTGGCGATCAGCAGGGGTGATGCCAGGCCGTGGAGCCCCTGCAGGCGCTGCAACGTCTGCTGGAGCAGGGTTTCGTCCTGGTTTCCAGCCAGGGCCCAGTACTGCTTCGGGTAGGAGGCCCGGGAGAGGGGCCACAGGCGGGTGCCGGTGCCGCCGCAGAGGATGACCGGAACCAGCGGGCTGTGAACCATGGCGGGATCGGAACGGGAGGCCGGAGGGAGCGGTGCGGGCGGGGACCGGAGGGATCGGTCCCGAGATCGCAACAGTTAATCACGACTTCCGCAGCCCCGGCCCCCGCTTGCTAGGCGAAAGCACCCCCCAGGGTCCGGTCCCTCTTCCGGCCTATTTCGCCTCCATCCAGTTGGCGCCCACGCCGGTCTCCACCACCAGCGGCACGGCCAGCCGCAGCGCCTGCTCCATGGTGCTCTTGGTCAGGCTGCAGACGGTCTCGAGAGCCTCCGGGGCCGCCTCCAGCACCAGTTCGTCGTGCACTTGCAGGAGCAGCCGGGCCGGCAGGGCGCGTTTCTGGAGCTCATGGTGCAGGTGCACCATCGCCACCTTGATGATGTCGGCGCTGGAGCCCTGGATCGGGGCGTTCGCCGCCGCCCGCAGCTGCTGGCCCTCCATCCCGGCTCGACGGGCGGCCTCCAGGTCGATCTCCAGGGGGTCGCGGCCGCGGTAGCGCCCCAGGCCGCCTGGATCGAAGTGGAACACCCGTCGTCGGCCCAGGAGGGTCTCCACGTAGCCACGGCTGAGGGCGAGCCGCTCCTGTAGCTCCAGGTAGGCGAAGACGTGGGGGTAGCGCTGCCGGTAGCGGCTGAGGAACTCCTTGGCCTGGGCCTGGCCTACCCCGGTCTCGCGGGCGAAGCGCTGGGCTCCCATGCCGTAGATCACGCCGAAATTGATGGTCTTGCCCAGGCGGCGCTCCTCCGGGCTCACCTCCTCGCGCTCCAGCAGCAGCCGGGCGGTGAGGGCGTGCACATCCTGCCCCGCGTTGAAGGCCTCGACCAGCAGGGGTTCCGCCGAGAGGTGGGTGAGGATGCGCAGCTCGATCTGGGAGTAGTCGGCGCTGATCAGGCGCCACCCCTCCTGGGGCAGGAATGCCTTGCGGATGCGCCGGCTGAACTCGGTGCGCACCGGGATGTTCTGGAGGTTGGGGTTGCTGCTCGAGAGCCTGCCGGTGGCGGTCACCGCCTGGTTGAAGTCGGTGTGCACCCGGCCGGTCTCCGGTTCGACCAGCGCCGGCAGGGCCTCCACGTAGGTGCTGCGCAGTTTGCTGAGGGTGCGGTGCTCCAGCACCAGGGGCACCACCGGATGGTCGTCCTGCAGTTTCTCCAGCACCGCCGCGTCCGTGCTCCAGCCGGTCTTGGTGCGGCGGGACTTGCGGCGGTCGAGGCCGAGGTTGTCGAAGAGCAGCTCCCCGAGTTGCTTGGAGGAGCCCAGGTTGAAGGCCACACCGGCGGCACCGTGGGCGTCGCTCTCCAGCCGCTCTAGGGCCTGGGCCAGCTCCTGGCTGAGCTCCTGCAGATAGGGCACATCGATGCGGATGCCGGTGGCCTCCATCAGCGCCAGAACGGGCTCCAGGGGGAGCTCCACCTGCTCCAGAAGCGCCGGCAGGGCCTCACCGAGTGCGGCGAGCCGTTGGCGCAGCAGGGCGGTGAGGCGCCAGGTGAGGTGCACGTCCATGCCGCAGTACTGGGCGGCGTCCGCCACAGCTACGGCGGCGAAGGTGGCGCCCTTGGGCACGAGGTCGCCGTAGGAGGTGGGGGTGAAGCCAAACTCCCGCTGGGCCATGGCCTCGAGGCCGTGGCGCTCGACCGGATCGCAGAGATAGTCCGCCAGGAGCGTGTCCATCACCACGCCGCCGAGGGGGAGGCCATGGCGCAGCAGGATCAGGCGGTCGTATTTGGCGTTCTGCAGGGTCTTGGGGTGGCTGTCGCTGGCCAGCCAGGGGGCCAGGGCGGCCAGCACGGTCTCCAGGGGCAGCTGGCGGGGCGGTGGGGGCGTCTCCTGCAGTAGGTCGGTGGCGGCGGGGGCCTGGTGCCCCATCGGGATGTAGACGGGATCGCCCACCCCCGGACCGTCGCAGAGGCCGATGCCCACCAGCTCGGCCTGGAAGGGGTTGAGGGAGGTGGTCTCGGTGTCGAGGGCCACCGGTTGGGCCGGATCGGTGGCGGCCATCAGGCGCTCCACCAGCGCCGCCAGCGCGGCGGGATCGTCGATCAGCCGTGGCTGCAGGGGCTGGGCCTCCGGCGCGTGGGCCGCCGCAGTGCCTGGAATGGTGTCCTCTCGGGCCTCTGCGCTCCCCTTCTGGGCGACGGGCGGTGCTCCCCCTTCGGCGGCGGGGACATGGGCGGAGAACTGGCGGCGGAAGCCGTCCACCTGGCGCACGAGGCTGAAGAGTTCGAGGTCCTTCAGGCGCTCCTCCAGCAGCTCGGCGCGCACCTCACCCAGCGTCAGCCGGGGCGGCTCCGGCAGGGGGATGTCGGTGCGAATGCGGGCCAGCATGCGGGAGCGGAAAGCGCTGTCGCGGTCCCGTTCGAGCTTGGTGCGCAGCGCCTCCTTCAGCCGGTCGAGGCCGTTGTAGATGCCGTCGAGATCGCCATGGGACTGCAGCAGGGTGATGGCGGTCTTGGGACCCACCCCCTTCACCCCCGGGATGTTGTCGGAGCTGTCGCCGGTGAGGGCCTTGAGGTCCACCACGTCCTCCGGGGGAACGCCGAGGCGGGTGATCACCTCCGCCCTTCGCACCTCGCTGGGGCCACTGCTGCGGGCCTGGGGCCCGCCGCCGAGATAGAGAACGGCGATGTCCCGCCCATCGTCCACCAGCTGGAAGAGGTCGCGGTCACCGGAGAGGATGCGCACCCGCCAGCCCTGCTGGGCCGCCTGCTCCGCCAGGGTGCCGAGCACGTCGTCGGCCTCGTAGCCAGGGGCGGTGCAGCAGGGGAGATCGAGGGCATCGCGCAGGATGGCCTGCAGGTTCTCCAGGTCGGCGAAGAAGGTCTCGGGGGCCTCCTCCCGATGGGCTTTGTAGGTCTCGTCCGCCTCGTGGCGGAAGGTGGGCTCGGCGGTGTCGAAGGCGATCACCACGCCGTTGGGCGCCAGGCCGCGGCAGTTGTCGAGCAGGGCCTTGAGAAAGCCGTAGGTCACGCTGGTGGGAATCCCCGCCTTGGTGCTCAGGCCGCCATCCCCCCCCTTGGCGAAGGCGTAAAAGCTGCGGAAGGCCAGGGAATGGCCATCCACCAGCAGCAGGAGAGGGCGTCCGTCCGTTTCCACCGGCGCACCCCTCTTCCCGGGGCCGCCGGCCTCCGGCCCAGGATCGCTGGCCTCGGGCCCAGGCCCGGCGGCCTCCGGCCCTGGACCGGCGGCCGCCGGCGGGGCCACGCTCTCGTCGGATTGCTCCCGTGCCGCCCGCTGGGCCTCCCGTTCCGTCATGCGCTTACCCATCGACCCCTGCCCTGCCTCCCGCGGCCCGGCTGATCGCCACAGCCTGCCAGAGATGCCCGCCGCCGCCGGGGCCGTGTTCAGCCCGTGCGGCCGCTATCGCTGGTGGCTGGGCCGCACCTGGCACCCCCGCGGCCCGCGCCTGCTGTTTGTGGGGCTGAACCCCTCGCTGGCCAACGCCGAGCGCGAGGACCCCACCCTGCGGCGGTTGCTGACCTTCGCCCGCGACTGGGGCTATGGCGGTTTGGAGGTGCTGAATCTGTTTGCGCGGGTCAGCCCCTCGCCGGCGGCCCTGCGCCGCTGCCCCGATCCGGTGGGCCGCCGTTGTGACGCCTGGATCCGCCGCCGCCTGCGGCGCCTGGCCGCGGGGGAGGTGCCGGCGCGGATCTGGCTCGGCTGGGGCAACGGCGGGCGCTGGCGGGATCGGGACGCCGCCGTGCTGGCCCTGTTGGCGGCGGAGGGTTGGCCGGCCAGCTGCCTGGCCCGCACCCGCACGGGCCAGCCTTGCCATCCGCTCTACCGGCCGCGGGGAGGAAGCCTGGAGCCATTTGCGCCATCCTGAGGACATCCTCCAGCGCCTCGAGGCCTGCCGCCATGCCCCGCGTTCCCCGCCGTTATGCCATCCACCTGATCCTCAGCGGCGGCCAGACCGAGGTGGTGCATTTCGCCACCCTCGACGACTTTCAGCAGTGGTACACAGGCGTGCTTCACGGCTCCGGGGCGCCCGATGCGTTCGTGAACGTGCCGATCAGCGGGCTGGAGGGGGAGTACCTGCTGATCCGGGCCAGTGCCCTGGTGGGTCTGCGGGTGGAGCCGATCTACGGCATGGACGATTGAATCGCCCGCTCCAGCCGCGGCCGGTCCTCCCCGAGGGCGTGCAGCAGCCGCCAGCTGCTGATCAGATCGGGCCCCTGCAGGCTGCCGAGCAGGGCGGCCCGCAGACTCTTCATCAGCACGCCTTTTTTCACCCCCGCCGCCGCGGCAGCCTCCGCCAGTAGGGCCTGGGCGCCCTCCGCCGTGAGGGCCTCGCTGGCCGGAGTGCCCTTGCCCAGCAGGTTCACCAAGGCCTCCAGGCAGGCGCGGGCTCCCTCCTGCTGGAACTGGGCCAGGGCGGCCGCATCGGGATCGGGGTTCGCGAAGAAGGGTTCGGCCTCGCGCACCCCATCGGCCAGCAGGGTGAGGGAGGGCCCGATCAGGGTGCAGAGCTCCTCCTGCCAGGCCGGAGAGGCGCTGGCTCCCCCCAGTCCCCAGCCCCGCTCCGCCCAGAGAGGCCGGAGTTGGGCGGCGAGTTCGGGGGCGGGGAGGTCGTGCAGCAGCTGGCCATTGAGCCAATTGAGCTTGTCCCAGTCGAAGCGGGCCCCGGCCCGGTTCACCCGCTCGAAGTCGAAGACGCGGGCGGCCTCGGCAAGGGTGAAGCGTTCCCCCATCCCCTCCGGTGGGGACCAGCCCAGGAGGGTCATGTAGTTGGCGAGGGCGGTGCTGGTGTAGCCCATGGCGCGGAAATCGCTGACCGAGGTGACGCCGTCGCGCTTGGAGAGCTTGCGGCCCTCCTGATTGAGGATCAAGGGCGTGTGGGCGAACTGGGGCTGGGGCGCGTCGAGGGCTTCGTAGAGCAGCAGTTGCTTGGCCGTGTTGGCGATGTGGTCCTCGCCGCGGATCACGTGGCTGATGGCCATGGCGGCGTCGTCGACCACCACGACGAGGTTGTAGAGGGGATCACCGATGCGGTCGGCGGGGGCGCGGCGGGCGATCACCATGTCGCCGCCCAGATCGGCGCCCCGCCATTCCATCGGGCCCCGCACCAGGTCATGCCAGCGGATGACGCGCCCATCGTCGATGCGGAAGCGGATCACCGCTTCGCGGCCCTCTGCACGGAAGGCCTGCTCCTGCTCGGCAGAGAGGGAGCGATGGCGGTTGTCGTAGCGGGGGGCGCGGTTCTCGGACTGCTGGCGCTCCCTCATCTCGGTGAGTTCCGCTTCGGTGGCGTAGCAGCGATAGGCATGGCCGGCTTCGAGCAGGCGGGCGATCGCGGCGCGGTGGAGCTCCACCCGCTCGCTCTGGATCACCGGTTCGCCGTCCCAGTCGAGCCCGAGCCAGGAGAGGCCTTCGAGGATGTTCGCGGTGTATTCGGGCTTGGAGCGCTCGCGGTCGGTGTCTTCGATGCGCAGCAGAAACTGACCGCCATGGCGGCGGGCAAACAGCCAGTTGAACACCGCGGTGCGAGCGGTGCCGATGTGGAGGGTGCCGGTGGGGCTCGGGGCCAGGCGCACACGGACCGGACCCGAGACGTTCACCGAGAACCTCCTGAAGGGATTGGGGTGGAACGGGACTGACGGGGCTCGAACCCGCAACTTCCGCCGTGACAGGGCGGTGCTCTAACCGATTGAACTACAGTCCCAGAGCAATACCCGGATATTCCGGGTTGTCGGGAAATTCCGTTTCATGGAAGGAAACAGAATGTGAGGGCGTGAATCGTGGGACGAATAATTTCCCGTTGATCACCGTGAGATCGGCAGTGCCGATCCTCCCCGCGTCTTGGACGCCGACTTGAGAAGTATCCATCGCCACCTGCCCCTCCGTCAACGGGGGGAGCGCCCTGGGCCCCCTCTCGGGAGGGCAGCAAAAAAACCGCCCCCCAGAACGGCCGGAGGGCGGAAGGTGCGGGAAGGATCCGCCTTGCCAGAGGTGTCAGGGGCGGAAGCCAGCGGGCTCGATCAGGCGCACCTGGTTGCCGCGGGCTGTGAATTCGCGGCCCTGGTCGCTCTGCACCACCACCCGACCGCCGGACTTCACCCGGATCACCCGGGCCCGGACCCAGCCGAGGGCGGCGGATTCCAGCACTTTCACCACATCACCGGGCTGCAGATCCAACTCCATGTTCAGGACCGACTTGGGGACCAAGAGACAGAAAAGGGGTCATCGGACGCGCCGTGGAGGACTTGAACCCCCGACATCAGGTTTTGGAGACCTGCGTTCTACCAACTGAACTAACGGCGCAGGCGTGATGACCCCTGGAAAATGGGGCGTGGCTGGCGGGACGAGATCGCCCCGCTCCAACGGCCCTCAGCGATCGAAGCGCTGCTTGACGCGAGTGGCTTTACCCACCCGATCGCGCAGATAGAAGAGCTTCGCCCGACGCACCTTACCGCGCCGCTCCACCTTCACGGAAGCCACCTGGGGGCTGTGAAGCATGAACACCCGCTCCACGCCGATGCCCTGGAAGATGCGGCGCACGGTGATGGTTTCGTTCAGACCGCCGTGGCGCTTGGCGATCACCACACCCTCGTAGGGCTGGATGCGCTCCTTGTTGCCCTCGCGGATGCGCACGCCCACCTTGACGGTGTCGCCCACGTAGATATCGGGGAGATCGCTCTTGAGCTGCTCAGATTCGAAGGCGGCGATCAGCTCGTGGGCGCTGAGCCGGCCCGTGCTGATCCGAACCGCCGGGGTGCTGGCGGCCGTGGGCGACGAATCGCTGGGCTCCGAGGTGGCCTCGGTGGGGCTCTCTTCGGCCAGGGCGGCCCCGGCAGGGGCGGCTCCGGTGAGAGTTTCTTCAGTGTTGGGGGTTTCCGCTGCCATCCCGATTTGCGCGACGCCTGGCCAAACCACCAGTGTACCGGCTCAGCGGTCACCCTCCTCTTGGGGGCGGGAAGGCCACCCCCGGCGCAGGCGCTGCCACGCCATGCCCGCGCCGCTGGCCAGCATCCAGAGCAGCCCCAGGCCGTTGAGCAGCACGTAGAGGGTCTCCCCGATCGGCCCCACCCAGGCCCGCAGCCATTCCCCCTCGTGCAGGGCCATCAGCCCGTGGGCCCCGTCGCGGTCGACCCCGCCCCAGTCGCGCAGCAGCCGATACCCCATTCCCGTGCTCACGGTCAGCAAAAGGGGCAGCAACACGAAGGGGGCCAGCGCTGCGTGCCACTGCCGCAGGCGGGCCGACAGGGGCACCGGCCGTCGTTTCTCCCCCGCCCCTGCCTGGCCCATGCCCGCCTCGATTGCCGCTTTCCCATGCTGCCGGCCATGGCGGGGCCAGCGTTGATAGCTTGACCCGTGTTGCGGCCTGTTTCCGCGTGAATCTGTTCGCCGATCTGCTCAGCGGCTCCTCCGGCCGGGATGCCCGCACGGGCGGGGGCCGCGGTCTTGGCCCCCGATTGCCTGAGGCGCCGGCCGGGGCCGCCGCCAGCCCGGCCGTTGTCACCCAAACCGGTCCGCGCATCCAGCGGGGCCGCCGCGGCGTGGAGGTGAAGTCGGCGCGGGAGCTGGCGATCATGGCCCAGGCCAGCCGGATCGTGGCCACGGTGCTGCGGGAGATCGCCGAGCGCGCCGCCCCCGGCATGACCACCGCCGACCTGGATCGTTACGCCGAGAGCCGCATCCGCGAGATGGGCGCGGTCCCCAGCTTCAAGGGCTACCACGGTTTTCCCGCCAGCATCTGCGCCTCGGTGAACGACGAGGTGGTGCATGGCATCCCCCATGCCCGCCGCGCCCTCCGCCACGGGGATCTCCTCAAGGTGGACACCGGCGCCTACTTCGAGGGCTTCCATGGCGACAGCTGCATCACCCTCTGCCTCGGGGAGGGGGTGAGCGAAGAGGCCCAGCGTCTCAGCCGCGTTGCCCAGGAGGCGCTGATGAAGGGGCTGGCCACCGTCAGGGCCGGCAGCACGCTGTTTGAGCTGGCCGGGGCCGTGCAAGACCACGTGGAGGCCCACGGATTTGCGGTGGTGGAGGATTTCACCGGCCATGGCGTGGGCAGAAACCTGCATGAAGAGCCCTCGGTCTTCAACTTCCGCACCCGCGATCTGCCCGATCTCACCCTGCGCCCCGGCATGACCCTGGCGGTGGAGCCGATCCTCAACGCCGGCAGCAAGGCCTGCCGCACGCTCAAGGATCGCTGGACGGTGGTGACGGTCGACGGCAGCCTTTCGGCCCAGTGGGAGCACACGATCGCCGTCACCTCAGACGGCTGCGAAATCCTCACCGACCGCGACTTCTAAGCGCCCGGTTGGCTCACGGCCCGGTAATAGGCCCAGCGCAGCAGGGTGGCCATCGGCATCAGCACGTAGGTGAGGGGATTGACCGTCACCACGATCAAACCGCAGTTCCAGCCGGCCTGGCGCAGGATCTCCCCCGCCACCCAGTCGGCGTCCATCACCCCGATCGGGTTCAGCTCGGAGCGGAACGGCCCCAGCACCAGGCGTCGGATCCGCAGCGTCGGGGCCAGATCGAGGGCCCGCAGGCTGAGCAGCTGGCCCATCAGCCGTTTGCTCAGCTCGTAGAGGGGGCTGAGGGCCGCCTGGATTTCGGCCTCGGAGGTGTTCTCCCACCCCTCGGCGCGGGGCCGCTGGGGTTCGCGCCGGCTCCGCTCGGCCGCCACGGCGGCGAAAATCTCCAGCAGGCGCCAGGTGCTCAGGGCGTTCACCTCCAGGGACCGCGCCACCGCCTCGGCATCCCGCGCCCCGTGCACATTCACCCCGTGGTTGAGCACCAGCACATCCACCTCCGCCAGGCAATCGCGCAGCTCCGCTTCGGCGCCCACCCGCCAGGGGATCTGGCGCAGGGGGATGGGCTGGCCTTCGCCGTCCTCCAGGGCGATCGGGCGTTCGCTGTGGCTGAGGGCGATCAGCTGGGCGCCGCGCCCGTGCCAGCGGCGCAGCAGGGCGCGGCCGAGGGCGCCGCCGGCGCCGGTGATCGCCACGGGCAGGGGTGTGGAGGAGGTGGCGGGGGCTGGGGGCATGGGCCTGCTGGCTCTGGGCGGCGGGGGGCAGCATGGAGCCCGGTGCTGCGCTGCCTAGATTGGCGCCACCCTGCCTCTGCTCTCGAGGTCGCTCCATGCCCGCCCCCCTGCTGATCGGCTCGAGCGAACCCTTCAGTGGCAAATCGGCCGTGGCCCTCGGCCTGGGACGCCTGTTGGCGCGCCAGGGCGTGACCCTGCGCTTCGGCAAGCCGCTGGCCACCGTGCCCATCGGGGAGGCCCCCGCCGGCCCAGGCGCGGAGGCCGACGCTCCCCTGATCGATGAGGACACCCGCTTTCTGGGTTCCTTCCTCGGCCTGACGGCCGAGCAGCTGATCCCCTCGTTGCATCGCCTGGATCCGGCCTCGGCGCACCAGCGCTTGATGGCGGGCGACCTGGAGGCCGGCGAGGGTTTCGCCGCCCTGCGCCGCGCCCTGGCGCCCGATCCCTCCGCCCGTGCGGAGGATGGGCTGGTGATGCTGGAGGGGGCCGGCAGCCTCAGTGAGGGTCTGCTGTTCGGCCTGAGCCTCCCCCAGCTGGCCCATGGCCTGGGGGCCGAGGTGGTGCTGGTGCACCCCTGGGTGGACAGCCGCAGCGTGGATCCGCTGCTCGAGGCCCGCCGCCAGCTGGGGGAGCGGCTCGCCGGTGTGGTGCTCAACACGGTGGACCCGGAGGCGGTGGCCGCCCTTCGCCAGGATGTGGAGCCGGCCCTGGAGCGGCTTGGCCTGCCCGTGTTCGGCATCTTGCCCCGCAGTCCGCTGTTGCGCAGCGTCACCGTGGAGGAATTGGTGCGTCGCCTGCAGGCACGGGTGTTGTGCTGCGCCGATCGCCTCGACCTGCTCGTGGAAACCCTCTCGATCGGGGCGATGAATGTGAGTTCGGCGATGGAGTTTTTCCGCCGCCGTCGCAACATGGCGGTGGTGACAGGGGCGGATCGGATCGAAATCCAGCTGGCAGCCCTGGAGGCTTCCACCCAGTGCCTGATCCTTACCGGTGTGGGTGAACCCCTGCCCCAGCTGATCAGCCGTTCGGAGGAGTTGGAGGTGCCGGTGCTCAAGGTGGAGCACGACACCCTCACCACCGTGGAAGTGATTGAGGCGGCGATCGGCCCTGTGCGGCTGCAGGAAGCGGTGAAGGCCACCTCTGCGGTGCGGCTGGTGGAGGAGAACTGCCGCTTTGAGCGGCTCTACGAGCGGCTGCGGCTGCCGGTGCGGGCCTGACCGTCGCCGGCAATCGCTGCTAGGTTCGAGCTGGCAACTGTCCGCTGCGGGTGACCCGGTCTTTAGATCTTCCGGCCCTCGACCGGATCGACACGCTGGCCCAAGAGCTGGCCATGCTGCAAGACCGCGGGAAGCGCAGGATCGCCATCCTCGGCAGCCGCCATGTGCCTGTGGTGGCCATCCATTTGGTGGAGTTGGTGGCCCGCTCCCTCGCCCAGGAGGGCCACAGCCTGATCACCTCCGGCTCCCAGGGGGTGAACGCCGCCGTGATCCGCAGCGTGCTGGAGGTGGATCCGGCCCGGCTCACCGTGCTGCTACCCCAGAGCCTGGAGCGTCAGCCGGCCGAATCGCGCGACCAGCTGGAGCGGGTGCTGCATCTGGTGGAGAAGCCCGAGCACGATGAGCTCCCCTTGCCGATGGCCAGCAGCCTCTGCAACCAGGAGATCATCGGCCGTTGCGACCAGCTGATCTGCTACGCCTTCCACGACAGCGAAACGCTCCTGTCCAGCTGCCGCACCGCCGAGGACATGGGGAAGGTGGTCACCCTGATGTTCTTCGACTGACGCCGCTGTCCGCCCTTGGGCACCTCCGTCGGTTCATGGCAGGGTTTCCGCTTGCGGGAGCACCTGCAGGCGCGTTCCTTCCCGACCGAGCACGCTCACCCGCTGCCCCGGGGGCAGGGGCTGGCCAGGTTCGAGGTTCAGGGCGGCCCAGCTCTGGCCCTGCCACAGCACCCTCCCTTCGCCCGCCGTGTTGAAGGCTTCGATCACCTCGGCGCTGCCGGAGCGCTCCGCCGGTGGGATGGCCCGTTCCCGCGAGCGGCCGGCCCAGCGCCGCAGCCCGGCGGCGCCGATCCCGAGCAACGCCAGCCCGAGCAGCACTTGCCCGCCGGTGGGCAGCGGCACCAGAACGGTGAGGGCTGCCATCAGCAGCGCCACGCCGCCGCCGAGCAGCAGCAACCCGTCGCTGTCGATCCCGAGCAGGGCCAGCAGCAGCAGGGGCAGGGACAGGAGCAGCCAGAACGGGGGGGGCATCGATGGTCAGGGGTGGTGGGCGATGGGTTTGCCGGGGAGGGGGCAGCGTTGCTGCAGGGCCAGACGCAGGCGCGGCACGGCGTCGGGCTGGCCCTGCAGACCAAAGGCCTCCTGCTCGAGGATGCGCTGGTTGTGGTGGTACCGGGTGGTGAGGATGCCGCTGATCTCCTGCTCCACCACCGCCGGCAGGGTGAAGTGCCAGCCGATCGGGGTGAGGCTGCCGGCGGGGCAGCTTTGCACCGCATGCACCGCCTCGTGCAGGAAGGTGGGGCGGGCGATGCCCAGCTCGAAGCTGAGGGGCGAGAGCCAGAGGGTGCGGGATTGGCTCTGGAACAGGCCGTAGGCCTGGCGCACGGGCGGCAGGGCGATGCGCACACGGAAGCCGCGGGCCTGCAGGTCGCGGACCAGGGGTTGCAGATCGGCCGGCAGGGCGCTCAGGGGCCGGGGCGCCAGAGGATCGTCTGTCTGGGAGGTCTGGGAGGTCTGAGCGCTGGGGGCGGGGTGTGCCAGGGCCACGACGACGAGGATGGCGGCTGCGGCTGCGGTTGCGGCGGCTGCGGCGGCATGAGCTGCGATTGCGGCGGGGATCATCGCGGCCTGCTGCGCCTGGACCAAAGCTAGGCACTGTCGCGGCGGTCCACCGGCCCTAGCTTGCCGGCAGTCCCAACCCTTGCGATGGAAGCCCTCCTCCTGGCCGTTCTCGGCACCCTCGCCGCCGTGGGGGTGAGCAGCGTGAAGGTCACCAGCAGCAGTCGCTCGATGCTGGTGGAGCGCCTGGGCAAGTACAACCGCCAGCTCAAGCCGGGCCTGTCGTTGGTGCTGCCGGGGGTGGAGCGGGTGGTGAGCCACGAATCGCTCAAGGAGCGGGTGCTCGACATCCCGCCCCAGCAGTGCATCACCCGCGACAACGTCTCGATCGAGGTGGATGCGGTGGTGTATTGGCAGCTGCTGGAGCATTCGCGGGCTTACTACGCCGTCGACAACCTCCAGGCGGCCATGGTGAACCTGGTGCTCACCCAGATCCGGGCGGAGATGGGCAAGCTCGACCTCGATCAGACCTTCACCACCCGCCAGGAGGTGAATGAGGTGTTGCTGCGGGAGCTCGATCAGGCCACCGATCCCTGGGGCGTGAAGGTGACACGGGTGGAGATGCGCGACATCCAGCCCTCCAAGGGGGTGAAGCAGGCGATGGAGCAGCAGATGACGGCGGAGCGGGAGAAGCGGGCCTCGATCCTGCGCTCGGAGGGGGAGCGGGAGGCGCAGATCAACGCGGCGCGCGGCCGGGCCGAGGCCCTGGTGCTGGATGCCAAGGCGAAACAGGAGGCGCTGCTGCTGGAGGCCGACGCCCAGGCGAAGCAGCAGACGCTTCTGGCCCGGGCGCGGGCGGAGGCCGCCGGTGAACTGGCGGCGGCGATTGAGGCCCATCCGGCGGCGGCCGAAAGTCTGCGGCTGCTGCTTGCCCGCGACTGGATGACGATGGGCCAGCAGATGGCCCAGGCCCAGGGCGGCAGCGTGCTGATGGTCGACCCCCAGAGCCCGGCCTCCCTGCTGGCGGCCCTCAAAAGCTTGCAGGACAAGGGCTGAGCCTGGGCGCCAGCCCCGCCACCGGCGACCTCAGCCGCGCAACAGGGCCCGCAACCCTTCGCTGTAGAGCAGGCCGGTGCAGAGGATGCCGCCGGCCCAGCAGAGGCTGCGCAGCGGGGGGACGTTCGCCACGTAGGCGCCGATGTAGCCCAGCCGCAGCAGCGGATGCAACCAGGCGGCGGCGGCGCTGAGGCCGGCGCTGGCGGTGAGCTGGGGCGCGGCGAGCAGCACCAGCAAGCAGGCGGGGGCATGGAGGGTGAAGGCCTCGAAGCTGTTCTGATGGGCCCAGCTGGCGCGCTTGCCCCAGGCCGGCAGGCGCTCAAACATCGCCCGCGGTGCCGCCAGGTCGGCGGGGGTGAAGTCGGCCTGGGAGCGGCCGGCAGCCAGGGGGATGAGGCTGAGGATCACCACGGCGCCGCTGAGCACCAGGGACCAGGCGAAGGGGGCCACGGTGCCGGGTGGGATGACCGGCAGGGAGGTGGCAGCCAGCAGGGAGAGGGGGGCCATGGCGGCGGGGTGAAGCAGCCCCCGTTCTAGGAGGCAGAAGGGACAGGGCTGAGGGAGCGATTGGAGAGGCGCCCTGCTTCGGGATTGGGCTACCCGGGGTACCGTCCCGCCAGAGTGTCGAACGTGGGAGAAGAAAGGTTTCGGAGGTTGGCGGCGCACTGCTGGCGTTTCGAGGTAACCGGCAATTGCGCCGCCGCGTTGCCGCCCTGCGGTGCTGAGCCTTGTGCCCTGAGGTGGGCTGTTGTTCCCTGAGCAGCTGGCTGGAGGGTGCAGGATCGCTTGGGTCTGTGAGCTAAGTCACGGCTGGGCAGGACAGAAGTCACTTTCCTTGCCTGCGAAGTGAATGATCCTCAAGGGACGGGAGCTAGCCAGCTTCCAACTCACTCGCTACTGGCCCAAATGAACACGTCTTCCATCGTTAACGAACAAATCAACCATGGCCAAGATTGCCATGAGCTTTCCCTGGATGAAATGAAAGAAGTGAATGGAGGGGCAGTATGGGGCATCGTGGCTCCTGCCGCTGCTGCTTTTGCCGTAGGCTATGGAGTGGGAACATTGATCTATAAAAACTGTAGTTGGGCCCGGTGGGTCTGAGCATCCGCGTCTGCTAGCGAAGCTCAGGTTCGTCAACGGACCCTTCGGCTGTTGGAGGCCCGGCCCTGGTCCGCCCAGGGCCCTTTCGTGAAAGCACGGAGGTGGCCAGCGCTTCTATAACTTTGTATTGGACCGGCCGGGATAGATCACCCTGCTGGCGGCGCTGCTTCTCGCCTTGACCACCCTGTTCACCTCCTACGACCATGTCGACTTCCCTGGAGTCGCCGCTTCCCTCCCACTACCGCAGCAAGCAGGAATTCCTTACCTGCTTGCCGCCCTGGCGACGGCTGCTTGCGAAGCTCAACTGGCATCCAACGATCGAGAAGAAAGTCGTCAGTTACGCCAGCGAACAGCGCGCGAAGCAGCTGAGGAGCGAGAACGAGAGGCTGAAGAAAGAGGATGAGCATCTCGCCGAGCTCGACGCCAGGATCGCTGCGCTCTGGCCCTCCTCGAATGCCAACGCAACCCCGGATCCGCCAATCGACAGCAGCTCGATACCCTGATCAACCTGCTGGGACAAGCGATTGAACTGGGCTGACTTTTCCTCATCCCTCCGATCCATTGGGCCGGCGCTTCAGCTGACCCACCCGGATCCCGGTTCGAGGCCAGTGCTCGCCCGTAGCGTTCGCCCCGTACCCGCGGGGCCATAGGATTGATGGGGTCTGTCATTGCCATCCAATCCGCCCCATGGCCGATAGCTTTTCCTTCGACGTGGTTTCCGATTTC
>JBKDOZ010000310.1:0-5348 GCA_046342735.1 Synechococcaceae cyanobacterium
CCGCGCTTGAGCATCCGAGCCGTCTCCCCCTGGCTGGGGCGCACCGGCGAACCCAGGGCCCGGCCGCAGCGCACCACCAGCCAGCCATGCCAGAGGCTCCAGCAGAGCACGAAGAACGAGAAGGTGGTGAGCGAGAGGCCCGGGCCCAGCCCCAGGGCCCGATCGGCGCGGGAGGCGATCTGGCCGCCGATGTTGTTGAAGATCAGCACCCCCACCACCACCACCGCCAGCACCAGCTGGATCCAGAAACGCACCCAGCCGATGCGGCGGAGCGCGAAGGAGATGCGCTGCAGGTCGAGCGGGTCGGCCATCGAGCCCCGGGGTGGTCCCCCAAACTTGCCATGGGAGGATCGCGGCGGCGACCACGCCCCCCCACGGCCCGTTCCCCTGGTTCTTGATTCCGCTCCACGGTCCCCGCGACGCCCTGCGCCCCACCGCCATCGCGCTGGGCAGCTTCGACGGACTCCACCGGGGCCATCGCCGCGTCATCGCCGCCGTCACCGGCGAGGCGGTGGAGGCTGAGGGCCTGGTGCCCACGGTGGTCAGCTTCTGGCCCCATCCGCGCGAGGTGTTGCGGGGGGAGCTGCGGCTGCGGCTCGATCTGCCGGAGGAGAAGCTGGATCTGTTGGCGCCCCTGGGCATCCACCAGTTGGTGCTGGTGCCGTTCGACACCGCCCTGGCCGCCCTCACGCCGGAGGCCTTTGTGCAGCAGGTGCTCGTGGCTTCGTTGCAGGCCCGGCGGTTGGCGGTGGGGGAGAACTTCCGCTTCGGGGCCGGCCGCAGTGGCGGTGTGGCGGAGCTGCAGTGCCTCGGGGAGGCCCATGGCATCGCCGTGGAGGTGGTGCCGATCCAGTCCGATGGGGAGGGGCGGCTGAGCAGCAGCCGCATCCGCGCTGCGCTGGCCGGCGGCGACCTGGCGGCGGCGGCCCGCCTGCTGGAGCGCCCGTATCGCTTCCGGGGCCGGGTGGTGCGGGGCCGGGGCCTGGGGCGCCCCTTGGGCTGGCCCACCGCCAACCTGCAGGTGGATGGCCGCAAGTTGTTGCCCCTGGAGGGGGTCTATGCGGCCCGGGCCTGGCGGGCCGGGGATCCGGGCTCACCACCCGAGGCGGGGATGGCGGCGGTCATGAACCTCGGACCGCAACCCACCGTGGATCCGCAGGCCCCGTCGGCGGTGGAGGTGCATCTGCTCGACCGCACCCTGGAACTGGAGGGGCAGACCCTGGTGGTGGAGCCGGTGGCGCTGCTGCGCACCCAGCGGCGTTTCGAGAGCCTGGAGGCCCTCAGCGCCCAGATCGGAGCCGACGCCGCCGAGGCCCGGCGGGTGCTGGGGGCTCAGGCGCCGGGGTAGGCGTGGGTGAGGCCCCAGCCGATGAACACCGCGATCCCGCCGAGCAGCAGAATTCCCGACACCAACACCAGCATGGGGTTATCGCCCCCGCCGGGATCGGGGTTGCTGGAAGGATCGGCCATCGGGCGCACCGGAGCGTCCACACCCTAGACAGGGGGGGCCGGGAGGGTTGTGCTGCCCCCGACCGTGTGCCCGTTCCGATTCCGCCGCCCCCGTGACGACCTCCGCCCCTGATCCCCTCGCGCCGGCCGCCGCCGCCGCCACCCCGATCGAGCGGCTGCTCGATGCCAACCTCGACCGCGCCCGCGAGGGGCTGAGGGTGCTGGAGGACTGGGCCCGCTTCGCCCTGGACCGCCCCGACCTGGTGGCCCGCTGCAAGGATCTGCGCCAGCGCCTCGGGCGGTTGCACGATCGCCGCTACAAACTCGCCCGCCACACCGCAGCCGATTCGGCCGCCGGCCTGGGTCACCCCGCCCAGGCTGAGCGCCACGCCCCGGAGCAGGTGCTCGCCGCCAACGCCGCTCGGGTGCAGGAGGCCCTGCGGGTGCTGGAGGAATTCGGCCGCGGCATCGATCCGCCCCTGGCGGCGGAGGCGGCGGCGATCCGCTACGCCCTCTACGACCTGGAGGTGGCCCTGCTGCGGGCGGGGCCCAGCCCGGCGCAGGAGCTGCGGCATCGGCTGGCCCGCTGCCGGCTCTACCTGGTCACCAGCCCGGTGCCGGAGCTGGAGCGGGTGGTGGCCCAGGCCCTCGGCGCCGGCCTGCGCCTCGTGCAATACCGGGCCAAGCCCGAGGCCGGCCTGGAGGATCGGGAGCGCCTGGCCCAGGCCCAGCGCCTGCGCCGCCTCTGCGCCGACCACGGGGCCCTGTTCCTGATCAACGACCGCATCGATCTGGCCCTGGCGGTGGAGGCCGACGGGGTCCACCTCGGGCAGGGGGATCTGCCGCTGGCCGTCGCCCGCCGGCTGCTGGGGCCTGGGCCGCTGATCGGCCGCAGCACCCATGGCCTGGAGCAGTTGCGTGCCGCGGTGGCCGAGGGCAGCGACTACCTGGGCGTCGGGCCGGTGCATGCCACCCCCACCAAGCCGGGTCGGGAGCCGGTGGGGCTGGCCTATGTGCGGGCCGCGGCGGCGGAATCGCCGATCCCCTTCTTTGCCATCGGCGGCATCGACGCCACCAACCTGGAGGCGGTGCGCCAGGCCGGGGCTGAGCGGGTGTCGGTGGTGCGCGCCATCACCGGGGCCGCCGACCCCGCCGCCGCCACCGCAGCCCTGTTGGCGGGCCTGGGGGAGGAGGTGACGCCATGAACGAGGCACCGCAAGGCGCCGCGGCGGCCCCCCCCCCGATCACCATCCAGGTGAACGGCGAGGGGCGGCTCGTTCCCGCCGGCCTCAGCCTGGAGGCCCTCCTGCCGGCGATCGGCTTCCAGCCCCGCCTGGTGGTGGTGGAGTTCAACGGCGAGATCCTGCCCCGCGATCGCTGGGGAGCGCAGCCGGTGGTGGAATCCGACGCGCTCGAAGTGGTCACCATCGTGGGGGGCGGTTCCTAGATTTCCGCCATCTCTTTTCTCAACGCGATGTCTGCCCGACTGCTGCGGCGCATGGTCAGCTTTTTGGCCGTGCCCGTGCTGGTGAGCGGCCTGCTGCTCACCGTGCCCCATCCGGCGGACGCAGCCAGCGGGGGGCGCATCGGCGGCGGCAGCTTCCGCTCCGCCCCCTCCGGCCCCCGCAGCTATGGCGGTGGCGGCTACCGCGGGGGTGGCGGCCGTAGCTACGGCGGCGGGTATTCCGGTGGCGGTTACCCCGGAGGGGGCTACTACGGCGGCGGTTACCGCGGCGGCTTCGGAGGCGGGGGCATCGGCTTCCCCTTCCTGGTGCCGATGTTCGGCTTTGGCGGCGGTCTCTTCGGTTTCCTCGTGCTGATGGCCATCGCCGGCCTGCTGGTGAACGCCTTCCGGGGCGCTGGCTCGGCCCTGCCCTCCGGCGGCGAGTCCCTCGGCGTGGGCGCCAGCAGCGATGGCCCGGTTGCGATTGCCCAGCTGCAGGTGGGCCTGCTCGCCTCGGCCCGTGAGCTCCAGGCCGACCTGCGCCGCATGGCCGCCAATGCGGACACCGCCAGCAGCGAGGGCCTGCAACGGGTGCTCCAGGAAACCAGCCTGTCGCTGCTGCGCAACCCAGACCTTTGGGTTTACGCCAACCTCGAGGAGGGGCAGGTTCCCTTCGCCAGTGCCGAGAGCACCTTCAACCGCCTGTCGGTGCAGGAGCGCAGCAAGCTCAGCCGCGAGCTCACCCTCAATGTGGCGGGCCGCCGTAGTGCTGAGTCCAGCGGTCCCCTGGCCGGCAGCAGCGATGCCACCAGCGACTACATCGCCGTCACCCTGCTGGTGGCCAGCCGGCGCCGCCTGGATCTCAAGGGTTCCGCCGCCGCCGAAGACCTGCGCGATTCCCTGCAGAAGCTCGGCGCCATCGGAGCCGAGGACCTGCTGGCCCTCGAGGTGATCTGGCAACCGGAGGGGGCCGGCGAGGTGCTCAGCACCGAGGAGCTGCTCACCGCCTATCCCCAGCTGCAGCACCTCTGAGCCCCATCTGCAGGATGCGCAGGGCGGCCATCGCCGCCCCATAGCCGTTGTCGACATTCACCACGGTCAGGCCCGGGGCGCAGCTCGCGAGCATGCCGTGCAGGGCGGCCATCCCCCCGGCGCTCACCCCATAGCCCACCGACACCGGCACTCCGATCACGGGTTGGGGCAGCAACCCCGCGAGCACCGTGGGCAGCGCCCCCTCCATGCCGGCGCAGGCGATCAGCACCCGGGCATCCCGCAGCCCCTCCAGCTGATCCAACAACCGGTGCAGCCCCGCCACCCCCACATCCAGCACCAGCCGACTCGCCACCCCGTGGCAGGCCAGGGCCAACCGCGCCTCGGAGGCCACCGTGCGGTCGCTGCTGCCTCCGCCCAGCACCACCACCTCCCCCCGCTTCCGATCGGCCGGGGGGGGGGAGGGGCTCACCAGGCAGCGGGCGTCTGGGTGGTGCTGCAGAGGCAGTAGCGACTGGGAATCCATGCGCTCCAGCTCCCTCTCCACCGCCCGCACCTTCGCCGGGCTCATCCGGGTGACAAGGGCCAGTTCGCCCGCCCCATGGAGCTCAAGCAGGATCGAGGCGATCTGAGCGGCACTCTTGTCCTGCCCCCAGATGGCCTCCACCATGCCGAGGCGGCGGCGGCGACCCAGGTCGAGGCGTGCCTCAGGCGAGGGCGAGGAATCGGGGCTCCAGTTCACTGGCGTGCACCAGGGGGAACGGGTTGTCCCGGCTTGGTTCGTTCGTTTGGGATGGGTTGCCGAGGGCGCGGCGAGCCTGCACCTCGAAACGCATCTGAACCCGCTCCACCTCTTCCTCGGGGATGGCCTTCCATTGCTCGCGGCTGGCCCAGCGGATCAGCAGCACTCCCTCCTCTCGCTCGGCATCCCAGCGAAGCTCCCGGCCCAGGTAGCCGGACTGCTGGCGTAGCCAGGGCTCCCAGGTGAGGGATTCGGCATGGAGCCAGGCGGCGCGGGCATCGGACCGCACCTGAACACGCAGGTGCTCCACGACCGCCACCTCGAGGGCACCATCGGGATCCGCGAAGGCGGTGAGGGAGGCATCGAAGCCGGGAACGAGCACGGGCTCCCCAAAGCCGGCGCACCAAGACCCCTCGGAACCCGGTTGGGGTCCCACACATTCCATGGGGAGGGCGCCCATGGGGGAGGCGCCCATGGGGTCACCGCTCGGGGAGAAGGTGCCGGGGCCGGACAACAGCAAGGCAACAAAACGTTTCAAGACTTTAAGGGGTTTCCCCTGTGTCCGCGCGCTGCAGCAAGGCCACCGCGTGGCAGGCGATGCCCTCCTCCCGTCCCGTGGGACCGAGCCGTTCGTTGGTGGTCGCCTTGACCCCTACCCGATCCATTGCCACCCCCAAAGGCCCGGCGATGGAGGCCCGCATCGCCTCGATGTGGGGCCGCAGC
>JBKDOZ010000311.1:0-12319 GCA_046342735.1 Synechococcaceae cyanobacterium
CGAGGGCACCAGCTTCGTGGTGGAGAACATCTTCGAGAACCGCCTGCAGCACGTGGCCGAACTGCAGCGCATGGGTGCCTCGATCCGCACCAACGGCAACACCGCCTGCATTGAGGGTGTGGCCCGCCTCAGTGGCGCCCCGGTCCATGGCACCGACCTGCGCGCCTCCGCAGCGATGGTGCTGGCCGGCCTGGCGGCCGATGGCGTCACCACCGTGCGCGGCCTGGAGTTCCTCGACCGGGGCTACGCCAACTTCGAGGGCAACCTCAACGCCGTGGGGGCTTCGATCGTTCGCCTCAGCGACCCCGCTTGAGGCCATACCCGCCCAGACGCACCTAGAGTCGCGTCTACGGGAGCGTGCCGGAACTGGTAGACGGACTCGACTCAAAATCGAGCGCCTTCGGGCATGTGGGTTCGAGTCCCACCGCTCCCACTTTTTCCCGGATTCCGATGAGCCCCACTGCCCCCGTGTCCACGTCCGCGGTGATGGACACCTACGCCCGCTTCCCCCTGGAGCTGGTGCGTGGTCGGGGGGTGTGGCTCTGGGACCGGGAGGGCCGCCGCTACCTCGACGGCGTGGCCGGCATCGCCGTATGCACCCTCGGCCACAGCGATCCGGTGCTGCGCCGCCGGCTCTGCCGCCAGCTCGGCCGGCTGCAGCACGTGTCGAATCTGTACCGGATTCCGGAGCAGGAGCAGCTCGCCACGGCGATCACGGCCCGCTCCTGCGCCGACCGGGTGTTTTTCTGCAATTCCGGCGCCGAGGCCAACGAGGCGGCCATCAAGCTGGCCCGCAAGCATGGCCACAGCGTGCGGGGCATCGAGCGGCCCCTGATCCTCACCGCCCAGGCCAGCTTCCACGGCCGCACCCTGGCGGCTGTCACCGCCACCGGCCAGCCGAAGTACCACGAGGGGTTCGAGCCGCTGGTGGAAGGCTTCCGCTACTTCCCCTACAACGACACCGCCGCCTTTGAGGCCCTGCTCGCCGAGTGCGAGGCCGAGGGCCCCCGGGTGGCCGCCGTGTTGCTGGAGCCGCTGCAGGGGGAGGGTGGTGTGAATCCCGGCGATCCAGCCTTCTTCCAGCGCGTGCGCCAGCTCTGCGACGAGAAGGGGATCCTGCTGATCTTCGATGAGGTGCAGATCGGCGTGGGCCGCAGCGGGCGCTGGTGGGGGTACGAACGGCTCGGGGTTGAACCTGATGCCTTCACCATGGCCAAGGGCCTGGGGGGGGGCGTGCCGATCGGCGCCCTGGCGGTGAAGGCCTCGGCGGATCATTTCCGCCCGGGCGAGCACGCCAGCACCTTCGGTGGCAATCCCCTGGCCTGTCGCGCCGGCCTCACGGTGATCGAGGAGATCGAGCGCCGTGGCCTGCTCGCCCACGTCACCGCCATGGGGGAGCTGCTGGAGCGGGAGCTGGCGGCCCTGGTGGAGCGGCACCCCACCGTGCTGGAGGGCTCCCGGGGCTGGGGGTTGCTGCGCGGCCTGGTGCTCAGCGAGGCGGCACCGGCCGCCGCCGAGGTGGTCAAGGCGGCGATGGCCGCCGGGCTGCTGCTGGTGCCGGCCGGGCCCCGGGTGGTGCGTTTCGTGCCGCCGCTGGTGATCCGCCCCCGCCAGATCCGCCGGGCGGTGAAGCGCCTGGAGAAGGCCCTGGCCAGCCTCGCTTGAGCCCCATCCCCCGTGTCGCTGCTGTTGCCTGATCCGGTCGATCTCGACGACCTGCTCGAACCCTTTGCCCGTAGGGGTGTGGACCTCAGCCTCGAGCGGCTGCGCATGGCTCTGGCCGAGGGGGGGCACCCGGAGCGCCGCTTCCCGGCGGTGCAGGTGGCCGGCACCAACGGCAAGGGATCGATCTGCAGCTTTCTGCACGCGATCCTGCGGGCCGCGGGCCACCGCTGCGGCACCTACCGCTCCCCCCACCTGGTGAGCTGGTGCGAGCGGCTCCAGCTCGACGACGCCTGGATCCGCCCGCAGCAGCTGCGCGACGACCTGCGCCGCTGGCGGCCGATCGGCGAACGGCACGCCCTCACCCCGTTTGAGCTGCTCACCGCCGCCGCCTTCGAGCGGCTGGCGCGCAGCGGCGTGGATCTGGCGGTGCTGGAGGTGGGCCTCGGCGGCCGGCTGGACGCCACCACCGCCCATCCGCAGCGGCCCGTGATCGGTTTCGCCAGCATCGGCCTCGACCACTGCGAACACCTCGGCGACACCATCGCCGCGATTGCCCGCGAGAAGGCCGGTGTGCTTGGGCCCGGCTGTGTGGCCTGCAGCGCCCCCCAGACCCTCGAGGCGGCGGATGTGCTGATGGCCGAGGCCGAGCGGCTGGGGGCGGAGCTGCGCTGGGTCGATCCCCTGCCCTCGCCTGAGCAGGGCGGCCCCCGGCTCGGACTGCCCGGTGAGCTCCAGCGCGCTAACGCGGCGGTGGCGGTGGCGATGGCCGCCGCCCTGGAGGAGCGGGGCTGGCGGATCCCCCCCGCGGCCATTCCCGCCGGCCTGGCGGCCGCCCGCTGGCCCGGACGGTTGGAGCGGCGCCACTGGCAGGGCCGGCCGCTGCTGCTCGATGGCGCCCACAATCCCCCGGCCGCCGAGGCCCTGCGGCGGGAGCTCGACCGGCTGGACGCCGCGCCCTCCCCCCGCCGCTGGTTGCTGGGGATCCAGGCC
This sequence comes from Synechococcaceae cyanobacterium, assembly GCA_046342735.1. Taxonomy (GTDB): domain Bacteria; phylum Cyanobacteriota; class Cyanobacteriia; order PCC-6307; family Cyanobiaceae; genus Cyanobium. The sequence continues at coordinate 2,656 of JBKDOZ010000311.1, forward strand.
CACAAGGAGGGCGCCGCCATGGTGGCGAGCCTCTTGCGCCCCGGTGATCGCGCCACGATTGTGCCCATCCCCGACCACCGCAGCTGGACCGCCGCGGCGCTGGCGGAGGCATGCCCCGCCTGGGCCAGCTCGCTTCGCGCGGCCGGCTCCCTCGCCGAAGGATTGGCCTGGCTGATGGAGGCCGAGGAGTGGCCCCCTGGTGCCTCCCGTCCCGGGCCGCTGCCGGTGGTGGCCGGTTCGCTGCACCTGCTCGGCGCCCTGCTCCCCCTCCTCGATCCCCCCCAGCCAGACGTTGGCGCCTCCACCCCGCCAGGCTGACGGAACGGTCCGCCAGGGTCACAGTGAGGGGGTCGCCCGCCGGCGGCGTTTTCTCCTTTTTCCTTCGCCCCTCCGATGACGATCGAGCTCAGCGCCGACGACCGCAACCGCCTGCTCGGCGGTCCCCTGGCCGCCGCCCTGGCGGTGATGACCGTGGACATGGGCCTGTTCTCCTGTGCCCAGGAGGCCCTCGCCCTGGCCCGCGAGCTCTCCGGTGCCGCCAGCCGCTACAGCGGCAACCCCCTGATCACCAGCCTGTTCGATGAGGCGGCCCTGCGCGAAGGCATTCGCCCGGAGAAGCTGCAGGTCAGCGCGGAGGATGTGCGCAACGGCCGCGTGCTCGATCGCGCCCTCGAGGAGGTGGATGCCTCCCTCGCCCTGGCCCGCACCAAGGCCGATGAGGACACGGTGCAGCAATACGCCCAGATGATCGTGGATGGCTGCGTGGCGGTGGCGGAGGCCGCCGGCAAGGGGCTGTTTGGCTCCGGCGAGAAGGTGAGCGCCGAGGAGTGGGCCGCCCTGGATCGCATCCGCACCCCCCTGGGCCTGAGCCCGGCGGCCGGCTGATGCCCGCCCCTTCCCTCCTCCCTCCGGCCCCCACGCCCCGCCGGCTCCGTCGGGGGGCCTGGGGCCCGGGTCTCGCGGCCGCCCTGCTGGCCGCCTTGGTGGTGCTGCTGCCGCCGGCGTGGCTGGCCGTGCCCGCGGCGCGGGCCGATTTCTCCGGGATCGACTACACCCTCACCAACCAGAACGGCAAGGATTTCAGCGGCGAGCAGCTGGCCAATGTGTCCTTCGCCGGCGCCCAGGGCCGCTCCGCCCGCTTCGCCGGCGCCAACCTGCACGGGGCGATCCTCACCCAGGCCGCCTTCCCTGAGGCCGATTTCTCCGGCGCCGACCTCAGCGATGCCCTGATGGACAAGGTGGACCTCAGCGGTGCCGATCTCCGAGGTGCGGTGCTGCGAGGCGTGATCGCCACCGGCAGCAACTTCCACGGCGCCCGCATCACCGATGCCGACTTCAGCGATGCCCTGATCGACCGGGCCGACCAACGCGCCCTCTGCCTGGAGGCCGAGGGCACCACTCCCGTCACCGGGGTCGACACCCGGCTCAGCCTGGGCTGCGGTTGATCCAGCCCCGCAGCTTGCCGGGGTTGAGCAGGCCGGCCGGGTCGTAGGCCGCCTTGGCGGCCACTTGGTCGGCGTCCACCACCCCGAGCCCGCCGTCCTCCACCGTGAGTACGTGCGGGTCGAAGAGAACGGCGCCCAGGGCGCGGCATTGCTCCATCAGTGCCACCAGATCGGTGGCGCCCCGCCAGCGCAGCAGGGGCAACGCCGCCAGCCGGGCCGCCCCCTGCTGGCGCACCCCCTCCAGGTGCCACAGCACGTCCTCCCCCCAGCGCTGCCGCACTTCCCGCAGCAGCGGGGCGGGATCGGGGGGCAGCAGCATCTGCAGGTAGGTCCAGCCCTCCACCTGGGCGCGCCAGTGCAGGGTGGTGTGATTCCAGCCGAGCTCCCGCAGCGGCACCCCGCGGCTCTGGCCCTGCGCCGCCCTCCACACCAGCTGTCCGCCCTGCGCCGCCAGCCAGCCCGGCAGAACCGCGAGGGTGTCGGGGGCGGCGAGCAGGAGGAGCCGGTGCTCCCCCGCCGCGGGTGGCGGGCAGCCCTGGGGCCAGGGCTGCCGGGCCGCCACCGGGGCCTCCAGCAGCGTCAGCCCGTTGAGCAGCAGGGCCGTGCCCGGGAGCGCCGCGGACGCCGCCAGGGCCGCCTCCCAGTTGGCGAAACCCACCACCAGCTGCTGCCAGGCCACCGCGGCACAGGTGGCGAGCCGCACCGCGGTGAGGATGCCGTTGGTGCCATAGGCGTGGTTGAGGGGGGCGGCCGCGGCGGCGTCAAGCGTTAGCAGCCGCGGCTCCGGCTCGAGCGTGACCATCTCCAGCCCCAGCAGGTTGCCCGGATCGCGCAGGAAGCCCCAGCGCAGCGAGCCGATCCCCCCCGAGCCCCCCGCGATGAAGCCCCCCACCGTGGCGCTGCGCACGGTGCTGGGCACCAGCCTCAAGGCCCGGCCGTGGGGTGCGAGCGCCATCTCCAGCTCCCCCAGCAGGCAGCCCGCCTCCGCGGTGAGCACGCCGCTGTCGGGGTCGATCTCCCGCAGGCGGCGCAGGCCCCCCAGGTCGAGCACCAGGCCGCCGGCCAGGGGGACGCACTGGCCGTAGTTGCCCGTGCCCGCCCCCCGCACCGTGCAGGGCACCCCGAGCCGCGCGCAGGCGCCCGCCACCGCCCGCACCTGCTCCACCGTGGTGGCCCGCGCCGCCAGCTGGGCCCGGCAGCCCGCCAGCAGGGGGGTGAGCACCGGCGAGTAGTCGTGGAAGTCACGGGAGAGGCGCCCCAGCTCTCCGGGCTCCTCCACCAGAAGCAGATCGGGGGCGCGCTGGCGCAGCTCAGCCACTAGGGCAGCGATCCTCTCGCCGTCCACCGGCGCAGGGCAGGGGGGCAGCGCGGTGGCGGGCATGGGTGGGGCCGGGGCTCAGGGGCGAAGGGGATCCTGCTCCAGGTCGGCCAGCAGCGGCGAGGGGGCCTCGGCCTCCGGTGCCGGCAGCCAATGGCCGCCCCGGAGCACGCGCCGCTGGGGGTCGCGGGCCAGCAGCTCCTCCCAGGAGCAGGCACCCAACACCACCAGGTCCGCCGGGCCCCCCAGGCGCAGGACCCCGTCCCAGTCGAGGCCGAGCAGGGCAGCGCCGGCGCTGCCGAAGGGGGCCAGCCCCTGGCGCTGCCAGGGCACCACATGGCTGGCCACCGCCGCGAAGCGCAGCAGCGCCAGGGGGTCGAAGTCGCCGGCGGGGAACCAGGGATCCTGCACGTTGTCCCCCCCGACCGCCACACGCACCCCGGCGGCCTGGAGCTGGCGGATCGGGGCCTGGGCGCGCAGGCGCGGTGTGGCCCCGCGGCGGCGGCCCAGCAGCCACAGATTTGTCGTGGGCAGGGCCACCACGCTCAGTCCCAGCTCGGCCATCGCTTCGGCCAGCCGCTGGCAGGCCTGCTCGCTCAGCAATCCCATGCTCGCGGCATGGCTGCAGGTGAGCGGTGGTCCGCCGCCCCGTCGTTGGAATCGCCGCACCAGCAACCGCACGCCCTCGGCGTGTTGGGCGTCGCTTTCGTCGATGTGGAGATCGACGCCACAGCCGTGCTGCTCCGCCAGCGCCAGCAGCGTCTCCAGATTCTCCCCATCGCTGGCCGCCAGCGGGAAGGGACTCCCCAGCACCCCGCCCAACAGGCCACCGGCGGCCACCGCCCGCCGGGCCAGTGCCCTTCCCTCCGCCGTGCGCCAGTGGCCCACCGGCACCAGGGCCACCAGCTCCAGCTCCACCCGCCCCGCCCAGCGCTGCCGAAGCTCGGCCAGGGCCTCCCAGCTCGCCTCACCGGCGGCCCCGTGGCTGTCGATGTGGCTGCGAATCGCCCGGAGACCGTGGCGCCACGCCCGCTCCAGCGCCCGCTCCGCCCGCTCCAGCACGGAGGCGCGATCCCGGGTGGCCGCCTCCTCAAGGTTGGCCCGCAGGGCCCCTGCCATGGTGCCCTCCCGGTTGGCGTGGGGCGGGGCGCTGTAGGCCTTGTCGAGGTGGGCATGCGGCTCCACCAACGGGGTGAGCGCCAGCGGCAGCGGGCCGGCGGCCTCTGCGGGGTTGCAGGGATCGATCCCCACCAACCGCCCCTGGTGGTGCCGCAATCGCACCGCCACCAGGCCATCCGCATCTGCGCGGGGCAGGGAGGCGCAGGGATCGAGCAGGCAGCGGGGCAGGCGCAGCGGCGGCAGAACGCCCCACGCTCCGCCGGAGGTTTCCCTCATCGGCGGATCTCCGGGGCGCTCGCCGCCTCGCTCTGAAGAATCACGAAGTGGCCGGCCACCCCGAGGGTGGTGGCGTTGTAGCGCGGCACCTCCAGCACACCGAACAACGACTGCCCCCCGAGCTCCGTCCGGTACAGGCTCAGCAGCCCGAGGTTGCGGCGGCGGCTATGGGCCAGGGCGATCCGCCCCAGGGCCCCGCTCTGGGAGGCCACCAGGCCCGGGCAATCGCGGATCAGCAGCCGGGCCAGCAACGGCAGGCCATCGGCGCCGCACAACTCCTCGTGCAGCAGCGTGGTGAGCCGCTGCCCCGCGAAGGTTTCGAAGGCCTCCGGGTCGGGATTGGTGACGAACAGTCCCAGGACGCCCCCCACAAGTCCCGCAAGCGTCAGCAGCGGCGCGGCGGCAATGGATCGGGAGCGGCGCGACCGCAAGGGAACCGGGCGGGTACGGCGCCCACGATCGCAGAGAATTTCCCATGGCGGGACGGGGCCTCTTCTGTGAGAACCCGCTAGGTTCCGCCCCCTGGTTCCACGCTGAGCTCCCCTGGCCCCATCCGCCCCCCGCCGCTACCGGCCCGAGATCGATGGCCTGCGGGCTGTGGCCGTGCTGGCGGTGGTCGCCAACCACGCCGGCAAGGAGCACCTCCCCGGCGGCTATCTGGGGGTCGACGTCTTCTTTGTGATCTCGGGCTTCGTGATCACGGCCTCCCTGGCGAGCCGGCCGGTGCAGGGGGCCGGCCGCTGGCTGGCTGACTTCTATGCCCGGCGGGTGCGGCGGCTCACCCCTGCCCTGGTGGCCTGCGTGCTGCTCACCGCCCTGGGGGCCAGCCTGCTGATCGCCCCGGTGTACAGCGAGGCGGAGCGGGTGCGCCAGGTGGGCCTGGGCGGCCTGGTGGGCGTGGGCACCCTGGTGCTCCATGCCCAGGCGGCCAATTACTTCGGCGACGACATCGAGCTCAACCCCTTCACCCACCTCTGGTCGCTGGGGGTGGAGGAGCAGTTTTATCTGGTGTTTCCTCTGCTGGTGCTGCTCAGCGGCCTGGCGGCGGGCCACCGGCGGGGCGGCCTGCGGTTGGGGCTGCTGATCGGTTCGCTGTGCCTGGCCTCCTGGCTGTTCTTCCAGCGGGTGGTGGCGATCGATCTCTCGGCGGCCTATTTCTTGATGCCTCCTCGCTTCTGGGAGATGGGGGCCGGCTGCCTGGTGTGGCTGCTCGCCCGTCGCGGCGGTGGGCGTCCGCTGGCCCTGGGGCGTCCGCTGGCCCTGGTGCCGGCGGCCTGGGCCCTGCCCCTGGCCTGGCTGGTCCACGCCCTGGTGATCGCAGCTCTGGGTCTGGCCTTTTTCGCCAGCCTCTCGCTGCCCACCGGGGCCCTGCTCACCGTGGTGGCCACGGGGGCGCTGCTGCTCACGGCCGATACCCCCACGCCGCTGGTGTGGTTGCTGCAACGACCGCCGCTGGTGGCGATCGGCGTTCTCTCGTACTCCCTCTACCTCTGGCATTGGAGCGTGTTCAGCCTGGCGCGCTGGAGCGTGGGGGTAAGTGGCGCCACCCTGCCCTGGCTGCTGATCCTGAGCCTGGTTCTGGCCTGGCTGTCGTGGAAGCTGTTGGAGGAGCCGCTGCGCCGCCGTCCCTGGAGCGCCCATGCGGGGGGAACCCTTGCGCAAGGGCTGGCGCTCACGGGCTTTGGGGCAGGGGCGCTCCTGCTCGGCCTAGGGCCCGCCCATAGCCGCCTCTACCTCGGCCGCCCCCCCCAGCAGCTGGCGATTCAGGATCTGTACCAGGTGCCGGAGCCCCTGCTCGCTCCCCGCCACCGCCCCCGGCCCTGGGAGCCGGGCGGTGCGAATCCCTGGCTGGTCCTGATCGGCGACAGCCACGCCGGCATGCTGCAGCCCCTGCTTCCGGCCCTGGTGGAGGGGAGCCAGCGGCGCATCACCGTGCTGGAGAAGAAGGGCTGCCCCTTCCCCCCCAGCGGCACGGCCCACCTGCTGCCGGGCTGCTTCCGCTGGGGAGAGCGCAGCAAACGCTTCGTGCTGAGCCGCCTTCGCCCGGGCGATGTGGTGATGCTGAGCCTCTACGGCCGCTCCCACTTCGGTGGTGGCTTCGACAGCCGCGACCAGCAGATCGACGGCGACGGGAAGCTGGTGGGCTGGCCCGAGCGCAAGCGCCATCTCTACGCCCGCTCCCTCGACAGCTTTGCCCGCAAGGTGGGGGAGCGTGGTGGCACCTTGGTGCTGATCGGTCCGTTCCCCCGCTTCCTGCAGCGACCGGCCCACAGCAAGCTGTGCGAGCCCGAGTGGTTCCGCCGCCCCCCCGGCGATTGCGCGATGGTGCAAAGCCGGCCGCTGCCGGAGATCCGCCGCGACAACGAGCCGATCCTCACCCTCCAGAAGGAGCTGGCGGCCCGCCAACCGCGGGTGCTGCTGTTCGATCCGGTGCCCTATCTCTGCGATGGCCAGGAATGCCGCGATATCGGGCCCGCCGGCGAGCGCTGGTTCCGCGACAACGACCACATCTCGTTGCGGGGTGTGGATCGGCTGCGCGAGCCCCTGCGGGCCTTTCTCCGCCAGCACGGCCTGCTGGGCGCTGGCCCGAGCTGATGGGCTTCGTGGTGTAGGGTTCGGGGACCACGGCGGGCGTAGCCAAGTGGTTAAGGCAGCGGCTTGTGGCGCCGCCATTCGGGGGTTCGAATCCCCTCGCTCGCCCTCTTCTTCTTGCTCCGTTCAGGGGTTACCCCCACGCCGATCGTTTCGCGCGGGCTAAAGGGTTACTGGCATCGGAGCAGCGCCTCCAGTAAGGCATCGGCCCCCTCGCGGACGGGATCGAAGCAGGGCAGGCCGGTCAGGGCCTCCGTGTCCGCCACGGCGGCCGCCGCCTCCCCAGCGTCCAGATGGCCGGTGTTCAGGCCGATCGCCCGCACCCGCGCCGCCGCTGCCCCCACCGGCCGGGCCAGGGCGGCCATGGCCTCGATCACATCGATCAGCTGGGGAAGAGGGGGCAGCGGGATCTGGGGCTGGTTGCGGATCGTGCTCTGGCCGGCTCGGTGCACCAGCAGCAGGTCGGTGGGCTGGCTGCCCCGCAGCAGCGGCAGGGTGGCGGTGGAGCCGGGATGGCAGAAGGATCCCTGCCCTTCCACCAACACCCAGCTGTCGGGCCCGGCCCCAGCCGCCGCCTGCAGCACCGCCTCCTCCACCGCCCCGGCCGCGTAGTCGACGCGTACCGCATCGAGGGGGACGCCCCCGCCGGCGATCAGGATCCCCGCCTGGCCGGTGGCCACAAACCGGGCATCCAAGCCGCGCCGATGGGCGGAGGCGAGCAGCTCCAGGCAGGCGCTCATCTTTCCCACCGACATGTCGGAGCCCACCGCCAGCAGCCGGCGGCCCGGCAGGGCGGCGGCCCGGGCCGAGGCCACCGGCAGATCGGGGGGCTCGCGGCGCAGATCCCAGATCCACCGCCCCGGCTGCACCCGTTCCACCAGCTCCGGGTCTTCCCCGAGGCGGGTGTGCAGCCCGCTGGCCACCGAGAGGCCCGCCGCCAGGGCCGCCGCCACATCGGTTCGCACCTCCGCAGGCAGCCGGCCGCCGGAGGGGGCCAGCCCCACCACGGCCACCACCTCCGAGCGGTCGCTGGGCAGCAGCGGCAGCGCCTGCGCCAGCGAGGCCACCACCGGCACCGGCCGATCGATGCCGGTGACCGCCGCCAGGGGCTCGCCGGCGTGGGCGGGATCGATCACCGCCAACACCGGCGCGCGGCGGTAGCGCAACAGGGTGAGGCCGGTCTTGCCGCTGAGGTTGTCGAGGCCGTGGTGTTGGAGGAGCACCACCGGCGCCTGGGGGCTGAGCATCAGGGCACCTCCGCCGCAGGCTCCGCCACCCCCGCCGCCGCCACGGCCACCCCCAGGCCTGCGCCGGAGCCGGGCAGCACCCGGTCGTCCGCCAGGGTGGGGCCGATAAAGGGGTCGTCGATCAGATTCAGATGGCTATCGAGGTCGGGCCAGCGCGCCAGGGGCAGCAGCTGGGCCGCGGCCCCGTTCAGCAGCCGCGCATCGGAATAGCAGCCGAGCATCACCTCCAGCCCCAGTCGCCGGCAGGCGCGGGCCATCAGCAGGGCCTCGCTCAGCCCGCCGCTCTTGAGCAACTTGATGTTCACCCCGTCCACATAGGGGGCCAGCCGCACCACATCGGCCAGGTTCCAGCAGCTTTCGTCGGCCACCAGTGGGATCGGGCAGTCGAGCTCGAGGGCGGCGAAGCCGGCCGCGTCGGCCTCGGGATCCTCCAGCGGCGGCAGGGGTTGCTCCACCAAGGCCACCCCCTGCGCCGCCAGCCAGCCCACCATCAATCGCGCCCCGTCGGCGTCCCAGCCGCCGTTGGCATCCACCTGCAGCTCCAGCGCCACACCGGTGGCCTGCTGGCGCCGCTCCAGCGCCTCCGCCACCGCCCGCACCAGCGCCTGGTCGTGGGCGAGGCCCTCGGGGCTGCCCAGCTTGAGCTTCACGCGGGTGGCCGGCAGCTGCTGCCACCAGCGCTCCAGCCGCTCCAGCACGTTGGTCACGGGGGCGAGCCCGAGGGTGACGCTGGTGGGTCGCACGGCGGCGGGGTCGAGCCCCCAGAGCTGGTGCAGGGGCTGGCCGAGCCGTTTGCCCCACCAGTCGTGCAGCGCCAGGTCGACGGCGCATCGGGCCGGCGGCGAGAGGGGCTCCAGCAGAGGATCGAGGGCCTGCCGCGGCTGGGGGCTGGCCCCCTCCAGCTGGGGCACCAGCGCCGCCCGCTCGGCGGCCACCGCGGCTCCGTCGTAGCGGCGATGGCCCGTGTCGAAGCCGCCGGTTTCCCCCAGGCCAACGATGCCGTCGTGTTCCAGCTCGAACTGCCAGTGCTCCACCGCGGCGGTGGTGCCCCGGCTGATCGTCAGCGGCACCGCTTTGGTGAGGGGGAAGCGGAGAAGGCGGCAGCGCATGGGGCGGCAGGCTCCTTGGCCCCGATCTCCCTCCACGCTGGCATGGGTGCGGCCGCGGATGCCGCAACGCGATGGCCGAAACTGGAGACCATGACGACCTCCGCCTCCCCCCTCCCGTCGGCCCCCAGCGCCCCGCTGAGCGGGCCCTCGGGCCCCGGCAGCTACTGGATCACCACCTTCGGCTGCCAGATGAACAAGGCCGATTCCGAGCGGATGGCCGGGATCCTCGAGGCCATGGGCTACCAGGCGGCCAGCGGCGAGCAGCAGGCCGACCTGGTGCTCTACAACACCTGCACCATCCGCGACAACGCCGAGCAGAAGGTTTACAGCTACCTGGGACGCCAGGCCCAGCGCAAGCGGGCCAATCCCCACCTCACGCTGGTGGTGGCCGGCTGCGTGGCCCAGCAGGAGGGCGAGGCCCTGCTGCGGCGGGTGCCGCAGCTGGACCTGGTGATGGGCCCCCAGCACGCCAACCGCCTCGCCGCGCTGCTGGAGCGGGTGGCCCAGGGGCAGCAGGTGGTGGCCACCGATGAACACCACATTCTCGAAGACATCACC
>JBKDOZ010000312.1:0-3595 GCA_046342735.1 Synechococcaceae cyanobacterium
CCGCCATCCCCACCGAGAGAATGAAACCCGCGATGCCAGGCAGGGTGAGGGTTACCGGAATCAGGGCATACAGGGCCAGGTTGAAGAGTGCGTAGAGGGCCAGGGCCACCACCGCCACCACACCGGCTAGGCGGTACACCACCACCATGAACACCCCCACCAGCCCCAGGCCCGCGAGCCCCGCCACCAGGCTGGTGCGCACGTTCTCGGCACCCAGGGAGGGGCCAACGGTGCGCACCTCCACGATCTTCACCGGCAGGGGAAGGGAACCACCCCGCAGCTGAACTTCCAGCTCCCGGGCCGTCTCGGCGGTGAAACTGCCGCTGATCGAAGCGGCACCCCCGGTGATGCCGGCGGTGCGGAAATCGGGGCCAACGGTGGCCTCACTGATGGAGCGGCCATCGAGAACGATGCCCAGCACCCGGCCAGTGCCAGCGATCGATTGGGTGAGGCGGGCAAACTTTTCGCCCCCCTCGCGGGTGAAGTTGAGCGTTACCTCCCAGGAGTTGCCGTTTTGCTGTTGCTGGCGGCCAGCCGTTTGCAGTTCTTTGCCAGTGAAGAGGGTGGGGCCGTAGAGGGCGAGAACACGGCGGTTCACCTCCTGCTGCAGCGCCTCCAACTGCTCAATCTCGTCGCTGCCAGCGGGAACGGCCACGCCGAGGGCCCTGAGGGCCTCCGCCCGTTGCTGCTCATTGAGGCTGGGCGGGGGTGGCTGGCCGGGGGTCTGGGCGTCCGAGGCGCGCTGGTTGGCGCTGCGGCGGGCTGTCAAGACGGCTTCGATCTGTCGTTTGAGGGGCAACAGCCCCTGCATCTCCTTCTCGGTGCCGGGGCGCTGCGCGCGGAACTCCAGCAGCGCGGTGGTGCCCAGCACCTTGGCGGCCTGGGTGGGGTCCTGCTCCCCGGGAAGCTGCAGCACCAGCTGGTCGTCGCCGATGGTCTGCAGGGTGGATTCCGCCACCCCCAGCCCGTTGACGCGACGCTCCAGCACCTCGCGCACCGCCTCCAGCTGCTCGGGTTGCACCTTCTGGATCTCACCCGCCGGAAGCACCTGCAGGGTGAGCTGGCTGCCGCCGCGCAGATCCAGGCCCAGCTTCTGGCCCAGCGGGTCGGTGGGGGTGTTCCAGGTGGTCAAAAGGGCGCCGGCGGCGATCGCCAGCGAAAGGATCAGCGCCAACCAGCCCTGCGGTCGCGTCATGGAATCAGAGGGCGCCTTGCTTGAGTTGGTGGGCGGCCGCCACGATCTGGTGGGGCTGAATGATTGTCAGGTTCTCGAGGTTGCCGTTGTACGGCGTGGGGATGTCCTGGGAGGAGAGCCGCACGGGGCGGGCGTCGAGATCGTCGAAACATTCCTCGGTGATCAGGGCGATCAGCTCGGCGGCGATGCCACCGGTTTTCATGCACTCCTCCACGATCAGCACCCGGCGGGTCTTGCGGATCGAGCGGGCGATCGTTGCCATGTCGAAGGGTTTGAGGCTGATCAGGTCGATCAGTTCCACGTCAACCCCTTCGGCCTCCAACTGCTTCACCGCCTTGAGGCAGTGGTGGCGCATGCGCGAATAGGTGAGGATCGTCACATCCTGTCCCTCGCGAACCACATCGGCCTGGTCGAGGGCGCAGATGTAATCGCCGCTGGGAAGTTCCTCGGAGAGGTTGTAGAGCAGCACGTGCTCGAAGAACACCACCGGGTTGTTGTCGCGGATCGCCGCCTTCATCAGCCCCTTGGCGTTGGTGGGGGTGCTGCAGGCCACGATCTTGATGCCGGGGATGGCGTGGAAATAGGCCTCCAGCCGCTGGCTGTGCTCCGCACCCAGCTGGCGGCCGACGCCGCCTGGACCGCGCACGACGGTGGGGATGGTGTAGTTGCCGCCGCTGGTGTAGCGCAGCATCCCCATGTTGTTGGAAATCTGGTTGAAGGCGAGCAGCAGAAAGCCCATGTTCATGCCTTCCACGATCGGGCGCAGCCCGGTCATGGCGGCGCCCACCGCCATGCCGGTGAAGCTGTTCTCGGCGATCGGCGTATCGAGCACGCGCAGCTCACCGTATTTCTCGTAGAGATCCTTGGTGACTTTGTAGGAGCCGCCGTATTGGCCCACGTCCTCCCCCATCACGCAGACGTGGGGGTCGCGGGCCATCTCCTCGTCGATGGCTTCGCGCAGGGCGTTGAAGAGAAGGGTTTCGGCCACGGGGCTGGAGCCTGCCTGTGCGCGGCCAACCTATCTCAGCCCGGGGCCATGGCACTGGGCCAGGGGATGGAACCCTCAGCCGCCGGCCGCGAAGGTGCTCAGCAGGAGCACCGAGAGCAGCATCCCCGGCAACAGCAGGACCACCAGCAGTCCCAGATCGTGGGGGGTCATTCGGTGCGGGAAGGGTGCCTTCAGCCTAGGGAGGGGAACCGGAGGGCGCAGGCAACAGGCTGCGCAGGAAGGTGAGGAAGAGGCCCAGGCCGAGGAACAGGAAGCTGAACGTGGCCAGGAAGCTCATCCCCACCACCAGCGTCTTCACCGCTGTGGCGATGCTCTGGGCCATCGGCGCGCTGTAGTGGGGGGGATGGGCGGCGTACCAGGCGAGCACCCGCTGGCTCAAGCCCAGGCACAACCAGCCCAGCAGGGCGCTGGTGACGGCGCCGCTCAGAAAGCTGAGGGGGCCCTTGCGCGGGGGCGCCGTAGCTGGGGAGGCCGCTCCGGGGCTGGGGGGCTCGGCGGGGCTGTCGCTCATCGCTCCGTCTCGGGGCTCTCCAGGCTGGCACCGGAGTCGCGGCAGTGGCAGCACCAGCTCTGGAATCCAGCGGCCACCAGCTCTTCGGCCAGGGCCCGCTCCGCTACCTGGGCCGCCTCCAGATCGGCGAACAGGGCGAACAAGCTGGGGCCCGAGCCGCTCATCGCCACCGCCAGGGCGCCCGGCGCGCGCCGCAGCAGGGCCAGCCCCTCGGCCACCGACGCCACCTCCGGCGCCACCACAGCCTGCAGATCGTTGCGCAGCGGCGGCAGGGATCCCTCACCCCGCAGGGCCGCCAGCAGGGGCCCCTGGCGCAGGGCCTGGCGGCGCTCCTCGAACTCCACATCCCGCTCGAGGTAGTAGTCGCCGCGCAGCTCGCGGCAACGCCCGTAGGCCCACGGCGTGGAGACGCTCACCCCCGGATGCTTGAGCAGCAGCACCCCAAGGGCGAGAGGGGCCAGGGGCACCGGCTCCAGCTGCTCTCCCCGGCCGAAGCACAGCTGCGTGCCCCCCACCAGGCAGTAGGGCACGTCGGAGCCCAGACCGGCGGCCAGCTCCTGCAGCGCCGGCCCATCCAGCCCCAACCCCCACAGCTCATTGAGCCCCACCAGGGTGGCGGCGGCATCGCTGGAGCCCCCGGCCAGGCCGGCCCCGATGGGGATGCGTTTCTCCAGGGCGATGGCCGCGCCGAGTTCAGGAAGGCCGGCCCGCTGCCGCAACCGCTCGGCCGCCCGCACGATCAGGTTGTCGCCATCGAGGGGCAGCTCAGCCTCGTCGCACTGCAGGGTGAGGCAAGCGTCGGCGGTGCTGCGCAGCCGGAGCCGGTCGCCCAGATCCAGGCTCTGCATCACCATCGCCAGCTCGTGGAAGCCATCGGGGC
>JBKDOZ010000313.1:0-35440 GCA_046342735.1 Synechococcaceae cyanobacterium
TGATCGGCCACCGCCCCGGGCCGGAAACGGTTGGTCGTGATCGCGGGCACGTGGGCCAGCCCCGTGAAATAGGCCATCACATCCTTGGCCCCCCGAAGCGCCTGGCCCTGCAGCACGCGCACCTGGAAGCCGGGCCCGACGGCGGCCACCACGGCCTGGTAACCGGCCGCGCGCACATTACGGGCGACATCCGATGTGCTGAGCAGGTAGGCGGTGCCAGGGGGCGCGGTGCCGTCGGCGGCGACCCCCCGCTCAATCAGCCGGCGCGCCTCCTCTAGGTCGGTGGCGGCAAGAAGCATGCTCGGCCGCAGTCGCAACCCATCCCAGGGACGGCGCACATCCCCCCGGGCGTAGTAGCGGCTGACGCGGGTGGCACGGCAGGTGTCACGGCAGCCGGAATGGTCGCGCCCGAGGGTGATGGCCGCCGTGATCGATTGGCAGCCCACCCGCCAGGGAGTGGTCCAGGCCAGGGCATAGGCCTGGACGTGGGGCGGGGTGCGACGCCGAAGCTGGCGCTGCAACTGCAGAAAGGCCGCCGCGGAGAGATCGGCCTGACCCACCGGCAACCGGACCCGGATCACCTGCCCCTCAGGGATGCGCCGCTGGCTCTGGTAGGTGCGGCCGATTGCCTCGCTGAGCGGATCGGCCTCATTGATCACCAACCCCAGATGGCGGTGCTCCAGGAGGCCGGCCGGGGATGGATCGGCGGAGAACCACCGCCGGGGGGCAGACGACTGGTCGGCACCCAGGCCTACAGCCAGCCCCAGCAGGGCGGCGAGGATGGCGGTCGGCTCCGGCACGCGGGTCAGGGACGGCGGGGGAAGAGATCTCTCCCATCCTGCGGCAGCAGCTTGCCAGGCTGACCCCTCCGTTCCGGGATGGGCGGGGAAGGGGCTTAGAAAGGTTTGAGAAAGATGGGCCCCTTTTGGCCACAATGGTGCACATGGCGACGCGGGAGCGCTCGGGTCTGAACAAGCTGCTTCGCACCCTCCACTGGCGCCTGCTCGGCCAATTTCTGGAACCCTTCACGTCCAACCAGCCCGCAGCGCGAACAATCCGCAGGCTGTCGCGACAGCAGTGGAAGTTGTTGGTGCTCAATATTGTCGCCAATTTCCTTTCCAGTATCGGCGAAGGAGCCACCCTGGGAATTATTTTTCTCGCCATCAGCCTGGTGACGGTGAACAGCTCCGCCCAGTGGCGCAGCCTGCCCAGCATGGGGCTGTTGGAGGGGCTTCCTTTGGTGGGCCGCATCCTGCAATCCTCCCTGGTCTCCAGCGAGGGGCGGATTGGATTGTTTGTGATCATGATCGCCATTGCCCTTCTCCTGCAGCTGCTGGTGGCCACCAGCAGCTACCTGAACACGGTGAGCGCCGGACTACTCGGCTGCCGCATCCAGGAGGCGCTCACGGGAGAGATCCATCAACGCATTCTTTCATTCAGCTTCAGCTGCGCCAGCCGCTTCCGCGTTGGCGATCTGCTGAATTACAGCGGCAATGCTGGTCGCACCGTTAATAGCCAGATCACCCTGACCAGCAGTTTACTGCTGAACGCATTCCAATTTCTGATCTACCTAGCCATCCTGATTGCCATCTCCCCGTGGCTCATGCTGGTGGCCATCGCCATGGCGATGACCCTGGCCTATGTGCAAAGCCAACTCCTGCCTCGCCTACGCAAGAGAGCCGAGATGATCATGGCGGTGGAAGTCAACCTCAGCAGCCGCCGTACCGAGCACATTCAGGGCCTGCGCCTTCTGCACACCACCGGCCAGATCACCGCGGCGGCGAACGAGACGGATGATTTGCTGCGCGAGCAACAGATCCATGGCAGCCGAATGGTGTTGATCTCGAATTTGATCACCCCCATCTCCTCCATGCTGCCGATCATTGCCATCTCCCTGATCGCCTCGGCAAGCGTTTTGATCTTCCAAAATCGGCAGAGTGGAGTCCTGCCAAGCCTGGTGACATTTGTCTTGGCCCTGCAAAGGCTCAACATCAGGCTTGGGTCGATCAATGCCATCATCACAAGCTTTGTTGCCAACACCGCTTTGGTGAGTCGCTTGAATGGCATTCTTGACGACAGCGACAAGGAGTTTGTCCGCCAGGGCGGGCAACCTTTCCGGCAGTTGCAGCACGAGATACGGTTAGACAACGTTTCACTTCGTTATAGCCCTGAGTTAGCGCCTGCGGTGAGCGCCATCGACCTGATGATTCAACGAGGTCAGACCGTAGCCCTCGTGGGCTCAAGCGGCGCTGGCAAAAGCACGATTGCCGACCTGTTGGTGGGCCTGTATGAACCGACCGAAGGCAGGATTCTGATCGATGGCATTGACCTGCACACCCTAGAAATTGCCAGCTGGCAACAAAAGCTTGGCGTGGTAAGTCAGGACACCTTCCTCCTCAACAACACCATTGCCGCCAACATTGCCTATGGCACGCCAAACGCGGATCGGGCAGCCATTGAGGCCGCCGCCGTGGCAGCGCAGGCCGCAGGCTTCATCGCCGGCCTCCCCGATGGTTACGACACGGTGATCGGGGAGCGCGGCTACCGACTCAGTGGCGGCCAGCGCCAGCGGCTCTCCCTGGCGCGTGCCCTGTTGCGCGAACCGCAGCTGCTGATCCTCGATGAAGCCACCAGTGCCCTGGACAGCCAGAGTGAACGGTTGGTGCAGGAAGCGATCGAGCGCTTCGAGCGCACCCATACCGTGCTGGTGATCGCCCACAGACTCAGCACAATCGTCAACGCAGATCTGATCTGCGTGATGGATGCTGGGCGGATCATCGAGCGAGGACGCCACGCCGAATTGATGGCGCAACAAGGAACTTACGCTCACCTCTGGCAACAACAATCCCAGGGGGCAGACAGCGCCAGCAATGGGCAGAATCAGCTTGAACCCATGGAATCCTTGACTTAAGGTGGCGGCCATGATTGGTGCCGACCCCCAACAGTGCCGCCGTGGCCTTTGCCTCAGCGTGGCCATTCCCACCTACGGGCGGGATGAGGTGCTGGCGGACAGCATCGCCGCTCTCCTGAACCTGGAGGCCGAACCGTGGGAACTGTTGGTGATCGACCAAACTCCCCGACACACCCCGGCGGTCGAGCAGCTCCTACGCACCTGGCAGAGGGAGGGTCGCCTGCGCTGGATTCGTCAGTCGCCAGCCTCCATCACCGCGGCGATGAACCGGGCCCTGCTCGAAGCCATCGGTAGCCATGTGCTCTTTCTGGACGATGACATTCGTCCCGATGCCGCCCTGCTGCAGGCCCATCAGCGAGCCGCAGCCGACCAGCCCCACACCATGATTGCGGGCCGGGTGCTGCAGCCCTGGCACGAAGGCGCCGCCGACCCTGATGAGGCCGTGTTCGGCTTCAACAGCACTGCGCCCCGCAGCGTGCAGGAATTCATGGGCGGCAACGTGTGCATGCCGCGGGAGCAGGCGCTGGCTCTGGGCGGTTTTGATCGCAATTTCGTGCGGGTTGCCTACCGATTTGAGGCTGAATTTGCCCATCGCTGGCGAGAAGCCGGCTACCCCATTCGCTACGAGCCGGCCGCGCTCATTCATCACCTCAGGGCCGAGCGGGGTGGCACCCGCAGCTACGGCAAGCACCTCACCACCCTTCGCCCGGACCATGCGGTGGGGCGCTACTACTTTCTGCTGCGCACCCTGGCGCCAAGCCGCGCCCTCCGGGCCGCCGCCGGGCAGTGGATCCGCTCGGTGCGTAGCCGCCACCACCTGCGTCATCCCTGGTGGATCCCGCTCACCCTCACCGCTGAGTTGCGTGGATTTCTCTGGGCCCTTCGTTTGTATGCCGAAGGCCCCCGCCGGATCCCCCGCCAGCCCCCCCGGCTGCTGATCGTCACCAGCCATCCGATCCAGTACCAGGCCCCCCTGTTCCGGGCCCTCGCGGCCAGCTCAGAGCTGGAGTCGGAGGTGCTCTTCCTCACCCTCCCCGATGCAGCCCAGCAGGGGGAAGGGTTTGGGCGCGCCTTTGACTGGGATGTGCCCCTTCGCGAGGGCTATTGCTGGCGCGTGGCCAGGTCGGCGAGGGGCGCGGGCCTGGCGGGGGGCTTCCGCGGCCTGCGGCTGCGCCATCCCGCCCGGGAGCTGCTCGGCGGGGATCGCCCCCCCGACGCCGTGCTGGTGATGGGCTGGCAGGTAGAGGGGCTGGTTCAGATGCTGCTGGCGGCCCGCCGCCGCGGCCTCCCGGTGCTGGTGCGTGGCGACTCGGCCGACCAGCCCCCGCGTCCCTGGCCCGTGCGTTGCCTGCACCGGTTCCTCCTGGGCCAGGTCAGTGCGGTGCTGCCGGTGGGGGAGGCGAACGACCGCTTCTACGGGGCCAACGGCGTGGCGGCGGATCGGCGCTTCCCCAGCCCCCATTTCGTCGACAACGGCTTCTTCGCCGAAGGGGCCGCCCGCTGGGCCACCAGCCGCTCGGAGCTGCGAAGACGCTGGAGCATTCCCGCTGAAGCCTTTTGCTTCCTGTTCGCCGGCAAGCTGCAGGCCAAGAAACATCCGCTCGACCTGCTGGCGGCCCTGGGGCAGCTGGTGGCCAGAGCCGACGCGCCTGCGGTGCACCTCCTGGTGGTAGGCAGCGGCGAACTCGAGGCCGCCTGCCGGGAGCGCACAGCCCGTGAAGCCCTGCCGGTGAGCTTCGCCGGCTTCCTCAACCAGAACGAAATCTCAGCGGCCTACGCCGCCAGCGATGCGCTGGTGCTTCCCTCCGATCGTGGGGAGACCTGGGGCCTGGTGGTCAACGAGGCCATGGTCTGCGGCCTGCCGGCCATCGTCAGCGATCACGTGGGCTGCGCGGAGGATCTGGTCCAACCAGGGCATACCGGCCTGGTGTTCCCCTTTGGCGATGTGGCGGCCCTGAGCTTCGCCCTCGGGGAGATGGCCCGGGATCCGGCTGCCAGCGCCCGAATGGGCCAGGCCGCTCGCGAGCGGGTGATCGGTCGCTACGGAATCGCGCAGGCCGCCGCGGGGGTGCTCGAGGGCCTACGCCGGGCTCTGGTGAACGACCGGTGACGCCAGCGGCTCCCGCCCATGCGACCATCGCCCAAAGCGGCGGCGCACTTCTCGAAATTCCGCAACGATGACACCCACCCTGCTGCTGATCCTGCTGCTGTTGCCACTGGCGGCTTTCCTGGCGGACGGCAACTGGCGCGACTCGCTTCTCTACAGCGTGGTGATCGGCTTCCTGCAGGATCCCTTGCGCAAGATCACCCCCGATCAGCCCGCGCTCTATGTGGGGCTGGTCCTGGTGGGCATGGTGCTCACGGCCGGGCTTCTCTACAGCCGCATCGGCCGCCTCAACCTGGATCCCCTGTTCAGCGGCGATCGACAGCTGATTGGAATTGTCGAGATTTTTGTGGCACTACTTTTGCTGCAAACTGTCAACTCCTTCCTGACGATTGGATCCGTAACGCTGACACTGATTGGCCTGGGCTTTTACCTAGCCCCCCTAGTCGCGCTGTGGCTGGGTTTTCAGTTCGCGCTTCAACCCTCAGCTGTCCAACGCTTCCTCAGGGTCTACCTCGTAATGGCGATTATGTTCGCCATTACAGTGTTCATGTCTTACCGAGGGACCCAGTCAATCTTCTTTAACGAGGTTGGCGAAGGGATCAAAATTAATATTGTTGAACTCGGGATTATGCAGCAGGGCTATGTGGGGCTGTGGCGAAGCAGTGAAGTGGCGGCCTGGCACCTATCGGCGGCCTGCTGCTTTCTGCTGGTTCTTGGCGTCAGCAGCCGCCGCAGCAACCTGATCGCCCTCTCCTCCACCATGATGGTCGTGCTGCTGGTGGTCAGCACCCTTACGGGACGCCGTAAGGTGTTGACCCTCGTGGCGGGCTTCTTAGGTGCCTACAGCCTCTTGATTGCCTTCCGGGGGGATACGCGGGTTCGCACCAATGTGCTTGCGGGGGTGGGCGGCAGTGGCATCGCCCTGTCCCTGCTCCTGAGCCTGCAAGGCAATCCCACGGAATCGGGAACCCTGGGTGGCTTCGTGCGGCGAACCTTCAATGTTCTCGATTCCGTCGACGACCGCTTCAACAGCCTCGGCTTCAACGCCATCGGCGCGGCGATCGAGGCCGCCGGTCCGTTCGGTTTCGGTGTGGGCTCCCTCGCCCAGGGGGCGGTCAGCCTTGGCATTCGGGCCGGGCGCGGAACCTGGGCAGCGGAAGGCGGCCTCGGCAAAATCGCCGCCGAGCTGGGGATCGCCGGCATCGCGATTTTTGGCTTAATTCTTGTTCTGCTCAGCGTCCTGTATTGGCGAATTGTGGGCCAGCTGCGTTACGCCCCACCCTCCTATTCACTCCTCAACCTCGGCCTGATCGCCTTTCTCGCCGCCAACCTTCCCAACTTTGCTGTCGCCAGCCAGATCTACGGCGACCCCTTCGTGCTGAGCGTTCTGGGCCTCACCGCCGGTTTCGTGCTGGCCAGCCCCAGCGTCCTGCAAAGCCATCTTCAGGCCCAGAGTCAATGGCTTTCCGGCCAGGCGTCGGTTGCGCAACCCCTGCCGCCCTCGCCGCCCCCCCCGCCGAAGGATCCGCTGTGAAGGTGCTCTGGTGAAAGTGCTGCACCTAATCCCCTCCATCGGCCTGATCCGTGGAGGTCCGAGCGAGGCGGCCCTTTCCATGGTCGCCGCCCTGCGCAGCCTTGGGATTGAGGCCGCCCTGGTGAGCACCGACGACAACGGCCCCGGACGGCTGGCCCTCCCCACGGATCGCTGGCTGGAGCATGCCGAGGTGCCGGTGCGCCTGTTCCCGCGCTGGAGTCCGCCGGTCCGGGCCCTGCGGGAGTTTGCCTACAGCCCAGCCCTGGGACACTGGCTCAAGCAGCATCTGCGCGAGTGGGATCTGCTGCATGTGCATTCCTTGTTTTCCTGGCCCAGTACGTGCGGCATGGTGCTCGCCCGGCGGCAACGCGTTCCCTACCTGATCCACTGCCTGGGCCATCTGCAGCCCTGGAGCCTGCGCCAGAGTGCCTGGCGCAAAACGCTCTACCTGAATCTGGTGGAGCGCAGCAACCTCAACGGGGCCACGGCTCTGCAGGCCACCTCTCCCCTCGAAGCTCAGGACTTTGCCCGCCTGCGGCTGCGCCCCCCCGTGCTCGATCTGCCCCTGGGCGTCTCGATCCCAGAACCCCTTGATGCCGCTCCACAACGGCTGCGCCAGGCCTTCCCCCAGGTTGATCCCGAGGCACCCACCCTGCTCTTCCTCTCCCGCATCCATCCCAAGAAAGGTCTGGACTCCCTCCTGGAGGCCCTCGCCTTGCTGCGACGGACGCAACCCGATCGCCCCTGGCAGCTGCTGATCGCGGGCAGCGGGGAACCGGCCTACGAGCAGGAGCTGCAGGCCCTGGCAGCGGAGCTGGCCCTGGCGGATCGCTGCCACTGGCTGGGGTTCGTGAGCGGGGAACGCAAAAACGTGCTGCTTCAAGGGAGCGACTGGTTCGTGCTTCCCTCCGCCGCCGAAAACTTCGGGGTGGCCGTGGCCGAGGCGCTGGCGGCTGGAACGCCTGTGATCCTCTCGCCGGAGGTGGGGCTTGCAGCGGCGGTGGCGGCGGCGGGCGCGGGGAGGCTGTCCCACAGCGCACCGGAGAAGCTTGCCCACACGCTGGCTTCGGCCCTGGAGGAAGACCGGGCTCCGCTTGCATCCGCCGCCCGCAAGCTAGCCATAGAACATTATAGCTGGTCCGCCGTCTCTGGCAGACTAAAGACAGCCTATACCCAGGTCCTCGCCAGCCGACCAACATAGACCAACATGCAAAAGACCTCCGCCCTTGCACGAATAACACCACTCATCTTAACCTACAACGAAGAGGCGAATATTGCGCGCACTCTTGATTCACTTCAATGGGCCAGACGCATTGTCATCGTAGACAGTGGCAGCACCGATAAAACCCTCGAGATCATGGCAAGCCATCCGCAAGCGGAAGTATTTGAGCGCAGATTCGACACCCATGCCAAGCAATGGAATTTCGGCCTGCTCCAGATCGATACAGACTGGGTTCTTTCCCTTGATGCCGATTATGTGATCAGCCCGGACCTGAAGCAGGAGATGGAGAATGCCGTTCAGGGGGCTGCTGAACTGGCCACCAAAGGCTTCCGGATCCCGTTTCGCTACTGCATTCAGGGCCGTCCCCTGCGGGGGACAATCCTGCCGCCCCGGATGGCTCTCTTCGAAGCTGGCGCCGGAATATACGAAGACGATGGTCACACGCAGAAGCTTGTCCTGCGCGGTCGCTGGGCCGACCTTAAGCACCCCATTCTCCACGATGACCGCAAACCACTGAGCCGCTGGCTTTGGGCCCAAAACCGCTACATCAAGCTAGAAGCAGAAAAGCTCTTGCATAGCCCCAACCACCAGCTGGGCCTCGCCGACAAAGTGCGCAAAAACAGCGTCTTAGCCCCCTTTGCCGTGTTTTTCCTCTGCCTGATCTGGCAGGGTTTGATCCTGGATGGTTGGCGCGGTTGGTTCTACTCTCTGCAGCGTCTGTACGCTGAAACCCTGCTGGCTTTGATGTTGCTCGAGCGACGGCTGCATCGGTCTTGATCGATGCAGCCTGCTGGATTGGTCCCCCCTAGGCAGGGGCGACCCACAGGGCTGCCGGGTGCCGCGCTGGCCAGCGGCCCCGCCATTGCCCGCGGCGCGCTGCTTTCCTGGGCAACATTCCCCCGAACCGCTCCGCCCGCCGGCCCCGCAACCTCTTCATGACCCTGATCCTCGGCATCAACGCGTTCCATGCCGACGCCGCCGCGGCCCTGATCGACAACGGACAGATCCTCGCCGCCGCTGAGGAGGAACGGTTCCGACGCATCAAACACTGGGCCGGCTTCCCGAGCGAGGCCATCGCCTGGTGCCTGGACGATGCGGGGGTGTGCCTCGCCGACGTCGACCACGTGGCGATCAACAGCCAGCCAGGCGCCCATCGGCTGCGCAAGATCGCCTACACCCTGCGCAACCGTCCCGATCCAGGCTTCCTCTGGCAGCGCTGGCGCAACAAACGGGAGCGGGCCGATCTGGCGGGACAGCTGACCGCGGCCTTCCCGCACGAGCCGATCCGGGCCACGCTGCACTTCGTGGAACATCACCGGGCCCACCTGGCCTCGGCCTTCTATGCGTCCCCCTTTGAGCGGGCGGCGCTGGTCTCAGTGGATGGCTTCGGAGACTTCGCCAGCGGCGCCTGGGGCTTTGGGGAGGGCAGCCGGCTGGAGGTGGAGGGACAGATCTGGTTCCCCCATTCCCTGGGCGCCTTCTACACCGCGATCACCCAGTACCTGGGCTTCCCCCACTACGGCGACGAATACAAGGTGATGGGCCTGGCGCCCTACGGCTCCCCCACCCAGCTGGAGGCGATGCGGCGCATCGTCCGCCTGCAGAGCGATGGCACCTACCGCCTCGATCTGCGCTTCTTCCGCCACGCCACCGAGCGGCTCCCCCATCAGTGGAGCCATGGCGCGCCGGTGGTGGCCGCCCACTGGACGCCAGCGCTCGAAGAGCTGCTCGGCCCGGCACGGCGCCCGGAGGAGCCCCTGGAGCCGCGCCACCACGACATCGCCCGCTCCGCCCAGGCCATGTACGAAGAGGCGTTCTTCCACCTGCTGCGGGCCCTGCACGCCGCCCACCCCGTCGACCAGCTCTGCATCGCCGGCGGCTGCGGCGCCAATTCCGTGGCCAACGGCAAGGTGACGGTGGCCACCCCATTCCGGGAGGTGTTCGTGCAGGCGGCGGCCGGGGACGCTGGCGGGGCGCTGGGGGCGGCGCTGGAGGTGTGGCATCAGCTGGGGGGCCGCCGCAGCACCCCGATGGCCAACGCCTATCTCGGCAGCCGCCCCGGCACGGGGGAGGTGGCCGCCCTGCTGGCGGACCCCGCCACCCAGGGGGCCCTGGAGCAGGCCCACTGCAGCGTGAGCACCCCCGCCGACGACGCCCTCTGCGCCCAGGTGGCGGAAGCGATCAGCGAAGGCCTGGTGATCGGCTGGTTCGAGGGGCGCATGGAATGGGGGCCCCGGGCCCTGGGCCACCGATCGATCCTGGGCGATCCGCGCCGGGCCGACATGAAGGACATTCTCAACCTCAAGATCAAGCGGCGCGAATCCTTCCGCCCCTTCGCCCCCTCCGTGCTGCGGGAGGCCGTGCCCGACTGGTTCGAGATCGACGGTGAGGTGCCATTCATGATGCAGGTGTACCCGATCCGCAGCGAGAAGCGGCCCCTGATTCCGGCCGTGACCCACGTGGATGGCACCGGTCGGCTGCAAACGGTGAGCGAGAGCGCCAACGGCCGCTATTACCGGCTGATCCGCGCCTTTGCGGAGCGCACCGGAGTGCCCATGGTGCTGAATACCTCGTTCAACGAAAACGAACCGATCGTCTGCACCCCGGCCCAGGCCCTCGATTGCTTCCTGCGCACCCGCATGGACCTGCTGGTGCTCGAAGACTGCGTGATCCGTCGCCATGGCTGAGGCCGCCAGCGCCGGCGATCGCCCCGCGATCGAGCTGGTGGTCCCCACCCTCGACTCCCACGCCCTGCTGCCGCGGCTCGTGGGCTCCCTGCAGGCCCAGAGCTGGCCCCACTGGCGCCTGCACTTCATCGACGGTCCGAGCGGCGAAGCCCACCGGCGCCTGCTGCGCCAGCTGTGCGCGGCGGACACCCGCCTCCGCTGGACCGAGCAGTCTGCGGATGAGCAGGGCATTTTCGGGGCCATGAACCAGGGGGCCGCCGCGGCCCCCACCGGCGCCTGGCTGCTCTTCTGGGGAAGCGATGACTGGGCGGCCTCCCCCACGGTGCTGGCGCAGCTGGCCCAGCGGCTAGGAACGTGGCAGGAGGAGGGGCGATCGCCCGATCTGGTGGTCTGCCGGGGCCGCTACGAGAACGGCCGCCCCAGCGCCTTCCGCTGGCGCCACTCCTACCGGCGCTCCCTCTTCCTGGGCAGCACCCCGCCCCACCAGGCCACGGTGATCGGCCCGGGAGCCCGCCGCCGGTTGCCGCGCTACGCCGAGGGATTTCGCCTCTCCGCCGACCTCGACCACTTCCTGCAGCTCTCCTCCTTTGCCGATCTGCAGGTGGAGCGCCTGGACCTGGAGCTGGTGGCGATGGGCAGTGGGGGCGTCAGCGGCGTGCAGACCCAACGGAGGCTGCAGGAGGTACGCTGGGCCTATCGGCGCGCCTTCGGCCGACTCTGGCCGCTGCCGTTCCTGCTGCGCTACGGCCAACGCCTCTGGAGCCTCGCCCGTGGCTGAAGCCGCCACGGGACTGCTGCTGTTCGGGGCCGCCACCCCCAGCGGGGCCGCCCTGCTGGAGGCCTCCGGGGCTCGGCCGGTGCAGGCGGCGGGCCGCCGTTCCCTGCCACCGGAACTTCTGCGGATGGCGAGCGGCGGCTGCCTGCAGCTGGACCTCACCGACCCGGCCTCCTTCCAGGCTCCAGCGGGGCCGCAGTGGTGGGTCAGCTTCGCGCCGCTCTGGCACCTGGCGCCCTTCCTGCGGAGCCTCCGGCAGGAACATCCCGAGCGCTTGCGCAGCCTCCGCGGTGTGGTGGCCTGCTCCTCCTCCTCCGCGCTGACCAAACGGTTCGCCGCCAACGACTTCGATCGGCAGCTGGTGCGCCGGCTGCGGGAGGCGGAGGAGAGCCTGGGGGAGAGCTGCGCCGCCCTGGGGATCCCCTGCCGCATCCTGGCCCCCACACTCATCTACGGGCAGGCCGGTGGGCTTGGCGACCAGAACCTCAGCCGGCTTCTGGGGCTGATGCGGCGGCTACCGCTGCTGCCCGTGCCCGCCCGCAGCGGCCTGCGCCAACCGATCCACGCCCGCCAACTGGCCCGGGCGGCCCTGGCGGTGGTGGAGCAACTCGAGCAGCAGGGGAACGCCTGCAACCTGCCCGTGGTGCTGCCCCTCGGCGGCGACGAGAGCCTCCCTTACACCGCCATGCTCGAACGGCTGCGCCAGGCCGCCCCGCCGGGGGACCCAGCCCATCGCTGCCGCTTCCTGCGGCTGCCGCCGCGGCTGATCCTCTGGCTCGCCCATCCGCTCCTGCTGCTCTCCCCCAAATCCTTCGAGGCCATGCAGCGCACCCAGGCCGACCTGGCGGGCTTCCTGCGGGCCCATGAGCTGCTCCGGGAGCCCCCCCAGGCGTTCCCGCTGGCCCCCCTCGCCTTGGGCCAGGATCCCCGCCAGCCCTGAGATCGCCGAACCATGCTGTCGAGCCTGCCCCCCGCCGGGGCCGCGATCCTCTCCACCGCCGGAGCCTCCCTGCTCACCTGGCTGCTGCTCGCCGCCCTGATCCCGGTGCTGCGCCAACGGCTCCTCGACCAACCCAATGCCCGCAGCTCGCACCAGAGGCCCACGCCCCGCGGCGGTGGGGTGGCCTTTGTGATGGTCGGCAGCGGACTCACGGCTGTGCTGGGGGAGGGCAGCCAGGCCCTGGTGCCGCTGATCTGCTGCCCCCTGGCGCTGGTGGGGCTACTCGACGACGGTCTGAATCTGCCCGCGGCGCTGCGTTACGGCGCCCAGCTGCTCACCGCCGCGGCGCTGCTGGCCGTGGCGACCACCCCGCTGCCAACGTGGTCGTGGCCGCTGGTGGTGATCGCCATCACAGCGGTGATCAACTTCTTCAACTTCATGGACGGCCTCGATGGCCTGGTGGCGGGCTGCGCCGCCGTGCTGTTGGGGCTGGCCGCCACCTTGCCGGGCGGAAGCGGCCTGGGGCCTCTGGCCGGCGCCGTGCTCGGTTTCCTCGCCTGGAACTGGAGCCCAGCCCGGGTGTTCATGGGGGACGTGGGCAGCACCTGGCTGGGTGCCGTATTCGCCGGGCTGGTGCTGCAGCAGCCGGAGCCGGCCTTGGCGGCGGAGCTGCTGGTGGTGGGGCTGCCCCTGCTAGCTGACCCCCTGGTCTGCGTGCTGCGGCGACTGGCGGATGGACAACCCGTCTTCCAGGCGCATCGCCTGCATCTTTTTCAGCGGCTGCAGCAGGCCGGCTGGAGCCATCGGCAGGTGGCCGGGCTGTATGGGGGGGGCACGGCCGCCCTGGCCGTGGCCCTGCGCTGGGGCGGTGGCGGCGCCCTGCTGCTTCTGGCGGCCTTGGAGCTGGCCCTGGGGGTGGGTCTGGATCGCCGGGTGGCCTTATCCTTTGCCAACGCCAGCGCTGCCCAGCGCCACCAGAAAACTTAAAGTTTCAAACGTGAAGCCGGAAAATATTTGCAGCCAAGGGGGCGGGAGCCATGAGTAATTTTCTTTTACGCGATCCGGATTGTGTGCTGATCCACATTCCCAAAACCGCAGGCACCTCCATCCGCAAGGGTGCCTGGCAAGGTCGCTACGAAGGTCCGGTCCACGGCCACCTCCCCCAGGAATGGCAGAGCCACTTCCGCTTCGCCTTCGTTCGCCATCCCCTCGATCGCTTCATCTCGGTCTGGAAGATGTTCACCGAAGGCACCCACAACGAACCGGGATGGTCGATGCCGGCCGATGCTCGGCCCCTGAGTCTTGATGCTTTCGCGCAAATCGTGTTTGATGATTCCATTCTTTTCGATGAAAGACGCCGCAGCTTCGAGGAGAAGATCCGCCATCACGCCATGCCCCAGACCCATCCCTTCTACTGCCTGCAGCAGGCAGAGTTCATCGGCCGCTACGAACAGCTGAGCACCGATTTTGCCCAGGTCAGCCAGCGCGTTGGCCTAACCACTCCCCTGCCGCACATGCATAGAACCCAGCACGGCGACTGGAGCGAATACCTCAGCGGCTCCCTGCTGGAGCACTGCCGCACGTTCTACCGCGAAGACCTCCAGGAGCTGGGCTACTGATGCAACAGCTTCGTCTGCTTCGCTCCATCCAGCTCCAGCTGTTGCTGCGGCGCCTGACGATGGTGCTGTTCGACGGTCTGCTGATTGTCATCGCCTTCCTCGGGGCCTTCTTTCTGCGACTTCAGGACACGGAAAGCCTGCGGGAGCTCCTGCTTCGCAGCATCCATCTTCTTCCCCTGGCCGTGGTAAGCGGCTTACCGATTCTTTTCTTCAGCGGCTGGTATCGGGGCCTGACCCGCTTCGCCGGCAGCCACTCCCTGTACGGGCTGATTCCGCGCACCGCCTCCATGGTGCTGGTGCTCCTGCTGCTGAACACCCTGATCGGCGCCCCCCCGCCCCCGAGGTCCTTCTGGCTTTTGTACTGGCTGCTGTTCACCGGCGGCGCGATCGCCAGCCGCATCGTGCTGCGCGATCTCCTGATCCAGCAACTGGAGCGTCGGCGCAGCCCAAGCACCGCTTCAACCGAAGCGATTCCCACTCTGATTTATGGGGCAGGATCCTCTGGCCTCAGTCTGCTCATTGCCCTGCGCCACGATCCGCGCTTCCGCCTGATCGGCTTCCTCGACGACGACACCCTGCTCCACGGACGCACCCTGCAGCGGCTGAGCATCGAGCGGCCGAGTCAGCTGCCTCAGCTGATCCAGCGCCATGGCATCCGTCAGGTGCTGCTCGCTCTCCCCTCGATCTCCCGCAAGCGCAAGCGACTGCTCGTCGACCAGCTCACCCATCAGGGGTTGAAGGTGCTCTCCATCCCCTCCCTGGCGCAGCTGGCCAGCAATCAGCGCATCGTCACCGATCTGCAACCCGTGTCCATCGAGGATCTGCTCGGTCGGGAACCCTCGGTCCCCGATCCCGCTCTGTTGCGGGCCTGCGTCAGCGGCAAGCGGGTGCTGGTCACTGGGGCCGGCGGCTCGATCGGAAGCGAGCTTTGCCGGCAGATCATCGACCTGGGCGCAACAAATCTGCTGATGGTGGAGCGCAACGAGTTTGCTCTCTATGCCATCGATAGTGAACTGCAGGGCCGCATCCGCCGCGCCGGCGGCGCCACCGAGCTGGTCCCGGTGCTGGGAGACGCCGCCAACGCCGGGCGCCTCCGGTCGCTCTGCGAGCGCTTCTCGATCGACACCATCTTCCCTGCGGCCGCCTACAAGCACGTGCCCATGGTGGAGGCCAACCTTTGTGCCGGCGTATCCAACAACGTACAGGCCACCAGAGCGGTGATTGAAGCCGCCCGCGGTGCGACGGTCGCCCATCTCATTCTCATCTCCACCGACAAGGCGGTGCGCCCCACCAACGCCATGGGTGCGAGCAAACGAATCTGCGAACTGCTGATCCAGGCGGCAGCGGCGGAGGTCGCCACCAGCGGCAGCGGGCCGGTGATGGCGATGGTGCGCTTTGGCAATGTGCTCGGATCCTCGGGATCCGTGATTCCCCTGTTCCATCGACAGATCGCAGCGGGGGGCCCCGTGACCGTCACCCATCCGTCGATCACCCGCTATTTCATGACCATCCCCGAAGCCGTGCAGTTGGTGCTGCAGGCCAGTGGCATGGCCCGGGGGGGCGATCTCTTTCTGCTCGACATGGGCGATCCGGTGCGCATCGCCGATCTGGCCCGACAGATGATCGAACTCTCTGGCCTGCGGGTGCGCGACGAGCACAATCCCGATGGCGACATCGCCATCCACTACACCGGCCTTCGCCCTGGCGAAAAGCTGTACGAGGAGCTGCTGATCAGCGCCGACGACCACGCCACCGACCATCCCCTGATCCGCCGGGCCAACGAGCCGATGCACGCCAGCCGCGATCTGCCCTCGCTCATCGACGCGCTCTGCGACGCCACCTCCCAGTGGGATGAGGAGGCCACCGCCGGGATGCTGCACAAACTTGTGCCGGAATACCGACCGGAGCGGGACCAGGACCGGCAGAGTGGCCCCATGCCGTCTCTATCCGACCCGGCGCTTCGATGACCTCCCCCCTCGCCCAGACCCTTCGCGGGCGTCTGCAACGGCTCTGGGAGCGGATCCCTGAGCCCCACCGCCAGATGCTGGCCAGCCAGATCCCGGCCATTCCCCCTGCCACGCCTCGCAACCTTTGGCTCCTGTTGGCGGCGGCGATCGCCACCCAGAACGTGGCTGTGTTCACCAGCAGCCAGAGTGCCCACGTGGGGGTCTTCGCCCTGCTGGTGTGGGGGGGCGCGCTGATCTGCATGGAAGATCAGATTGAGGCGCTCGAACCGCGACCTGGCCGCTTCGGGATCGTCTTCGGCAGCCTCGCGATCCTCTGGATCGTCGCCCGCACCTCCCGCGTCCTGTACTGGGAAGGCATCCTGTACATGTTTGCGCCCTTGGCGGGGCTGGCCCTGGTGTTGCTGTGCCTGCCGCTGCGGCAGATACCCAAATTGCGCGAAAGCCTGATCTGCTTGTGGATGCTGCCGCTCTTCGCGCTGATCTGGCTACGACTCCCGGAGGCACCACTCAGCCTTCTCACTGCCCGCATCTCCGGCTTCTGGATCGGTCTGCTGGGCATCCCTGTCAACACCGATGGGCGCAGCGTTCTGCTGCCCGATGGCGGGGTGACGGTCTTGGGCGCCTGCAATGGGATGGACATGATCGCCCAGACGATCTGCGTGTGCGTGATCTTCCTGATGGCCTTTCCGATCCGCTCCCGCCTGAGCCAGCTGCTCGTCGTTTTGGTTTCTCCCTTGGCCGGGCTGATGGCCAACACGATCCGCATCTCCGTGCTGGCGCTAATCACCACCACCGGCCAGACCAAAGGCGACACCTGGTTTGAATTTTTCCACAAGGATATGGGATCTCTGATCTTCTCGGGCCTGGCGGTTTTTGTGTTCGGAATGATCTACATGTGGCTCCTGGAGCGCGAGCTGCCGCCCCTGCCCGACCAGGCCCCATGACCTCCTCCTTCCGCCGCTCCTGGCTGGCCGCCTCCCACTGGACCCCCCTGTCCAAATGGCTGGCTGTCCTCGCTGCCGTGGCCAGCATCGCCGCGCTGCGTGCCTCGCTGTGGCCTCTCTGGCCCCGGGCCGAGCCCCTGCCCCAGGCCGCGCTGGCCCGAACCCTTCAGCAGGCCGGCCTGACGGCCACCGCAGTTCCCCTGAAAGAGAAGCAGGCAGAACCGCACCGCGATCACGACAAGGCTGTCTCCCAGACCCTGGCGTTTCGCTTTGCCACAGGCGAAGAGCTGCGCTTGCTTCAAGGTGTGGTCCGCAACCCGCTGGAGTTCGATCCGAGAACCTTCACCATCAAGCGCAAGGATCTCTTCCTGAAGAACCCCAAGCAGGCCGGCCCACCGCCCCAGAGGATTGGCACCATCGCCGGACGACCAGCCCGGCAAACCTGCCTGGTGGCCCTGTCCCCCACGGCCTTGGGCTACGGCGTGGACTGGAGCACCCTGGGCGAGCTGGTGAATCGCTCCGCGGTCGGCAGAGACAGCGCGGTGCGGCGCTTCCTGGGCCTGGAGGCGAACCGCCACTATGCCTGTGTGCTGATCAGCCTGCGCAGCGGCGGAACGGGCCCGGTTTCTCCGCAACTGTGGAACCGGCTCCTGCAAACCCTTCCGCAGGCACTGACGCCTGGCAAAGCCACCGGAACCGCCGCCCCAGCGGCAGGCTTCTCCTCCTGACACTCTTTTACTGTCCCTTGCAGCCCCCATTTCGCTCTCCCTATGGCTGAGGCACCCCGCGAAACACTCGGCGAGCAGAAGCCCTCCCGCTCGCCGTTGGCGGAGGGGAAGCCGTCCGGCTCCGGCAGACCGATCGAAGGCGTGAATGCCGAGGTGCTCACGCTCGGTGGCCTGGGGCTGCTGGCCTACGCGCTGTACAGCCTGGTGCGCGTTGTCTTGAGCGGCGACGCGGGCGTGGGCCCCGAGGCCTCGCTGTCACGGATGTCGCAGCTGGTGTCCATCTACCCGGTGCTGCTGCTCGGGCCGTTGCTGCTGTTCATTCCGCAAGGCGCCCGCCGCCAAAAGGGCCTCTGGAAGGGGGTCAGCCGCTGGCTGGTGTTCCTGCTGGCGGTGATGTTCCTGCTGTTCGTCCCCTTGGCGTTCCTCAACCAATATCAGGTCACCCAGGCTGATGCCAACCAAGTGCAGCGGTTTGAGGCCCTGCTCCAGAAACGCAAGCAGGAGATTCTCACGGCGGTGCGACCGCTCAACTCCCCAGAGCAATTCCGAAGCGTTCTTGCCAATTTTCCTGAGATCACCCAGATCAACATTCCCGCCAACCAAACGGCGACGTTGATCCGCACGGGCATCATCGATGGGATCGATCGCGGCATTAAGGCGGAGGTGGATCAGCTGCGGGCTCGACAGCGGCAACGGATGCTGGCCATCACCGTGAACGTGCGCAGCGTGGCCGCTGGCAGCCTGATCGCCGGTGTCACTCTCTTCAGCCTGGCGAGTTGGCTGTTGCCCTGGCTCAATCCCGCCGGCCAGGCCATTGCCCACACACTCAACGGCACGGGCAAGGGCATCAGCACAGTGACCCGTCGGATGCGACGCTGGAAGCCCAGCTTGCGCTTGCCACGCCTACTGCCCCGCCGGGGCATCCCCAAGCTTCGCCTGTTCTCAGGCCGTGGGAACCCGCTGGCCGGCCTGTTCTCGCGGCGGGGCAAAACCAAGGGTCGCCCCCAACGCCGTCGCTCCCGCCGCTGATGCCCCCCTTCGACCGCCTGTTGCGCCCTGGAGGGCTCCTGGGACGGCGCACGCCACCGCCAGAAGCAGGCGCGCAGCCCCTTCCCCTGCCCTACAGCTGGATCCTCACCAACCTGCTGGCGATCGGTCCCATGCCCAGGCACCCATCGCACTGGCAGCAGCTGGAGCAAGCGGGATTTCGCTCCCGTTTCAGCTGCTGTTATCCCAACGAGGAACAGCTCAGCCCGATCCCCGACCATTGGCGCAGCGAATCGGTAGGCCTCCCCGACCATCGGGAGCAGGAAGATCTGCTGGCAGAGCGCCTCAATGAAGCCCTGGATCGCGCTGAGGGTCTGCTACGGGCCGACGCGCCTGTGTACCTGCACTGCTTCGCTGGGCGGGAACGCTCGTCGCTGATGGCCGTGGGACTGACGGCCCGCCAACGGGGCATGGATGTGTTCGAAGCGCTCGACTGGGTGCGGCGTTGTCATCCGGCCGCTTCGCCGATCTACGGACATCTGGATGTCCTGGATCAGGTGCTGCGCCAAGGCTGACCCCGCTGGCCCGAGAGGGCAGGCAGGGTCCCCGAGAGGGCAGGCAGGGTCAGGGACAGCCGCTTCAAGAGTCGTCGCGCTCACGCGGGGTCTCGTCCGCTCCGGGGTCGGCGGAACGGTCGGGTCCGGGATCGCTGGAGGGGCGAGGGCTGGTTTCGCCTCGGCCAAAGCGGAGGCGGGAAGCCAACCATCCCTTGGCCCGCTGGGCAGGGGCCTGCGAGCTGGAGCCGCGGCTGGGGCCTGGAGAACCCGGACGAAGCGCCCGCGACGAGGAAGAAGAGGAAGGGCTGCCAGATCCTCCATTCGTGGCGCTTGAGCCTCCATTCGTGGCGGCGGAGCCATTCGTGGTGCCGGAGCCGTTGGTGGCGCCGGAGCCGCTAGACCTGCCAGCAGGTGATCCGGAGCGTCGCTCGTCGCGGGTGGTGGCCTCTTGGCCTGCCTGCGCCACATAGCCATCACGCATGTAGCGGTTGCTCACGTACGAGTTGCGATAGCGCTTGGTGAGATAGGAATCTCGGTAACCACGACCAATATAGGAGTCGCGATAGCGCTTCACATAACCCTTGAGCCCACCGCCGTAGTAGCTGCCATAGCGGCGGCCCTTGCCGTAGGCACCAGCATAGGCGTAGTGATAGTAATAGCCGTATTCGTAGCCGTAATCGTTGAGGCGACTGGGGAAGTTCACCTGGTTGCAGATCAGGCCGAGCACATCGACGCCTGTGGCCTTGATGCGTCGGCAGGCCTGCGGAGCCAGTTCCCGGCTCACCTTGCCCAGGCCCACCAGGAAAAGAATGCCGTCGAGCTTCTCACCGAGCAGGATCGGATCGGCCAGCATCAAACAGGGGGGGGCATCCCAGAGAACGATGTCGTAGCCGGGGAGCTGGCGGATGCTGTTGACCACCTCCTGACAGCGGCTGGAGTTGAGCAGCTTGGCGGGATCGGGGGGCTTCGGGCCGGCGGGAATGATGTCGAGATTGTCCTGAATGTTCTGAATCAGGGTGCGCGGATCGATGCTGGAATCGGAGAGCAGGCTCGAGAGGCCATCCCCCTGCTCCACACCCAGATAGCGGCCCTGCATCGGCAGTCGCATGTCCGCGTCGATGATCAGTACGCGCAGGCCGAGATCGGAGAGGGTGCGCGCAAAGATGGTGACGGCGGTCGACTTACCTTCCCCCTGGGTGGAGGAGGTCACGCCCACCAGACGGATGTCGCGGTCGGCCCGCAGCAGGCGGAAGGTGGTGAACAGGCTGCGCAGCGATTCCTTGATGGCAAACCGCTCACTGGCGGACATCTTCGCGGTGCTGGCGGCGATCTCCACCCCTGGCTCCAGGGGCAGGTAAGGAATCAGGCCAAGCACGGGTAGCTGCAGCTCCTTCTCCGCCTCCATCGGCGTATGGAAGACGTTGTCGGTGCGTTCGCGCAAGATCGCCGCGCCCAGGCCCACCAGCAGACCGACCACGGCAGCCCGGAGCAGGTTGCGCTGGATGTTGGGCTCCACCGGCACATCGCCGAACTCGGCGGGGGCGATGATCTGCCAGGGGGTGGTGGATCGGGCCAGCTCCAGACGGATTCGCTCGCGTGCCTCCACGTAGGAGGCGTACTGCTCACGCGCTCCAGCCAGGCGGGACTGCAGATCTTCGTAAGCGCTGAGCTTTTGGGGGCTATTGCGGAAGTTCTCGTTGAGCAGCAGGATCTGGCGGTTGATCTCATCCTGCTGGGCGATGTTGGAGAGCAGCTCGGCACGCTTTGTGTCGAGGGCCTGCTGGCGCACCACCGGCCGCAGCTGATTGCGGCGAGCCAGCAGGGATTGCACCACGGGGGAATCTTCGCGGTAGGTGCCACGGGCCAGGGCCAGCTGCTCCTCCAGGCTGTAGATCTGCTGAGAAGGGCTCGGCGCACCCACGGCCGACTCGGCACCTGCGCCCCGGCCGGGGACCACCAGCCCGTCGCGACCCAACTGCTGAACCGCGGTGGGGGCGCCACTGGGGGAGTACTGCAGCGTGCCGGACTCAATCGATTTGAGTTCACTGCTGAGCTGGACCTGCTGGGTCTGCAGCTCACGAAGATTGGCGATGAGGCTCTCGCGAGCCGCGAGGATCGAGGCGGCGGTGGTTTCCGGATCAAGGAAATTGTTTTGCTCGCGGAAACGCAGCATCTCTTTCTGGAGTTGCTCCATGCGCGACATGATCTGGGGCCCTTGACGATTCAGGAACTTGATCGCGGAATCGAGGGCAGCCTGGCGCTGGGTGAGGGAAAACCGGGTGTAATCCTGGGAGAGGGCATTGAGAATCGCCCTGCCCTTGGCCGGATCGCTCCATCGGAGGGTGACGTTGAGAACATTCTCCACTTCCTCCGACGTTGGGGTGATGGCCAAATTACCGATCACTTTTGGCATGCTCACCCCCTGCCGTTCGGCCATCGGCCGGATCAACAGAGGGCTACGCAGCAGCACGATCAGGCTCGGAACATCCGTTTTTACGTTGTTGCGAGCGATGCTCTCCAAGGAACTGGAATTGGAAAGCGTGGCGGATTCCTCGAGCGGGTTGGTGATCTGCATCTGGAAGCCCCCCTCATACACGGGAGAGAAGATGCGCTGCCTGAGGGTGTTCACCGCCAGGGCGCCGGTGACCAGGGCGGTGGTGAACAGGAAAAGACCCTGACGGCGCTTGATGGTGCGCAGCAAGCCGGCCAGGCCACCTCCGCGGTCGTCGGCGCCGAGGGGGGAGAACTGCGACGCCCCCTCAAGCTGGGGAAAGCGTGACGCACCGGGCGAGAACCCAGCCGGATCGACGGAGCCTCCCGCCAGGGGGCTTCCAGGCGCAAATTCAGAAGAGGCGCCTGGAGTGCTCACGAAAGGTTGCGATCGTTTCTAGAGAGAGATTGTAAGGCCAGCCGGCAGGGGGTCAGTTCATGAACCAGTCCTCCCGCCCAGGACCGGTAAGGTGGGCGCCATTCTCTGCGATCGCCCGTGGACGCCCGCCCCCTGTCGTTCCCTCGTCATGCACCGACATGGCTGGCTGCGGCAGCTCTGGTGGTGGCGAGCCTGCCGAGCTCCCCTGCCGCCAACGCGGCACCGATGGCCACGTCCCCAAGTCCGTCTCCGGCCCAGCAGCCATTCCCCACAGGGGGCTCAGGGCCCTCCCTCTCTGAGGTCTACAGCGATCTCTACGTTCTCGGGCCGGGAGACGGCCTGACGCTCACCTTCCTCGACCCCGCTGCCCAATCGGTTGGTGGGCAATTCAGCATCCTTCCCGATGGCACCACCACCCTCGGCCTGATTGGAACGGTGCAGCTGAACGGCCTGACCATCGGCCAGGCCACCCGTTGGCTCACCTCTCTGTACGCCCGTCAGCTGGTCCGCCCCCAGCTGACCCTCAGCCTCACCACCCCCCGGCCCGTGAAAGTCACGGTTTTGGGTGAGGTGGAGAAGCCCGGGCTTTACCCCTTAGCGATTTTCTCCACACCCGTCTCTGCGATCCAGACCGCCGGCGGGGTCACCCTCAACGCAGACATCCGCAGGGTTCTGCTGCGCCGCCTGTCAGGGCCGGATGGCTCCCAGAAGCAAACCATCCTGGACCTGGCCCAGCTGCTTCAGGTGGGCAACCAACGGCAGAACCCGATTTTGTTTGATGGGGATACGCTGATCATCGCCCGCACAGAGAATCCAGCCTCCGACGAGGTCCTGCAGCTCGGAGCCAGCAATCTGGCCCCCCCATCGATCTCCGTTTCGATCGTCGGCGAGGTCAAGACCCCAGGCATCATTACTCTTCCCGCCAACACACCACTGATCGAAGCCATCCTGCGCGCGGGCGGCACACGCAAGTGGCGCGCCAACAAAAACAGCATTGAGCTGGTGCGCCTCAACCGCAACGGTGTGACCTCCCGCGAGGTGTTCAGCTACCGGGAAGATCGCGACATCTCCCAAGCGTTCAATCCACCCCTACGGGATCGGGACACAATCATCGTCAATCGCAGCTTCTTCGGCCAGGCCCTGGACGCCGTCAATGAGGTGTTGGTGCCGATCAGCACGGTCGGCAGCCTCCTGAACACCAGTTACCTCTGGTACGACCGCTACAACCGCTGATTCCGGCCTACGCACGCCCCCTGCCGCGAGTTTCTTCTCGATTGCCATGCCACGCCAAGTTCCCCCACCGGCCTCCCGCCCCGTGGCCTGGGCCCTGCTGAGCCAGGCCCTCTGGTTGCCCCTTCTGGCGGTGGATCTGCAGGACCGCTGGTCGTCCCGTGTCGAGACATTCACCCCCCGGCCTGGCGGGAGCAGCGGCACACTGGCTCTACTCTCCCCGCAGCCCGCCGGCGGCGGCTCCCTGGCCCCGGCCCAACCGCCCTCGGCCTCCGGGCTCACCAACTCGGGGCTGCTGCTCGGATCGGGTCCCCTGGGCCGCGCGCCTGGCACTACCGCCGACGCTTTCGCACCGACCCCAGCCGCTGCCGCCGGGTTCCGCGGGGGCCTAAGCGGCAGCCCGGTTCCCACCGCTCCCACCACCGGCACGGCGCTCGCCCTGATGGCAGGCTCCAGTGCCTCCTCGGCGATGGCTCTCTCCGCCGGCGGATTCAGCCGGGCTGAGCTGCTGGGCGGAGCCATCACCCTGGCGGACCTGCAGGAGGGTTCCATGCCGCCGATGGCCTTGGCGGAACGCGGGCGCCTCAGCCTCAGCGGCGATCCCCTGGCCGCCTTGCCGGAGCCCTGGCGCGAACCGATGCGCCGTGCCCTTGCGACATTGCCAGCGGCCTCGGGTCCGGCGCCCCGACTGAACCAGGCCCGGCACGTCCATGTGCCCTCCAGCAGGATCTCCCGTTCCACGGAGGTTCCCTTGGCGCTCCAGAGCGACGGCAGCGTCGACATCCTCAGCCGGCCGGAGACCGAGGCCGTGGTAGAGGAAATCCGCGACTGGTCAGCGCGCCAGACCCCCCCCTCGGAAGGCAGCATTGCGCCCGCACTGGTGCACCTCCATCCCGTCGGGGAGGCGGAGCCCCTGCGTCCCAGCGCCGCCGACCTCTCCGGGACGCCCCCACCGGCCGCCGCTCCAGTGGCCCCGCCGGTTGCCACCACGCCAATCAGCCCCGCTGCCGCGCCGCTTTCTCCCGCAGCCCTTGCCCAGCCCAGCCCCCAGCCGGCAGCGCCTTCAGCGGCGAGCGAGGCTGGAACTGTTCGCTGATCATGACAACAGTGCGGGTTCTTCCTGCGGGTTGACACCCGCATCTATACTCACAAGTATTCGAGGACCTTACCTGGACCTATGGCGAACCGGACCCTGCTGATTTCGGCTTCCTCCTCAGCTGGGCTCGCTGCCCTTTTGCTGGCTCCAGCCCCCTCCCTGGCTGCGCCGCCAACGCTTGTGTTCTCCACCAGCTGCGTCGCCAACCAGACCGTGCCGACGCTCAACAACGCATGCACCGGCACCAACATCACCCAATCCAACCCGAGCTTCGGCCTGGCGCCCGTGGCTGGTGCGAACAAAAACCCCAATCAACAGTTTGCCGTCGATCTGGAAACCCCCAGTCAGACCATCCCGGACACCACCCGTCCGCGCTACGGCATGCGCTACCTCTTCCGGCCCGGAACTCCCGACGCTCCCGCTGCCGGTGGAGCGAACCAAGTCGTAACCAACGACAATATCGGCATTTTCACCGGTGTTGATTTCACCACCAATACGCTGACAACCAGCAACGGAGGCAACAACACCCTCAGGGTTAATTACTGGGATTTCCCCGGCTCCTCTGTGACCACCGACGGCACAAACTTCACCCGTCCTCTCCAGTTAGGCCTCACTCGATTTGCCCTGGGTGGCACCTGCTCCATTTGCGGCCCTTCCAACCCAGTCGTTGACATCGGAACCATCTCTGCCACGGGACGCTGGGTAGGGGATGGAAACTACAATTCCGGCACCGGCACGTACAGTATTGTCTCCGATCCGAACCTCATCACGATCGGCAGAAGAGCTAAGGGTGTCATTCTCTTTAATGGAGAAGTCACCATTGCCAACGGTATTGTTACTTCAACCTCCGGCACCGTCACCATCCTCCTCAGCGTTCCTGCTCCCCTGCCCTTGCTCGGTGGTGGCATTGCCTTTGGCTGGTCCCGTCGTCTCCGCCGCCGGCTTGCGATGCAAGCTGTCTGAATCTCTCCGAGTTCCAAATCACCCCGTTCCCTCAGCTGCCTTCTTGGCAGCTTTTTTTATGGCGGGCTCGAAAGCCCGTGGCACTGCCTCAGGACCCAGTCGCGTAACCAAGACTGACCATATCTTCGGCATAGATCTGCTCCACCCGGGCCCGCAGGCTCTCCCCCTCCGGCAGCGTCTCCTCCTCAAGCCAAACCAGCGGACCATTGACCCGTTCCAAGGTGATGGGTCGGCCGAGGCGGGCACCCAGGGCAGCACAGAGATCCGGTAGTGCCTCATAGCGATAGCGCTGCACCGGGAAAGATGCGGCCTCGAGGAAGCGCATCTGGGGGCGCACATGGGCATGGTCGAGCCAGGCCGCCACCTCGATGAAAGCCGCAAGATCGAGGCTGTGCAGATCACGATCACAGCGATAGGCATAGAGCTGGCACAGATCGGGATCCTTGCGGCGAAACGCCGACAGCAGGCGTGTCCAGGGATGGCGCACCACGGTGAACCACCACCAGCTCGCCGGATCATTCCCGAGCCGGGCGGAGCCGCCGGCCGGGAGGGTCTCCTTCGCCAGCAGCTGCTGCAGTTCCTGCACCGTCAGGTGCTGAAGAAAATTGCCGCTCAGGCCCGAGGCCTGCAGGTCGTCGGAGCGGATGCGGCCAAACCAACGATGCCGATCCTCCAGGCGCCAGTCGCCGTGGAGCCCAAGGGCACGCTCGATGGCGGTGCCCGCCGTCTTGGGGATATGCACGAAACCGATGCCCCGCTCGCGATCAACCGGCATCAGGGACTCCAGGGAACGGGGTGGCCATTCCAGTGAACCGTGGCCGCGTCCCTCTCCAGCTCGCGCGCCTCGGCGATCCAGGCACGCAGGGTGTCGTCGTCAGCGTCGGCGGCGATCCGCTGGCCCCGCAGGGCACTGTGCTGTACGCAGAGATTGAAGCGGCGGGGCCGCAGCAGCCGGTCGTCGTAGCCGGCCTGCTGGAGAGCCCAGATCAGTGCCCCCTGGTCATGCCAGCGCACGGCCTCGCGGGGCAGGGCGCCGCGCAGAAACACCTGGCGAATCGGAAACTGATAGGCCTCCAGCAGGTGGGCATCGCGGCAAAGGTCCCAGCCGGAGAGACCCGCATTGAGCCGTAGGCGGTTGCCCTCGTGCAGGGATTGGCCGATGGGCAGCAGGTCGTAGAGCTGGGGGGGGTTATCGCAGGCATGCGGCGCCAGATTTTCCTCCACCAGAAAGGGGCCTTCCGCCAGGCTCTCGACCATGGGCGCCAGCTCGCGCAGCACGACGATGTCGGAGTCGATCCAGAAGGCACGGGCGAAGGGGGCCGCCTCGATCAGGGTGGGGCAGATCCACAGCGGCCACTCGCGCTTGGTGGCCTTGGCCATGCGGTTCTCGCCGCAGCGCTCCTGGATG
This sequence comes from Synechococcaceae cyanobacterium, assembly GCA_046342735.1. Taxonomy (GTDB): domain Bacteria; phylum Cyanobacteriota; class Cyanobacteriia; order PCC-6307; family Cyanobiaceae; genus Cyanobium. The sequence goes on from JBKDOZ010000313.1 coordinate 26,545, forward strand.
GCGCGCACCAGGGGCGTATCAGGAACCGAACGGCGCTCAATGCCCTCGTGGGCCTCGATCCAGGCGCAGGCCTCCTCCCCCAGTCCCAGGTCGTAGACCACGATCGGCAACTGCCCCTCGATGGAGAGGGTCAACAGGCGGGTGCCGCAGAAGTAGTTGTCGTCGGCGAGGGTGACGATGCCCACCGGCGGCAGGGGGGCGGCTGGGGCGGACGGAGCTGGGGGCGCCCCCAGGCGCGGCGTGGCCGGCAGGGTGATCGGATTGGGAGCGGCGACGGCACGCCCCTCCGCCCGCTGCGCCTCGCACTCCTGCTCGGAGGGGAGGCGCCAGCGGCAGATTGCATCGAGCCGACCGGCCAGGTAGTGGCGGTAGTCGATGCGCCAGGTGAGCCCTGCGCCCGCTGCGCCCGGATGGGCCAGGTAGGCGCGCCCACCGATGCGGATCTTGTGCCGGTAGGGATCGCGCCCGCGGTAAGGGACGTGGAGGATCAGCAGACGTTCCTCGCCGACAGGAACGCCGGGATCGGCCATCGTCACCCCATGGTTGCCCTGGGCGACCACGGCGCTGGGATCGGCGCGGTGCAGCACCTTCGGGGGCAGGGGATCCCCAAGGCTGTTGCGCGGATCGCGCTCAAAGGTATCGATCGGCTCCGGCGCAATCGTGGCCTGGGCGGCATCAAGCTCTCTGGAGATGAGGGCGTTCCAGCGAGGCACCGAAAGGCGGCGACAGCCTGGCGGCAGAGCGACGATCGCCTCGCGCAACGTCTGACCCGGCTGGCGGCTGATCCAGAACTCGTCGGCGTCGCTGTGGATCACCCAGTCGGCCCCATGCTCCTCGGCGGCAAGGCGGGCCATGCGGCTCACCCAGCGCGATTGCTCGTAGGTGTCGGCGGGCTCGTGGATCAGCCGGGCCAGGCCGCGCTCCACTGCGGCGGCGGCGATCGCGGGGGTGGCGTCAAGCGAGCCGTTGTCGGTGATCAGGAAGAAATCGACGCCCTGGGCCAGGTGGTGCTCCAGGTGGGTGCGCAGCAGGTCGGCCTCATCGCGCACCAGCAGCGTCATCCCGAGCCGCATCGACGGCGGTCCTCGGTCATCGGCACCTCGCTTGCGCTCGCTCCGGCCAGCTCGGCCAGGCTATCGAGCATCGCTTCGATCCCTGCGCAGGCCTCGCGGCGGCGCAGGCGCAGGCGGCCCTTCAGCTCGGCGTCCCAGGCGGCGGTGCGCTCTGCCAGCAGCCCCTGCCTGGCGGCCGCATCGCCGGAGTGCCAGTCGGCCGGGAGCAGGGCCCGATCCTCCAAACCGAAGCGCTGCACCAGGCCCAGGGCGGCGGCCGTGGCCCCCGGCGGCACCGCGATGGCCGCATCGGCACAGAGGGCGGCGAGCAGGGCGCTGCTGCGGTCGCCGATCCAGAGGGCGGAGCGGGGCAGATCCGCCGTCCGCAGCAGCCGCGGCCAGGAGGAGGCGGCGGCGGGGGCTTGCCGCCGCAGGCGATCGAGGGCCGCGGCCGTCATCGTGCGCAGCGGCGCCGCCGCCTCGGCGGCAAGGCGCTGCAAGCGGGAGGCCAGGACGGGATCGGGGCTGTCGACCACCGCCAGCGGCAACCGCCCGCCATCCGAAGGACCATCGCTGGCGGAGAGCTCGCCGGCCAGGAGCTCCTCAAACAGAAGAAGGGCAGGATCCTCGACCTGGCCCGGCGCCAGGCGCTCCGGGACCGCGACCGGAGCGTGATGGCTCAGGAAGGCCCTCTCGAACGGATCCCAGTCATCCCAGGGGGCGCCTGCCTGGATCACCGCCGTGGCCACCCCGGCGCGGCGGGCCTGGAGACAGGCCTGCCGCAGGGCGCGCGCGCGCTCCCCATCGAAACGAAGGCCGGCGGCGTCGAGCACCAGCAGGCGACTCGCACCGGGGGCGGCCGCCCAATGGGCCTCCAGGGAGGAGGCATCGTTGACCCAGCCCCGGGCCACCAGGCCACGCCGGGCCAGGCCAGCGGCGAGGGCCTGTGCCGACGCCAGCCGGCCGAGATGGAAACCCCGCGCCAGGCGACTGCCGTCATGGAGCAACAGCCAACCGGGGGCTTCGGGGAAGAGGGGGGCGCCGCTGGCGGGGGGGGCCGCAGCAGCGGAGGGAGCGTCAGCCGCATCGGGGACAGGCGGCGGCAGGGGAGCCAGCGCCGGTGGCCAGGGAAAGCGGGCCAGGGGGCGGGCCCGCTGGAAGACGCTCCCCTGTCCCAGAAGCCGATTCACCAGTTCGCGCAGAATCGCCGGCACCACCGGGAACGGGCCGGGGCGACGCAGCGCCCGGGCCGTGGCGGCGTCGAGGCGGGCCACCAGATTCGCCACCATGTCCCCCCGCTCGGGCAGAAAGGTGGTGAGGCCATCACACAGTTGGCGGAAGCTCACCGCCCCGGGGAAGGGGGGGGCCGGCGGCGCCCCGGGCGGTCCCAGGCGCTCGGTTTCATAGAGCTTGACCGTGTTGACCAAAAAGGAGGCCGAAGCCGCCAGCGCCGCCTGATCCGGATCGGGATGGAGATCGGCGAAGCTGTCGCAGGCGGAGATCAGCCAGCGGGCATCGAGCAGCTCGAGCAGCAGATCGCCGTGGCCCTGCCAGAGCGCCAGAAGGCGGCGGGCATTGCGTTCGCTCTGCAGGCCGCGGCGCAGGGCAACGTTGAGGGCCGCATGCAGCCACACCAGGGCGCACTCGCCAACAAAACCATCCGCCAGCATCTCCAGTTGATCGCCCAGCTCGGCTCGGCGCCCGAAGGGAACGCTCCGCTGGCGGCCGCAGATCAAGCGGTGGCGCCAGGCCTCCACATCCAGTTCCACATCCAGCTCCACATCCAGCTCCCCCTCCCCCTCCAGCCAGGCGACCAGCGCGGCGGTCTCCATCGCGCGGATCCGGGAGACGGGACAATGCCGATACACTACCGGCGTCCGCCTCCTGCGAATCACGGCCGCGATGTCCGTCCCTGCCGCGCTCGCCAGATTGCGCACCACCGTTGCTGCCGCGCGCCTCAGCCACCGTGCTGCCGCGCTCGCCATCGGTGCAGGGGTCCTGCTCCTGACACGGCCGGCGGTGGCCTCGCTGGCGCCTCCGGAGGTGCCCGCCGCCTTGCCGCCGGACCGCCAATCGATCGCCCCAAGCCTGGATCCGGCCCCCTGGCAACCGGTTCCCCCCGATGCGTCCCAGGCCGGCTGGTTGCCGGTGGGCAATGTGTTCGTGCTGCCGGCCCCCTTCGCGCCGGAGCCGGCGAACCTGAATCCGGTGGAGCAAGCGGCGCTGCCGCGCACAAGCCTCCCCTACGAAGATCCGGGCTTCTTCGGTCTCGGTGGCGGCATCCGCTGGGGGCAGACCACCGGCGGAATCGACACGGGTGAACCCACCAGCGGCGTGGTCACCGGGCGCATCGCCTACAAGCTCGGCAAGGATTTCTCCGTATCGCTGCGGCCCTCGTACATCTTCGGCAACCGCGATCTGGCTGGTAAGGACAACAACGAGGGGGAATTCCAGATGCCCCTCACCGTGGACTTTTTCCGCAAGGCCCTGGTTTCCCCCTATCTGGGGGGAGGCATTGCCACCAACACCGACTCCACCAGCAGCACCAATCCCATGCTGACCGGCGGGGTGGACATCAACATCACCCGCAACATCGTGCTGGGATTCAACGTCAATTACATCTTCCAGACCGACATCGACGACACCGATTGGCAGGGAATGACCTTGCTCTACCTGCGCTTCTGATCGCAGGCAGCCCGCTCAGGCCGCCGGTTCCGCCACCGAGTGCACCGCCTGGGCAATCGCGGCGCGCTGGTCAAGGTCGTAGCCCCAGCGATCCAAAAAGGCCACATCCTCGCCAACGCCATCAGCGGCGGCAGCCAGCAAGGTTTCCAGGCGGGCCTTCACCGCCTGCGGCTCCAGGTGGCGCAGCAATTCGCGGCTGCGGGCCTGGACCCGCTCCGAGGCCGCCTGACGCTCGCTATCGCCGGCCCGGCCGTGGGCCAACACCATCGCCGTGCTCATCGCCAGGTTGCGGGCGGTGAGATCCACCACCCCGTCGCCGGCGAGGCGCAACTGCAGCACCAGGGGCTCCGGCAACCGATCCATCAGTGGGGTGTCGCCAGTGAGGGCCACCACGAAGAAGCCGCGGGCCCCATCGCGATGGCGCACCAGGGCACCAACCCGATCGGCGAGCACCTCATCGCTGAGCTCACCGGCCTCCCAGGCGGCCAGCCAGGCACCGGCCTGCTCGATCGCCGCGGCGAAGGAGAGGGCGGCGGCAGGGCCCGAGGCGGGGGCAGAGGCGGGGGCAGCCGAGGCGTCGGAGGAGGACATGGCGGGGAAGGAGGGGGCAGGGCCCCGAAACCGGCACGGCGCGACCCTATCCCCGGGCGGTGCCATGGTGTGGGGATGGACGCCCTGCCCTTGCCCCCCGCCCTGCCGGAGACCCCCCAGGGCTTCCGCTCCGGCTTCGTGGCCCTGATCGGCCGGCCCAACGTGGGCAAGTCGACCCTGCTGAACCGGCTGGTGGGCGAGAAGGTGGCGATCACCTCCCCGGTGGCCCAAACCACCCGCAACCGGCTGCGGGCGATCCTCACCACCGCCGAGGCCCAGCTGGTCCTGCTCGACACCCCCGGCATCCACAAGCCCCAGCATCTGCTCTGCGAGCGGCTGGTGCGCAGCGCCCGCACCGCCATCGGCGAGGTGGATCTGGTGCTCCTGCTTGTCGACGGCAGCGTGCCGGCGGGCCGCGGGGACGCCTTCATCGTCGAGCTGCTGCGCCAGGGGCGCACGCCGGTGCAGGTGGCCCTGAACAAGAGCGATCGCACCGGTGCCGACGCCGAGGAGCATGCCGCCAGCTACCGGCAGCTGATGCCCGACTGGCCGCTGCACCGCTGCAGTGCCCTCAACGGTTCGGGCTGCGACGCCCTGGTGGAGGCCCTGAGTCGGGCCCTGCCCCCGGGCCCCCTCCTCTATCCGCCGGACGCGGTGAGCGATCAGCCCGAAAAGCTGCTGCTGGCGGAACTGATCCGGGAGCAAGTGCTGCAGCACACCCGGGAGGAGGTGCCCCATTCGGTGGCGGTGGCGATCGAGCGCATCGAGGAGATGGAGGCAAGCGGCCGGGCCCCGCGAACGGCGGTGCTGGCGACGGTGTTGGTGGAGCGCAGCAGCCAGAAGGGAATCCTGATCGGCCAGGGCGGCCGGATGCTGCGCACGATTGGCCAGGGGGCGCGCCTGCAGATGCAAAAAATCTTCGAGGGTTCGGTGCATCTGGAGCTGTTCGTCAAGGTGGTGCCGAACTGGCGTCGTCATCCCGGGCGGCTGGCGGAATTGGGCTATCGGGGAGATTGAAGGATCCGTGATCGCCAGGCTGCAGGAGGCAGCGAAGCGGCTGTTCGGCGGGGCAAGATTTCTTTTGGCTTGGGGCCTGATTTCTTCCACTGACCCCGCTCATGCCTGGGCCAGTTTCAGCCAATGCCTGCCCGAGAAGAGAACGACAACGAGATTCGCTGCAACCCAACAATCGATCTACTGATGGATAGTTGAGTGAACAACAAGAGCAGCCATGAAGAACAAGAGCACGCCAGATCTGCCTCTCGACCGTTACATTTTTCTCGGCCGCCACCGACACGGCGAGCAGCGGCGGAGGGGCATCGGGGAGACTGGAGCGATCAGCTCCGCCATCGCCAACCCGCGCCCATGACCGAGAGCGCCTTCCCCCCCCACGATCTCACGGCCTTTCTGCGGCTCTGCGCCGGCGAATGGCTGGCCCTGCGCAGCTCACTGACGCTGGAGGCGCCCGATGCCCCAACGGATCTCGAGGCGGAGTGGGAGGAGGAGAGCTGGCACCGCTCCGAGCGCGGCGAGCTGCAGATGCTTTTCCTTGAGCCCCAGTCCGACGACGACGCCGGTGGCCTGGAGATCCGCCCACCCCAGCCCCCCAGCCGGCGGTTGCGCTTCCATGCCGGCGGCTCCTACAGCAGCGAGGAGGCCAACGGCCGCGAGGGGCCCGGTGGGCACTGGCAGCTCTGGCCGGATGGCAGCCTGGAGCTGTGCGAGCGCGATGGGGAGCGGGAGAGGCGCGAGCGCCTCTGGTTCACCCAGCCGAATCTGCGGCTGCGCTCCACGGTGGAGAGCCGCGCCGACGGCAGCCCGGGACGGGCCAGCTTCAGTTCGGAGATTCGTCGGGTGAGCCGGCCGCCGGCGGCCTGATCCGCCGCCGCCCCTCCCCATGGCCCCTTACCGCGTCGATGTGATCAGCCTGGTGCCCGAGGCGTTCGAGCCCCTTCTCGGGGCAGGCGTGATCGGCCGGGCCTTTGCCGCCGGCATCGCCAGCCTGCACCGCCACAACCCCCGCGACTTCGCCAGCGATCGCTACCGCAAGGTGGACGACGAGCCCTACGGGGGCGGGGCCGGCATGGTGCTCAAGCCCGAGCCGGTGTTTGCGGCGTTCGAATCGCTGCCGGCGCTGCCCCGGCGACGGGTGCTGCTGATGAGCCCCCAGGGCCAGCCGTTGCGGCAGGCGGATCTGCGCCGCTGGGCGGCGACGTGCGACCAGCTGGTGCTGCTGTGCGGCCATTACGAGGGATTCGACGAGCGGATCCGCTCGCTGGCGGATGAGGAGGTATCGATCGGCGATTTTGTGCTCACCGGCGGCGAACTGCCGGCGATGGTGGTGATCAATGGGGTCGTGCGGTTGCTGCCGGGAACGGTGGGCACCGCCGCCTCGCTGGAGGAGGAGAGCCACAGCGACCTGCTGCTCGAACACCCGCACTACACACGCCCGGCGGCGTTCCGCGGGCTGGAGGTGCCGGAGGTGCTGCGCAGCGGCGACCACGGCGCCATTGCCCGCTGGCGCTCCGAGCAACAGCGGCAGCGCACCCGCGAACGCCGTCCGGATCTGTGGGGTCGCTGGCTGCGCGAGCGGGGAGATGGGGGAAACCCCACCGATCCGTCGCCGGATCTCAGCGCTCCAGGGGCACGGGAAGATCCAGGCCCCCATCGCGGGGCCTGAGCTGGAGCGCAGCCATCCGCACCAGCTCCGGCCCACTGACCCCGAGCTTGGCCACGATGTTCTTGCGGTGGGTCTCCACCGTGCGCTGGGAGAGGTGCAGCTGCCCGGCGATTTCCCGGTTGCTCTGACCGCGACCGATGAGGGAGAAGATCTCCTCCTCGCGCTGGGTGAGCCGGCGGGCGCTGGCGGGCCAGCACCCTTCCACCACGGCAGCCCCATCGGTCTCGCCTGCCTCGGCCCTGCGCTGGCGCACGATCTCGGCGATCTCCAGGCTGAGGGTGCCGTAAGCGCGGGTCTTGTCGACCACCGCGTGCAGCATCGGCTGCAGCGATGAGGGGCAGACGAAGCTGCTGGCCTCCCCCGAGAGAACGATCACACGGGCGGTGGGCGCCACCTCCTGAAGGGCTGCGGCCACCTCTAGGCCGCGGCCGTCGGGGAGAGCGAGGTCGAGAATCAGCACGTCCGGGCACTGCTGCACACAGATCGCGCGCCCCTCGGCGACGGTGAGGGCGGTGCCGACCACATCCAGCCCCTCATGGCCACGCAGCATGGCAACGAGGAGCTGCAAAAACATCACCTGGTCCTCGACCACAACACAACGTAGAGAAAAGGGCGAAGAGTCTCGGTTCATTTTGGTCAATTACAAGTGTGTAACGACGGGCTGACAAGGGAGGCGAACCCCCCTCGGAAACTTTCGTGGAAGTGATACGGGGAGAAATACCAACTTCTGGGTACTGACATCGGAGTCGTGATTGAAAACACTCGTAGAAGGTTCCACCTCGTTTCCCCAACCATGGCTTCCTTCCGCTTCGGTCCCTTCCAGCTCAATCCCGATCAGACCCTCTGGGAAGGCGACACGCTGGTTCATCTTTCGCCGATGCAGCGACGCATGCTGCACTGCTTCTGCCGCAACCCCAAGCAGGTGCTGAGCAAGCACCAGCTGATGCAGGACGTCTGGGGGCACCAGGAGGTCAGTGAGGTGAGCCTGGCGCGCACGGTGCATGGTCTACGTCGCAAGCTGGCGGAAACGAAAGCTTCCGGTGATCTTATCCGAAATGTCTACGCAGAGGGTTACATCTTTACCCAGAATGTCGAAGAAGTGAGCGGCGGCACACAAGCCCGCAGCCTGCGCGCCTGATCCCCTGTCTCACCGCCCCCCCAGGTCGCCCGAGCGGAGGCGATACTGGGGGTTTTTGACGCACGCACAGAGCCCATGCAGCTGCGCATCGGCAACGGGTACGACATCCACCGGCTGGTGAGCGGCCGGCCCCTGATCCTGGGGGGCATCAGCCTGGAGCACCCAGAGGGCCTGGGCCTCGACGGCCACAGCGATGCGGACGTGCTGGTGCATGCTCTGATGGATGCCCTGCTCGGTGCCCTCGGCCTCGGCGACATCGGCCGCCACTTCCCCCCCGAGGACGAACGCTGGCGCGGGGCCGACAGCCTGGTGCTGCTGGCCCGCGTCATGGAGCTGGTGCGGGAGCGGGGGTGGGAGGTCGTCAACGTCGATGCGGTGGTCGTGGCGGAGCGCCCGAAGCTGCGGCCCCACATCGAGGCGATGCGGCACTCCATCGCCGCTCGGCTCGGCGTGGAGGCCGATCGGGTGGGGGTCAAGGCCACCACCAACGAGGGGCTGGGCCCCACGGGCCGGGAAGAGGGAATGGCCTCCTACGCCGTGGCCCTCCTGCAGAAGGACTGAACCGACCAACCCTTCACAGCTCGCCCTTCCTAAGGTGAAGGCCTTTGACGCAGCCGACCGCGGTGGATGGCCTCCCTTCTGAACCCGGCCGCCAGCCTGACCATCCACAGGATGGCCTTCCCGAAGCTGGCCTGGAGGTGCTGATCGATCTGGCGCTCAGCGAAGCCCCGGAATCGGAGGGCACGGGTT
>JBKDOZ010000314.1:0-4323 GCA_046342735.1 Synechococcaceae cyanobacterium
CGGGCCGGGCACCTACCTGGTGCCCCGGGAGGACGGCCTGGTGGTGGTGGGGGCGACGAGCGAACCGGAGGCGGGCTTCGCGGAAGGGCTGACACCGGCGGGGCAGCGCCAGCTGCAGGCCGGCCTGGCGGCCCTGCTGCCCGAGGCGGCCCTGTGGCCGCCGATGGAGCGCTGGTGGGGCTTCCGTCCCTGCACACCCGATGAGGGCCCCCTGCTGGGGCGGGGCCCCCTGGAGGGGCTTTGGCTCTGCACCGGCCATCACCGCAACGGCGTTCTGCTGGCGGCGATCAGCGCGGAGTTGGTGGCGGCAGACCTGGATGGTTCAGCGGGGGGCCGGGAGGGGGCGGAAGCGGCGGCGCTGCTGGAGGCCTTCCGCTGGCAGCGGTTTCAGGATGGCTAAGGGGCGACCGGCGGCAGGAATCGGGCTGGCCCTGGCCCTCCCCGCCCCCGGCGACGGAGATCAGCCCAAAAGATGCGCACTAAAATGCGCACACCGTGACGCCAGCGGGCATGCGCACCACCCTCGAGCTTCCCGATCCGCTGTTCGCCCGCCTGAAAGCCCGAGCGGCCAGCGAGCGTGTGACCCTCAAGCAGCTGCTGCGCAGCTATGTGGAGCAAGGGCTCAGCGCCGCGCCCGCCCACCCCGGGCTGCCACGCTCCGCGGCCACGCTGCCCCGCCTGGACGGATCGCTGGCGATCACGCACCGCCAACTCAGCAACGCCGCGCTGTTCGAGCTGCTTGAACCATGAACGTCAGAGCCGACCTGCCGGATCTCAATGTCTGGTTGGCGTTGACCTGGCCTCAGCACAGCCATCACCCGCAGGCTGTTCACTACTGGGAACAGCAGGCCGCGGAACGGGTGTTGTTCTGCACGCTGACCGCTCTGGGGCTGGTGCGCCTGCTCTGCCAGCCGAAGCTGATGGGCACGGCTGTGAACAACGCTGCAGAAGCCTCTGCCCTGCTGGATGCCCTGTGCCGACAGACGGGTGTGCAGCTGGCCGAGCCGGAGCACAACGGCTGGGAGGTGTTTCACCAACTGATGCGTGACGCTGCCCTCCCTGCCCGACTCTGCACCGATGCCCATCTGGCGGCCCTGGCGATCGCCAATGGTTGGCGCCTGGTGAGTTTCGATCGCGATTTCGAACGCTTTGCCGGCCTGCAGAGGCTTCTGCTGCCGTGACCCCAGCCTCTGGCCCTTGGAGCCGGCGGACCCTCCCCGCCAGCCGCCGGAGCATGGCCCGTCGGCGGCAGGCCAGAAAAGCTTTCGCCCTTGGGCTGACCCTCTCCTGGCCCGGATCCCTCCAGTCCGCGCTGGCCGGCGGCGATTGGGCCGCGCTGGTGGCCGGCTTCCAGGCGCGCGGGATTTCCGTGCGCAGCGACCATCCCCGCTGCGCCGAAAGGGATCTCGAGGGCCTCTACGTGCGGGGCCGGCGCGAGGTGGTGGTGTGTCCGCGGGGGGACCGCAGCCTCACCCTGCGCCACGAGGGCTGGCATGGGGCGCAGGCCCTCTGCCTGGGGGGCCGCCCCTGGCTGGCGCCGGAAACGGTGGCCCGGCTGCTGGGCCGACGCGACCGGCGCGAGATCGAGAGGTTGGTGCCACCGCCCCAGAGGCCAAGGGAGGCGGAGGCGCGGGTGATGGCCCGACTGGCGCCGGAGCGCTATTTCGAGCAGTGGGACCAGGCGTGCGCCGGCCGCCTCAGCCCTCCACCCGCCAGCCCTGATCCGCCGGCGTCCACTCGCTGAGCTCGGAGGGCGGGAACCACAGGCCGATCTCGAACACAGCCGTCTCGGCCGCATCGCTGCCGTGGATCACATTGCGGCCGATGTTCACCGCCAGGTCGCCGCGGATCGTGCCGGGGGCGGCCTCCAGGGGCTTGGTGGCGCCGATCATCAGGCGGGCGGCAGCAATCACGCCGTCGCCTTCCCACACCATCGCCACCACCGGGCCGCTGGTGATGAACTCCACCAGGCCGGCGAAGAAGGGCCGCTCGCTGTGCACGCCGTAGTGCTGCTCCGCCAGCTCACGGCTGGGGGTGAGCTGCTTGAGGCCCACCAGCTTGAAGCCCTTGCGCTCAAAGCGGCCGATGATCTCGCCCACCAGCCCCCGCTGCACCCCGTCGGGCTTGATGGCGAGGAAGGTGCGTTCGGTGGCCATGGGAAGGGAGCGGTGTTGACGGCACTCGTCTGTGGCAGCCCCGCCCTTTGGCAAGCCATGGCTCAGGGCGGGAGCGGCACGGCGCCATCTGTACCCGACGGGGGCAGACTGGATCTAGGCGCTGCGCCCAGGGAGGAGATTGCGGCTCAGCAGGGCGCTGATCAACTGGAGGCGGGTCTTGACCTTGTATTTAATGCGGATGCTTTTTCCGTATTCCTTGACGGTATAAACAGAGATCTGCAATTTATCAGAGATGTCACGATCCGTGAATCCCTTGAGCATGAGCGACAGAATCTCCCCTTCCCTCGGCGTGAGCGACCGCGGGGACTCAATAATCACCGACGGCCGCATCATGCGCGCCTTCGCGCGACTGGAAACATAGGTTTTACTGTTGGCAGCCGCCAGCAACGATTGCATAATTTCCAGCTCCGGAGACAAAAAGTCCTCCTCACAAACCACGGCCATGGCACCACATTCGAGGGCAAGAGCCACGTCCGCCGGGTCGGACATCAGAACCATCAGGATCCTCAAATCTCCCACCGCCTCCAGCGCCCGCCCGCAGAGGGAAAAACCATTGCCTTCCGCCAGCTGATCCGAGCAGATCAACAGCCCGGGCCTGCTTTCGCGGATCCGGTGGAGCGCCTCCTCTTCCGTAGAGGCGACTGCCGTGATGCGATTCTTGACCTTGATCGATTGAGCAATCGCAAAAATGCCAAGATGACTTTTCATCGCGATTGCATACTGCAAACGCATGCCACTGGAGACGATCCAGCTGGCCATCATTCGGTAGTTTGGCTCTAAATCATTCACGCGATCAGTAAAGTCCAAACCGCCATGCCTGGCCAGAGGGTAAAACGGTCGCAGCAGAAAGCTGCGCGAGAGCCAAACCCTATGTGCCGGTCGCTGCCCTGTCAATTACGGGGCTGAGACTACCGACCCACACAGATCTTCCCTGTCCTCCGCCAGCGGTTCCAGCGCCTCCAGGGCAAGCGGAGGCCACTGGCGGCTCTCCTGCAGCCACTGGCGCTGGCAGCAGCGCGGATCCAGCCGGTCCGCCTCACGCCAGCAGGCGCTGGCCTTGCCGATCGCACCACGGCGGCACAGCACGGCCGCCAGGGCGGCGTGCGCCTCCGCAAAACGGGGGTAGCGGCGGATCAGGGCCCGGAGGTCCAGCTCGGCCCACTCGGCATGGCCCATCTGGAACGCCGCCAGCGCGGCCTGGAGACGGAGAGGAGCCGGCGGCACAGCCCGCTGGGGGAGAAGCAGCGAAGGGGTCAACAGGCTCAAGGCAGGAGCTCCACGTCAGAGAAATCCTCCTGGGCTTTCCACCGTTTGCAGGGCACCACCGGCCGAATACCCCCCTTAAGGGGGGGGAAATCATTCCGCCCGCTGGCGCCGCTCCAGCGGGCACGGCACGGGCGGATGGTCGCCGCCGCCGCTGACTAGATTCCCTGACAAGCAATCCGCCAAGATCCGGCTCCGATGGTGCTCGCCAATCCCACCGGCACCTGGACCGCCGCCGACGGCGCCGCCCTCTACGGCCTCGACCGCTGGGGCGAGCCCTACTTCTCGGTGAGTGCCCGCGGCCATGTGCTGGTGCAGCCCCGCGGCGAGCCCGGCGGCAGCCTCGATCTGGTGGAGCTGGTGCGGGCGCTGCAGGGGCGCGACCTCTCCCTGCCGCTGCTGATCCGCTTCGACGACATCCTCGAGGACCGGCTGGAGCGCCTGCACGCCGCCTTCGAGCGGGCGATCGCCCAGTACGGCTACGGCGGCCGTTACCAGGGCGTGTTCCCGGTGAAGTGCAACCCACAGCGCCATGTGGTGGAGGAGCTGGTGGCCAGCGGCCGCCGCTGGCACTTCGGCCTCGAGGCCGGCAGCAAGGCCGAGCTGCTGATCGCCCTTTCCCTGCTCGACGATCCGGAGGCCCTGCTGATCTGCAACGGCTACAAGGACCGCCGCTACATCGAAACGGCGATCCTGGCCCGCCGCCTCGGCCGCCGGCCGGTGGTGGTGATCGAGCAGGCCTACGAGGTGGAGCGGATCCTCGCCGCCAGCCGCGACCTGGGGGCCGCGCCTTACATCGGCATCCGCGCCAAGCTCTCGGCCCGCAGCACCGGCCGCTGGGGCAGTTCGGTGGGGGAGCGGGCCAAGTTCGGCCTGGCCATCC
>JBKDOZ010000315.1:0-9097 GCA_046342735.1 Synechococcaceae cyanobacterium
GTTGGTGTACGGGTTGGTGGCGCTGGCGGGTCTGCGCGGACCGCTGCCGGCCACCTCGCCCCGACGGCGCTTCCTGGTGTCTACCGGCTGTCTGCTGGCGGTGGGCGCCATCGCCCTGGCCTACCTCTCGGGGATGTGGCGGCAGCAGGCGCTCCTGGTGCTCAGCTTTGCTGTCTTTCTGGGGGCCGGCTGGTGGCGCGCCTGGCGGTTGCCGTCCGGCGCCGGGGCAGCCGCCAGCATGGGAGGGTCTGGGGAAGGGCCGCCATGTCGCTGATTTCGCTCTTGGTGGCGGTGCTGCTCGGCAGCCTGTTGCTGATCCGGTGGCTGGGGGGGACATCCCCCTCCCCCTCCGGGCCTGCCCAGCCATCGCCGCCCCAGAGGATCCAGGGGGTGGAGAAGGCGATCGATGCGGCGGGCCAGGTGCAGCAGCAACGGCTTGATGACGCCCTGAAGGGTTTGCGCTGATGTCCCACGCGGAGGCCATGGCCATGGACGACAGGAGCATCCCGGAGCCGGAGCCAGACGGGAACCGCCCCCCAGGCGGAGGACCGGAGTCTGTGTCGCTGCCGGCGGGCATCCACCAGCTCTGCCGCTGTGGTCGCAGCCGTCAGGGCTGGTTCTGCGATGGGGCACACCTCGGCAGCGGTCTGGTGTCCTACGAGCTGCGGCTGGAGTCCCCCGCCACCGTGACGCTCTGTGGCTGCGGACGTTCCCGGCGCTTCCCGTTCTGCGATGGCCGCCATCAGCGCCCCGTTTCCCAGCCTTGGTGGCGTTTCTGGCGGGCGGGCGGCGGCTGAACGCGTTGGCGCCGATGTCCATTCGTCGCTGGTGCGCCATCGCCGTTACATTCCCGCCGCTATCCCGATGCGACGATGCTTCGCTCCCCCATGCCCGCCACCCTGGTTGCCGCTGCTCTCATGGCAGCCCAGCCATTGGCCGCCACCGCCCAGCCTGCGACCGCCGCCCCGCAGGTGACTGCCGCCCCGCAGGTGACCGCCACGAGCACCAACATCACCGAGGCGCAGGTGTTGCAGACCCAGCGCGCCTGGTGCGACGGCCTCCTCTCGGTCAGCCGGGCTTACCGCAGCGGTGGCGCCCCCCTGGCCCGCCCCTTGGCGGAGAAGATGCTCGATGGTGCCTATGGCTATCAATACGGCCCGGTGGCCTTCAAGCCCACCCTGGCGAGCGGCCAGCAGACCTTCCGCCCCACCCGTGCCGGCGCCCTGGCCTATTTTGTGGGGGGCGATAGCCGCTTTCCCGCCGACGCTGGCTTCGCCATCAAGCCCTGGAGCACCTGCGCCATCCGCAACCAGGTGGTTCAGCTCCACGGCATCTTCGCGATCACCATGGGCAACGTGGATCTCACCGACAGCAGCGGCAAGGTGACCACGGTGGATAAGACCTGGGGGTTCATGCGCGAGCCCGATGGCGAGATCCGCATCGTGTTGCACCACTCCTCCCTGCCCTTCCAGCCGCCCGCCAGCGCCCCTGCCCGCTGAGGAGGGGGTCAGTTGTATTCGCCCGGGAGGTCGTTCTTGCGCACCGTGACCCTGTCGAATCGCTGACCCGAGGCCCGCAGCAGCTCGTCGCCGGAGAATTCGTAGCCGAGCTGCAGGGCGATCTGCGCCACATCATCGGCGGTGGCAGCCGCCAGCACCCGCTGGCGCAATCCTTCGTCCTGCTGCATTCGCAGCAGAAAGTGGCGCAGTTGATCGAGGGACATGGCCGGTGCCGCAGCGCACCGGCCGATCCTGCCAGATCTGGGGATCTTCCCCATCCAGGAACCCAGGGCCCCGTTGTGGGAGGGCTTCCGCGCTGCTTCAGGAGGGACAGCCAGAAGCAAGAGCCTCAGCCGAGGGCCGCTGCGATTCGGGTACAGAATTCTCTCAGGCGCTCTCTCTGGGCTGCTGGCATTCCGGTGGGGCTGGCAAGAAGGGCCACCAGATCGACTTCGGCGTCGAGCAGGTCGTCCATCACCCAGCGCAGTGCCTGGGCCTGGGCCCTGGCCGAATCAGCACGGATTGGGGCTGCGGCGCTCACCTCACGGGCGCACGCATCGGTGGGGGGCGTCATGGGAGGAATGGCTCCAGGCGCGGGGGGCTTTCCCCCACTGTGCGTTGCCCTCCCGGAGAGCGGCAGCTGTTCTTGAGCATTCCCGCATCGGCTCCGTGGAGGGAGATGCGCAAATCGACTTAGGGCAAGTGCGCCGATTCGATTTGGGCTGGTGCTGATCCACGGGATTCGATTGCCAGCCTGGCAATCAGCACGTTGGCGCCTGCTCTGCTTAGGATCCGACTGTTCTGATGGCTGATCATCATGCTTCGAGGTGGCGAACTTCTCAGCAAGGTTCGGGAGCTGGGCGATGTGCCCAAATCCGAGCTGGTGCGGGCCTGTGGCTATGTGAGCACCAAGAAGGAGGGCGGCGAGCGCCTCCAATTCACCGCTTTCTATGAGGCCTTGTTGGAGGCCAAAGGCGTCACTCTTAGCGAAGGGGGTGGCAAGGGATCGTCCAAGCCAGGCCGGAAGCTCACCTATGTGGCCACCGTGCAGGGCAATGGCAACCTGCTCGTGGGCAAGGCCTACACCGCCTTGCTGGGCCTCCAGCCCGGTGACGAGTTTGAGATCCGCCTCGGTCGCAAGCAGATCAAGCTCATCCCCTCCGGCTCCGAGGAGGAGTGAGGTCTCCTGATTCGGGTCCCCGTTCTAGATCAATCCTGTGCACCACAGTGGCGCCCCCTGAGGGGCGCCTTTTTTGTGTCCCCGGTTTGCTGCTGATCAGCTGCGCTTATCCAGGCCATGGGGAAACCTGTCTCTGCGAGCTACCCAACCATGGGAGGGGCTCACTATGGTTCGCCGAGTTCAAAAATCGGAGCGTAATCGCCCTGAGTCTTCTCACTTCTCTTGGTGTCTGCATTATCGGATTTCAGCGCTAGTTCGTTGGGCTGGCATTGTGCTGGCAATCCAGTCTTTTCGGCTTAGGGGTTCTCATTAAGCCCCCTACTTTGTTGCGCTCTTCTTCCCAGCCTTCTCTCCTTTGCTGCGCTTTTTCTCCTATGGCCAAGCGACGTCGATTTTTTGCTGCTCTCAGTGCCTCGCTCACGGCCACGCTCGTATTGAGTGGCTGTTTGGGTAATCCCCCCAGCCGCTCCAGCAGCGGCTCGAGTGCCAACACAACTCCACCTCTACCCAACGCAGCCGCTAGTGCTGGCCTGGATGCCAAGACAATTAGCCTTGGCTTCCTTCCCATTTTGGAGGCTGCCCCCCTGGTGATCGGGGTGCAGAAGGGGTTCTTCGCCAAGCACGGCCTCGATGTAATACTCAGCAAGCAGGCCAACTGGGGCGCTGCCCGTGACAACGTCGTGCTGGGTTCGGCAGGCGGAGGCATTGATGGGGGTCAGTGGCAACTGCCCATGCCACACATGATCAGCAACGGGGCCCTTACCAATGGCAAGAAAGTGCCCATGGCTATTTTGGCCATGCTCATGAGCCAGGGCAATGGAATTGCGGCATCCAACGATGTTAAGGATGCAAACCTAACCGTGCGACTGAAGGATTCATCGCCGGGATATTTTGATGCCTTCGCCCAAAAGGAGGGCCGTAAATTTCGGGCCTCCTATTCATTCCCGAAGGCCAATCAGGAGTTCTGGGTTCGTTATTGGCTCGCCGCCGCTGGGGTCGATCCTGACAAGCAGGTGGAGCTGCTTGTCGTGCCAACACCAGAGACTTTGCAAGGCATGAAGAATGGCTCGATGGAGGCTTTCTCCACCGGTGATCCCTGGCCTTCACGCATCACCAATGACAACATTGGCTACCTGGCGGCAATCACCTCTCAGATTTGGAAATCCCATCCAGAAGAGTATCTTGCCGTACGGGCTGATTGGGTTGAGAAGCATCCCAAAGCAGTGGTGGCCCTGCTGAAAGGACTGATCGAGGCCCAAATGTGGCTGGATAAGCCGCAGAACAAAAGCGAAGCCGCTGAAATTCTGAGTTCACGAAAGTGGTATAACCAGCCAAGAGATGTTCTCGAGCAATCTCTCAAGGGCCGGGTTCGGCTGGGCGCCTCGGGAACCCCCATGAATGATCCCGCGATGGGCCCCCTTTACTGGAGCAGTGACCGTGGTGTGATTTCCTATCCCTACAAAAGTCTCACTCTTTGGTTCTTGATCGAGGGACTGCGCTGGAAGTTTTATCCGGGTACGGTCGACACGATTGAGCAGGCCAAAGCGATCAACAATAAGGTGACCCGCGACGATCTCTGGCGAAAGGCGGCCACGGAGTTGGGCCTACCCCCCAAGGATATTCCCTCGGGCCCAAGCCGTGGCAAGGAGACGTTTTTTGACGGTGTCGTCTACGACCCTGAAAATCCCCAGGCCTATTTAGACGCCCTCAAGATTAAACGCTAAGCATCAAGCCTTGCGGCTCAGTTAACAGGCCTTTTCTCACTCACAACCTCACTCGTTCACTCTTTCGCTCACTCCTGAATCCTCCCATGACCCTCGCATCACCTTCCGCCGGCACTCGCGGCGATCGTCCAGCTCCCAAGGGCCTTTCCCTCTGGTGGAAAAGCAATGGCAAGCTCATTCTTCCCCCGATCTTTGGCACCCTCGGTTTTCTGCTGTTCTGGCAGCTCAGCGCCAGTCTCGGTCTCACCAAACTCGCAGGGCCTCTGACCCTGTTGACCGAGGAGAGAACCCGTGATCTGCTCTTCTATCCATTTTTCGACCGAGGTGGTCTGGATAAGGGCTTATTCATTCATGCAATGAGCAGTCTTAGCCGTGTGGCTGTGGGTTACACGTTGGCCGCCATTGTGGGTATCGCTGTTGGCATTGCCATTGGCCTTAACAAGACGCTGGATCGCGCCTTTGATCCCCTCTTCCAATTCCTGCGCATGGTGGCTCCTTTGGCCTGGGTACCGATTGCGCTGGTGTTGTTTCAGAGCAATCAACCTGCGGCGATCTTTGTGATCTTCATCACTTCTATCTGGCCCATTCTGATCAATACCGCTGAAGGGGTCCGTCAGATTCCGCAGGACTATCGCAATGTGGCACTGGTTCTTCAGATGTCGAAACGACGTTTCTTCACCAAGGTTCTGATCCCCTCAGCACTCCCGTATATCTTTACTGGTCTGCGCATTTCCATCGGCCTTGCTTGGTTGGCGATTATTGCGGCAGAGATCGTTATGCCTGGCACCCCTGGAATCGGCTTCTTTATCTGGGACGCTTATCAGAATAGCTACATTTCAGAGATTGTACTGGGTGTCATCTGGATCGGCGGCATCGGCCTGGTTCTCGATCGCTTGATGGCTTGGCTGCAAACGCGTATTTCCCCCGGTCAGTGATGCACCCTGCCATGAAGCTCTTCTCTCGCCTGACCCGCTGGTTCCCTTCGTTTGCTGCCGTCGAAGTCGTCCTTGGCCAAAAGGTCAACCTGCTGATCTTTCTCTTGCTTCGCTTTCTCATCATCAGCGCCATGGTGGTTGGCTTCAGCTGGGTTGCTCTTGATATCCAGCCCTGAACCCATCTCCTGTTTCTCTCTGACGGCCATCTTTTCCCCTTTCTCTTTCTCTCTTTTTCTGAGCGATGAAACTTCTCGTTGATGTCCAAGATCTGGAGAAATGCTTTCCCCTCAGTGGAGGTGGCAACTACCTCGCACTGAAGGGGATTGACCTCCAGATTCGCCAAGGGGAGTTCATTTCCCTTATCGGTCACTCCGGATGCGGTAAGAGCACCCTGCTCAACATGATCGCTGGTCTTGATCTGCCCACTGCCGGCAGTGTGCTCGTCGATGGCGAGACGGTGCAGCGCCCCGGGCCTGACAAAATGGTGGTTTTCCAGAATTACTCCCTTCTCCCCTGGCTGACGGTTCAGGAAAACATCGCGCTTGCCGTTGATGAGGTTATGCCAGGGCTTGCCTCCGCCGAGCGTGATGCGGTGGTGCTGGAGCACATGGAAATGGTGGGTCTCGGCCACGCCGGCCATAAGCTTCCCAAGGAGCTTTCAGGAGGAATGCGCCAGCGGGTAGCGATTGCCCGTGCCTTGGCGATCAAGCCCAAACTGCTGCTCCTGGATGAGCCCTTCGGCGCTCTCGATGCGCTCACACGAGGCAATCTGCAGGAAAAGCTGATGCAGATTTGCAACGAGCATCAGCTCACCGCTGTCATGGTGACCCATGACGTGGATGAGGCGGTGTTGCTCTCGGATCGCATCGTGATGCTCACCAATGGCCCCGGGTCAAAAATCGGCGGACTGCTCGAGGTGGACATTCCCCGTCCTCGCCAGCGCATGACCGTGGTGCATCACCCCAGCTACTACAGCCTGCGCTCCGAGATGATCTACTTTCTCAACCGCCAGAAGCGGGTGAAGCAATGGCAGGCCAAGCCCCACAAGGTGCTGGCCCGCCATGGCCTGGAGAAGGTGAACCTTGATATCGGCTTCGTGCCCCTGGCCGCCTGCGCTCCGTTGGCCATTGCCGAGGCGAAGGGTTTCTTCGGCAAGCATGGGCTTGATGAGGTACACCTCGTGCGGGAAACCAGCTGGCGGGGGGTCACTGACGGCTTCCTGGATCGCACCCTGGATGCGGCCCTCATGCCCTCCGGCATGCCCACCTGGATGACGGCCGGTGGCCACGGGGGCAATCCCCTGCCGATTCTCACCCCGCTGACGATCAGCCGCAACGGCAATGAAATCACCCTGGCCCGGCGGCTCGCGGATGCCGGTGTGCGCACAGTGGACGATTACCGCGCGTGGTTGCGCAGCCACAACCGGGAGCCCCACACCCTGGGCATCGTCCATCCTGCGTCGATGCACAACCTGCTGTTGCGCTATTGGCTGGCCGCCAGCGCCATCGACCCCGATCGCGATGTGCACCTGCAAACCCTGCCACCGGCCCAAATGCTTGCCGATCTGAAGGACGGCTCGATCGACGGCTTCTGCGTGGGTGAACCCTGGAACTTTCGCGCCAGTCGTGAGGGCCATGGCGTGCCGATTGTTGGTGATCTGGAAATCTGGAATGGCCATCCCGGCAAGGTGCTCGGCGTGCGGGAGGACTGGGCCCTTGCCTACCCCAACACCACCATCGCCCTCACCAAGGCGCTGCTGGAGGCCTGCCGCTACTGCGCCGATCCTGCCCATTGGCCGGAGATGGGTGAATTGCTGTCCGATCGTCGCTATCTCGGCATGAAAAAGGAGTTGATTCACTTCAGTGGTGCTGCTGGACGCACAGTGGAGGGTGGTGAATTTGCTCCCCATGCAGAGCCCCATCACCTCTTTTTTGGCCCTGGAGTCAACCGACCCAGCCGCATGGAGCACCTGTGGATCATGACCCAGCTCGCCCGCTGGAGTGAGATTCCTTTCCCACGCAACTACGTGGAGATACTGGAGCGGATCTGCAGCGTCAGCATTTTCAGCACCGCCGCCCGCGAATTGGGTTTGGAGGATGTGAGTTATCAGCGGGGGGCCATCGAGTTGTATGACGGCATGCCCTTTAACGGTGAGGACCCGATTGGCTATCTCAACACCGTGAGTGTGCACCGTGATTTCAGTATTGCTGAGATTTCTCTCCCGCCTGCCCGCCCTCTTCTCCCCTGAGCCCGGCGGACTGAGCCGCTCTCTTGATCCACTACCAGCTGTCTTTCTTTTCTGCCTCGATGTCCTCCCACCTTTCGCTGCCATCGGCATCCCCTGTGCTGCTCCGCTTTGAAGAGCTCAGCAAGACCTATGACACCCCACGAGGTCCCTATCCCGTTCTGGCCAACATTAACCTCGAGATTGAGCGGGGCCAATTTGTCTGCGTCATTGGCCATTCCGGCTGTGGCAAGTCCACCCTTTTGAACATGGTCTCCGGTTTCGCGACCCCCAGCCAGGGCAGGGTGCTTCTCGACGGTTCGCCGATCGTGCGTCCGGGCCCTGATCGCATGGTTGTGTTTCAGGGATACGCCCTTTTGCCCTGGCTCACTGCCTACGAAAATGTAAAGCTTGCTGTCGACTCTGTCAAACATAATTTGAGTGGGCAAGAACGCCATGCCCTGACCATGGAGCACTTGGCGCTCGTGGGTTTGACGAGTGCCGCCGAGAAGCGCATCACCCAAATTTCCGGGGGTATGAAACAGCGGGTGGCTATCGCCCGAGCCTTGGCTATCCGTCCGGAGGTGCTGATTCTCGACGAGCCGTTCGGCGCTCTCGATGCGATCACCAAGGAGGAGCTGCAGGAAGAACTTCTCAAGATCTGGAATACGCAGAAGTGCACCGTGTTGATGATCACGCATGATATTGATGAAGCCCTTTTCCTCGCCGATCGCCTTGTGATGATGACCAATGGCCCCGCCGCTGGTATTGGTGAAGTGCTCTCCATTGATTTTCCCCGTCCCCGTAGTCGCGAAGATCTGATGGAGGATCCTCTCTATTACGAGCTGCGCAATCGTGCCCTCGACTTTCTCTACAACCGTTTCGCCCATGATCAGGATGAAGTGGCTTGATCTAGGCAAGGGCCGAGCCAACACGTGTTGGGCGATCAGCCCTGCTTATCACGCCGACAAGCAAGGCCAATCCCAGGCCCTTCCGTTTTTCTTCCAGCTTGCGTCATGATGTCTGCATCTTCTGGATGTGGGTGAGAAGCCCGGCAGGTTCGTCCCGCCGGGTTTTTTTTTGCCTCACCCCGTTCCGAAGCACCCCCTGCCCCTTTCGGACACCAGCTGGGCGCCCTCAGATCAGCGCCGCCCCGTCCTCAATCTCGCTCAGGCCGGAGGTGAATAGAAACACGGCATCGCCCAGCCGTCGCGATTGGCCGTCCATGGCCTGAACCCCACCACAGGTGTAATCGACCAGGCGCTGGCCAACGGCAGGGTCAAGGCTGGAGGCGTCCAGGATCACGCTCTGGCCCCCGCGCACCGCTGCAATGGCCCGGCGGCCATCCCCCATGCCCTGGGCCTGCATCACCAGGATCCCCGGGGCTGGTCCTCCGAGGGCCGTGGCGCTTCTGGCGCTAGGGATTTCGGCGCGAGCTGGAAGCAGGGGCAAGGCCGGGGCCATCGGCCTGGTAGGACGTTGGTCCCCCATCAGGCCACGTCTTGGCGCGGCCGTCAAACGGGGGCGCCGCGGCT
>JBKDOZ010000316.1:0-14128 GCA_046342735.1 Synechococcaceae cyanobacterium
ATCCCAATGGCATCGTTTCCGGCAGCCAGGATTGGAGCGCCTACGCCGGCAGCCTGCAACGGGGATGGATCGGCTTGCGGCCGTTTTCCGATGTGCTCGTGCCCATGGGTCCCCCGGTGCGCGATGCGATCGCCCTGCAGGCCGAGATCCTGGCGGCCCGCTACCGCAGTGGCGACGGCTGCGGCGTGGCCGTGGTGACCCCTTCCACCTCCTGCGTCCAAGATTCCGCCCAGGCCCTGTGGATCGCCATCCGCCAATTGCGGCTGGAGGGCGAGCGGATGCCGATGGCCACCTTCGATCGGCAGCGACTCCACGATCTGGGGGTCGCCTTGGATCGCCTGCTGAAGCCCTTCGGCCGCGTGCGCGGCGACTGGAGCCGCAATGCCAGCAGCGCGCTGGCGGCGGGAACCGGCCCGGAACAACGAAAGGGAGAGGCGCCCTTTGAGGCCAGCCAGAGCCTCAGCGATGCCCTGCTGAGCTGGCGTTCGCTGTTGCCCCGCAGCGCCCACGATGAATTTGCCATCGAGTTTTTGCGGGTGGGCTTGCCGATGCTGGTGTTGCGCCCCAACCAGATCCCCGGAGCCAATCCGCGTCAGGAGCCGGTGGCCCCCACCACCTTGATGGGGCAGTTGCCCTGGGTGAGCGCCATCCTGGGCTGGCTCGGCGATCTTCTGTTTCCGCTGCCGCAGCCACCCGCTCCATGAAACGCCTTCCCCTCCCCCTTCTGGCCCCGCTGGCCCTGGCGCTGGCGACAGGAGCGGTGGCTTGCGGGGCGGAGGCTGCCGAGTGGGATCTGGCCCAGATGGGTCGCTACGAGCAGAGCGAAGAAAGTCACTCCAGCACGCCGCTGTCGTCGAGCGGCCAGTTCACAGACCTGCGACCGGGCGACTGGGCCTACCAGGCCCTCTCTCAGCTGATCGAGCGCCAAGGCTGCGTGGCCGGCTATGCCGACGGGAGCCTAAAGGGGGGGCAGGGGATCACCCGCTTTGAGGCCGCCGCGCTGATCCAAGCCTGCCTAGATCACAGCAGCGAACGTAGCGAAGAACACAAGAAACTGATGGCCGAATTCGAACGGGAATTCGCCCTTCTACGCGGCCGCGTTGATGGCCTAGAGGCGAACGTGGGCGAGCTGGGAGTCACGACGTTCGCCACCACCACCAAGCTCCTGGGTGAGGCCACCTTTGTGTTGGGCGCCAACGCGTTCAGCGGCAGTGCCGGGGATTGGCTGAGGGAGAGCCGCGCAGACTTTGGCGCCACCACGCTCAGTTATGACGCAGAGCTCAGTTTCGCCACCAGTTTCCATGGCAAAGATCGGCTGGTCACCACCCTGCGCGCGGGCAACTTCGCCTTGAGCAGCTTCGGGGGGGCTGGGCCCACCAGCCTGTCGCAGCTGGAGGTGTCCTTTCAGGAGGACTGCGGCCCAGGCATTGACTGTGGCGACACGGTGGCCATCGATCATATATTTTACCAATTTCCAATCGGTGATTTTCTCTTCAGCATCGGCGGACGCATTGGCCAGGAAGAAATGGTGGCGCTCTGGCCGAGCGTGTATCCGAGCGAAACGGTGCTCGATGTGCTCACCCTCGCGGGCGCGCCGGCGGCCTACAACAAAAACCTAGGAGCCGGTGCGGGGATTTCGTGGCAGAAGAACGGCATGGCGGTGAGCGCCAACTACGTGGCCGCCAACGGAGATGAAGGCGATCCGGAGGTAGGGGGGATCGCAACAGCCGCAGCCGCTGGCACTGGCACCGTGCAGATCGGCTACAGCAACAGCCGTTGGGGCGTGGCGGCGATTGCCTCCTCGATTGAAAACGGCAACGATATTATCGCCTATGGCACTAACTTCACGCTGCAGAGTTATGGCAACCCAGGCACCACCACCGCACTCGGGCTCAGCGGCTTCTGGCAACCGGCCCCATCGGGCTGGCTGCCCTCGATCAGCGCCGGCTGGGGCCTCAACCACAGCCGCTATCGGGGCGTAAGCAACGACACGGGCCTGGTTGCCACGAGCCAATCCTGGAGCGTCGGACTGGAGTGGCAGGATGTTTTTACCAGCGGCCACGCCATGGGAATGGCCGTAGGACAGCCCCCCTTCGCCACCCGATTGGAGGGGGGCGCTCCTGCCAACGATGGCAATTTTGTCGGCGAATGGTGGACCAAATTCCAGCTGACGGACAACATCGCCATCACCCCGGCATTTTTCTATCTCAGTCGCCCCCTAGGTGGAGATACACCCAGCGGCAAGAGCTTTCGCCAACTGGGTGCTCTGGTAAAAACCTCCCTAAATTTCTGAGCTGTGGCAGCTAACGCCTGGGCATCCGCCCACGGTCAAACAATGGCTAATGCCGAAGAGTTTTCCGATAAAAACAGCATCCGTAAATCTTCTCAAGCTGCCAGGGCTCTCAAGCGGCCAGGGTTCTCAAGCGGCCAGGGCGGCGCTGAGGGTGGGGTTGCTCGCCCAGCTCCAAGGGCCTTCGCGCACCGGCTCGATCCCCAATTCGGCGCGCAGATCTTCCAGATTCTGATCCATCCTCTCCTCCCACAATACCGGGAAAAGCGGTTTGGCTGTGGCGGCAATCTCCAGGCCGTGGCTGATCATGCGGAAGGTGTAGCTGGCGGTGCGCAGCCGTTCGGCATGGGTATCCATCTGGGCCTCCGGCGTGTCATTACGAAACCAATTCAGCAGTAGGCTCATCAGATCGGTGAAGGCCAATCCCGGGTGATTGAACTGGCCAACGCTGATGCTGATCACACCGAGCTCGCCAAAACCATCGAGGCTGAAGCCGCTGACAATATGATGGATATCATGGGTGGCAAAAACGCGGTAGTTGATGTAGTCGGCGTCGCTTTGAAGATTGTTGTAGAAAGCGGGGTCAGGAAAGAAGTTGATGTCGTAGCCCAATGCGTCAAGGATCGTCGCGTAGGTGTGGCCAAGAGTTCCCTTCGGTAGCCGCCGTAGCGCCTCGCCGTCATACGGACCACAGAGGCGGCGCTCGCGGATCAGGGCCTGGGCCGCCGGATCCTCCGCCAGGATCCGCTCGCAGAGGCGCATCGGCTTGGATTCGCTGAGCCGGTGCGACAGGAGGAAGACATTGCTGGCGGCATGGCCGGCGCCTGCGGCCAGATCGGCCAGCTGCAGGAAATCATCGAGGTGCTCGCGCGTGGCGATTTGATCGAGATAGCGAAAGCCCATCGAGCCAGTGCAGCTGCTTGGAACCTAGACAGGGATGGCGGCGATGGCCTCGATGCGGCGGGCCAGGCGGAGATCCAGATCGGTGAGCCCGCCTGCGTCGTGCGTGGTGAGATCGATCGACACCCGGTTCCAGACGTTGCTCCATTCGGGATGGTGCCCCATCGCCTCCGCGGCCAGGGCCACCTGGGTGAGGAAGCCGAAGGCGGCCGAAAAATCGGCAAAGCGCAACTCGCGGTGCAACTTGCCGTTCACCAGGCTCCAGGCCGGCAGTTCCGCCAGCAGGGTTTCGATCTGCTCAGCGCTGAGGGGGGTGGCGGCCATGGTGTGGATGTGTGCGGGGAAGGGGGGAGAAGGGGAGGGGAGAAGGAGGCACGCCAGCGAAGCCGCCACGTGGCCCATCAGGCCCCGATCAAATGCAGGCTGAGGCGTCGCTGCTGGCGGCTGGCGCGATGCTCCCACAGATAAATCGCCTGCCAGGTGCCGAGCAGCAGGCGGCCAGCCTGGAACGACTGGCTGAGGCTGCTGCAGGTGAGGGCCGTGCGGATGTGGGCGGGCATGTCGTCGGGTCCCTCATCGTCGTGAATCCAGCGGCGCAGCTCGCCGCGGCCGCTGATCGGCTTCACCCCCTCCTGAGGCACCAAGGCGCGCAGGAAGGCGGAGAGATCGGCCAGCACCCGTGGATCGGCATTTTCGTTGATCGTGAGACTGCAGCTGGTGTGCAGGCAGGCCACCACGGCGATGCCCGTGTTCAGGCCACTGGCGGCGATCTCGCGGTTCAAGGCAGCGGTGATGTCGGTGAAGCCATCGCCGGAGGTTGTGAGGCTGAGCTGGCGAAGCGATTGCTGCAGCATCAGGGGGGGACTACGACGGACACCACTGTGGCGCGGCCAGGCAAGTTGCCTGGATGAACCCTGCCTGTCTCGGCAGCTGGCTGATCCACGGCGCCATCAGACTGGCTCTGTTTAGCGATTGAGCGTCTCTTCCTTACACACAGAATGGCTTCAAGGCAGGAACATCTCTTGGGTCCCTAGGGATCTCTCCTCTATCCCTCGCCGTGCCAGCCCGCTTCCCTGCGCCAGTGCCGGCAACGTTCCCGCCAGCGATGCCCCGATCTACGGCCCACCATCCTTAGCATCAAGGGCCTTATTTCCTTCCATGACGTCTGCGGTTCCCCGGCTCACCCTGCTTTACGACGGCGGCTGTCCCCTGTGTGTTCGGGAAGTGCGTTTTCTTGAGCGCCGCGACCGCCTACGCCACCCCGGGGATCCCCAGCTCGCCTTTGTCGACATCGATGCCTCCGACTACGACCCCGACTGCCACGGCGGTATCGACTACGCGACCGCCATGGGCCGCATCCATGCCCTCAGCGATGACGGCACACTTCTGCAGGACGTGGCCGTATTCCGCCGCGCCTACGAACTGATCGGCCTGGGCTGGCTGTATGCCCCCACCCGCTGGCCCCTGGTGGCCCCGCTGGCCGACGCCCTTTACCGCCTCTGGGCCGGCGCCCGGCTCCCCCTCACCGGCCGGCCGTCGCTGGAGCAGCTCTGCCGAGCGCGCGGGGGAACGTGCCGGATCTGATCGGCGACGCCAGCCCCGACCTGATCGTGATCGGCAGCGGCTTCGGAGGCCTCTGCGCTGGAGCCCTCGCGGCTCGCCATGGCCTGGAGGTGCTGGTGCTGGAGGCGCACGACCAGCCCGGCGGCGCCGCCCACGGCTTCCATCGGCGCGGCTTCCACTTCGAGAGCGGCCCCTCCCTCTGGAGCGGCCTGGGGACCTGGCCGAGCGCCAACCCCCTGGCCCAGGTGCTGCGCGCGGTGGGCGAGAGCGTGCCCGTGGTTTCGTACCGCGACTGGGGCCTGCTGCTACCCGAAGGTGACCTGACGGTGGGGGTGGGTCTGGAGCCGTTTCTCGCGGTGCTGCGGGAGTTGCGTAGCCCGGCGGTGGCCGAGGAATGGGAGCGCTTCATGGCGGCCCTCGAGCCCCGCTGCCGCGCAGCCCGCTCCCTGCCGCTGCTCGCGCTGCGTCCCGGCCCGGGCCTGGCGTTGAGCCTCGGTGCCGGTGGTGCCCTGGGGCTGCTCGGACAGGCGGGTGCGCTGGCGAGCCTGGGGGGCGCCTTCGGCCCGATCGCCCACCGCCACCTGCGGGACCCCTTCCTGCTGCGCTGGTGCGAGCTGCTGTGCTTCCTGATCTCCGGCATGGGGATGGGGCAGACCAGCGCCGCCGCGATGGCCACGATGTTTGGCGAGTGGTTTGAGCCCGACGCCTGCCTCGACTACCCCCTGGGCGGCAGCCCTGCGGTGGCGGCAGCCCTGGTGCGGGGCCTGGAACGCCATGGCGGCACCCTGCGACTTCGCGCCCCCGTGGCCCACATCCTGGTGGAGGGGGGCCGTGCCGTTGGGGTAAGGCTGGAGAGCGGTGAGGACGTGCGCGCCCGCCGCGGCGTGATCAGCAACGCCAGCCCCTGGGACACCCTCGCCATGCTGCCGCCCGAAGCCGGCCCAGCCCGCTGGCGCGATCGCCAGGCCGCCACCCCCGCCTGCGCCAGCTTCCTGCACTGGCATCTGGCCCTACGCCATCCGCAGCCCTGCTCCCTGCCCATTCACCACGTGTGGGTGGGCGACTGGCAGCGCGCCATCACCGCCGAGCGCAACGTGCTGGTGTTTTCGATGCCGTCGGTGCTCGATCCGGCCCTGGCCCCCGAGGGCCACCAGGTGCTGCACGCCTACAGCCCCGCCAACGAGCCCTGGGAACTGTGGCAGGGCCTCGAACCCGGTCAGGATGCCTATGAGGCGCGCAAGCGGGAGCGCTGCGCCCTCTTCGGCGAGGTGTTCTCCCGGATCCTGCCGGACTGGCGCGAGCGGGCGGTGCTGGAGCTGCAGGGCACACCCCTCACCCACCGCCGCTATCTGCGGGTGGCCCGCGGCAGCTACGGGCCGGCCTGGCCCGCCGACCGCGCCCCCTTCCCCGGCGGCACCACCCCCATCGATGGGTTGGTGCTTTGCGGCGCGGGCGTGTTCCCGGGCATCGGCGTGCCGCCGGTGGCGGTGAGTGGCGCGATGGCCGCCCACCGCTTCGTGAGCCCCGCCCGCCAACGGGCCCTGCTGGCGGAGCTGGAGCTGGTGGGCTGAGGCTTGCTCAGAAGCGTCGCCGCAGCTGCTCGGCGGCGAGCTGCATCTCGATCAGGAACAACACCACCGCCGCCATCAGCCAACCCATCGCCGCCACGAACAGCGGCACCACCAGCAGGGCCAGATCCAGCCGCGCCACCGCGCTCACGAACACCACCGCCACCACCAAGGCCACCAGCAACACCGTGACGGTGCAGCACTGGATCGCCCGCAGCACCAGGGTCATGCGCCGCTTCTGCACCACCAGCTCGCGGCGCACCGCCCGCCCCCGGGCGATCGGCGCCGCCCGGGCCTGATCCTGCAGCACCCGGGCCCGCTCGATGATGCGCGCCAACCGGGTGGTGAACACCCCCAACAAACCACTCACCCCCGCCAAGAGGAAGACCGGTGCCACGGAGAGCTGGATCGCCTTGGCCAGACCCTCCACCGGAGCGGCGGTGAGGGCCAGGGGGAGGGTCGGCCCGTGGGCCAGCGCGTGGGTGAGGGCAGGGGTCAGGGGGAGGCTCAGAGGGGGCGCCTCGCCACGCCACAGTGGGGGAACCCTAGGCCGATCCCCCGCCATGACCCTGATGACGAGCCGTTATGAGGGGGGATTGCGCTGCCGTTCGCGGCACGAGAGCTCCGGCTGCGAACTGCTCACCGATGCCCCCCTCGACAACCAGGGCCGGGGCGAATCCTTCTCCCCCACCGATCTGGTGGCCACCGCCCTGAGCACCTGCGTGCTCACGATCCTGGGGATCGTGGCCGAGCGCCACGGATGGGCCCTGGAGGGCTGCCAGGCGCGGGTGGAAAAAACGATGACCAGCGAAGGGGAGCGGCGCATCGCCTTCCTCGAGGTGTGGATCACGCTGCCGGCAGGGCTGGAGGAGGCCCAGCGCCAGCTGCTGGTCCGCGCCGGGGAGGGCTGTCCGGTGAAGCGGAGCCTGGAGGGGGCGGTGCCGATGACGCTGCACTGGAGCTGACCGTACGGCCGCTTCACCCCATCACGGGGCCTGCCGCCGCAGCCCTTGGGCGCAGTTGTGCTCAAAAAGGGCGATCACCAGCTCCGGGGCCTGCAGCTCCATCCAGAACGCCTCCGCCTCCATCCTCTGGTGCTGGGGGGGGTAGCCCTCGTCCAGCAACTTCGCGTAGTGGGGGGCCAGGTTGCGCAGTTCCCGCAGGGTGCGAGGGATCTGGGTGTCCTGCAATGCCGCACCGCCGGTGCAGGCCTGCATGACGTGGGTGCCCTCGTGGGCCATCACCTCCCAAACCGCCTCGACATCCGCCATGTCGATGCTGTTGCGGCAGACCACCAGACGATCGATGCCCTTGTCATCACGCTCGTAGTAGCCGGCGTGGTTGGGCTGGCAGTCATCGCGCACCTGGGTTTCGGTGCCGGTGGCGTTGATCAGCTCCTCCAGCCGCTGGATGTGGGCCAGGGTGTTGGCCGCAGCGCCGGGAGCGGCCATGAGCAGGGCGGCGAAGGCCAGCAGCGCCAGGGAAGCCAGGCCGGGCCGACGGCCGCAGAGCACGGAGGAGGGCATCGGCCACACCCAAGGGGAAGGGGGGATGGTTCCAACCTGGCCATGGATCGGGGCAACGTCCACGAATGGGGGCTGCTGGGCGGGGCGGTGAGGGAGCACTGTGGGGGCACTCCGCCACGGTCCCGATGGACGCCCCCTATCTGTTGGTGCTCGCCTTGCTGGAACAGGGCGGCAGGCGGGCCATGCCCCTGCAGGGGCGCTCCCTGAAGGCCGCCATCGAAGCCGACGCGGATCCAGGTGATGTGGGGCACCGCCAGGCGCTGGAGTTGCTGCAACGGGTGTGGCAGCGCAGCGAGCAGGGGCCGCTACGGCGCGCCGCCGGCGACCAGAGCCTGCTGGTGGTGGAGGTGCCGATCGAGGCGCTGCAGGAGCAGGTACCGGCGTTGAAGGCCCGCTGGATCGGCGATGGCGACCTGTCGGCGCTTCTAGCGGGTCTGGGCGGGCTGGGGGGTGGGCTCTGGAGCCTGACGATGGAGCCCCGCGGGCCGTTGCAGTATCAACGGCTGGCCCCAACCGCCATGGGCCATCACCCTGCCGATTCGCCCCAAGCGAGCTGAACAGCCCTCCGAAGGCAGCCACCGCGACGGCCCTCCTCGACGGCCCTCCTCGACGGAACGGCTCAGGCCAGGGCCTGACGCAGGGCGAGCAGGCCGAAGGCCAAAAACAACCCACCGCTGAGGCGATAGAGCAGGCGCTCCCGGATGCGGCTGCCGATCCAGCCGCCGGCCCCCACCGCCAGCCAGGTGACCAGGGCATGGCCCAGCAACGCGCCCGCCAGCAAGCCGGCGAGGGTGAAGGCCGGAGCGGTGGCCAGGAAGATCGTGGTGAACATGGTGCGGTCGCCCAGCTCCGCCAGGAACACCAGCACAAACGCCTCGCTGATCACCGCCCAGGGGGTGGTGCGGCGCTGGCGGCTTTCCGCCTCATTGATCGCGCTCTGCGCCTCCCGCTCCTCCTCCTCCGCCTCGTCGGCCCCCATGCCCTGGGCATCGAGCAACAGCTTGACGCCAAACCCCAGGAACAGCAGCGCCGCCAGCCAGGGCACCACGCCGGCGGGCAGCAGCTCGCGCAGCCCATAGCCCAGCCCCAGGGAGATCACGGTCACCACGCCCAGGGCGGAGAGGGCCCCGAGGAACACATCCCGGGGTCGATGGCGCGCCGCCAGGATCAAGGCCATGAAAAACGTCTTGTCGCCGAGCTCGGCCAGGGTGATGGCGGTGAGGCTGGAGCCGAAAGCGGCGAGCGCCGGGTCGGCAGACAGGGGAGCGGTCATGGAGGCGGATCCTGGGGGGGCGATCGTCAAAAAGTCGTGAACTCCTGGCCGGCGGGGGCCAGTTCCACCCGCAGCACACAGTGGCCCGGCCGGCTCTCCCCCACCCGCAGGTCGCCCCCATGGCGCCGGGCGATGGAGCGGGCGATGGCCAGGCCCAGCCCACTCTGTCCGCCCCGGTCGCGCCCCCGCCAGAAGCGCTCGAACACCTGGTCGCGCTCCTGCGGCGCGATGCCCGGCCCCCCATCCACCACCTCCACCACCAGAGATTGCGCCATGGGCCGCACCGTGACCTGCACCGTGCCGCCGGCCGGGCTGTGGCGCAGCGCGTTGAGCAGCAGGTTGGTGAACAGGCGCTGCAGCTGCTCGGGGTGCCCCTGGATCGGCAGCCCGTGGTGCTGGGGCGAGGGATTGAGCCGGAGCTGGATGCCGCAAACGGCCGCCTGGGGGCCATGGCGGACCAGCAGTTCCTCCAGCAGCTCCAACAGGTCGAAGCGGGGGGCCTGGGCCAAGGTCGGATCGGAGCCGGCCTGCTCCTGGCGCGCCAGAAAAAGAAGGTCGTCGAGCAACTCCCCCATCTCCCCCACGAGGCGATCGAGGTCGGCCCAGGGCAGCTGGGGGCCCTGCCGCTCCGGCTCCGGCACCGTGGCCAACAGGGTGCGCAGGGAGGTGAGGGGGTGGCGGAGCTCGTGGGAGGCGTCCGCCGTGAAGCGCTGCAGGGCCTCGATCTGTCGCTGCAGGGGGGCGAAGGCGACCGCCAACATCCGCCGCCCCACCAACAGGGCCGCCAGGGCTGTCACCACACCGCCCAGCAGCAGGCCGCGCCGCAGCCGCTCCAGATCGTCCCGGGCCGCCCGATCGGAGAGGGCCACCTGCACAAAGCCGCTCAGGCGCCGCTGGCCCTTCCCCGGCTGGTCCCGCACCAGCACCGGCTGGCGCAGGACCAGCCCCCCAGCGACGCGGGGGATCGGCAGGGTGCCCTGCTCGCTCAGCAGCCGCCCCTGGGCATCGAACCACTGCACCCGCAGCTGCTCGAATCCCGGCGGATCCACCACCCTCGGCTCCCCCCGGAACTTGCGCACCCCCGCCGCCTCCCGCGACTCGTGCAGGATCAGCGGCAGCTGGGCAGCGGCGCTGGCGGCGATGCGGCGCAGTTCCTTGCGCTGGTCCTCCACCCGTTGCAGGGCGATGCCCCAGTACAGAGAACCGGAGAAGGCGGCGAGCAGCAGCAGGGCGAAGCCACCCCCCTGCAGGCTGAGGCGACGCCGCAGGCGCAGCGGATCAGGGGGCAGCGGTGGGGTTGAGGCGGTAGCCATGGCCATGCACCGTGTCGATGAGGTCGGGGGGGCAGCCGGCGGCGGTGAGCTTCTGGCGCAGGTTGCGGATGTGGGCCCGGATCGTCTCCTCCCCCACCTCGCGGCGGCCATCGCCGCAGCCGTGCAACAACCGACCCTTGCTGCAGCTCTCCCCCTGGGCCCGCAGCAGCTGCTCCAGCAGCAGCGCCTCCTTGCGGGTCAGCAGCTGGGGGCGTCCATCGATCCAGACGGTGACCTCCCCGGGATGCAGCCGCAGGGGACCCCAACGAAGGTCGGGATGGAGCGGCCGGGCGGCGCGGCGGAGCAGGGCGCGGATCCGCACCCGCAGCAGCTCCGGATCGAAGGGTTTGACCACGTAGTCGTCAGCGCCGCCCTCGTAGCCAACCACCGCGTCGTGGGTGCCATCGCGGGCGGTGAGCATCAACACCAGCGGCTGGGGCTGGGCTGCGGCCCGCAGGCGGCGGCACACCGCCAGACCGTCGAGATCGGGCAGCCCCAGGTCGAGCAGCACCAGATCGAAGGGGTCGCACGCCAACCACTGGAGGGCTTCCGCGCCGGTGCCGGCCGCCTCGGTGGCGTAGCCCCACTGCGCCAGCAAGCGCAGGAGCGCCGCCCGCAGGGTGGGATCGTCCTCCACCACCAGCAGCTTCATCCCCTCAGTATTGCCCCTGGCCAAAGATCAGCGGCAGGGGAGCCAGCCGCAGCAGCTCCCGCAGCGGCGGGAGCGCCATCAGCCCCAGCCAGAGCAGCAGGCTCAGCGGAAACGCGAGGCGGCTGAGGCGGTGGCGGCGATCCCCGTTCCAGGCCACGAGCCCCCCTCCGGCCAGCAGCAGCAGGGCAAACACCAGGCTGCGGCGGCCGTCGACCGCCAGGGAAGGCCAGAGCGCCAAGGCCAGGGCCGCCAGGCTGAGAAGGCCGCCCTGGAGCAGGGCCCGTCGCCAGGTGCGGGCGCCCAACAGCGGGGCGTCGGGGGCGCGGGGCGGCTGGCCCATCGACTCCGGCCGTGCCGGCAGGGCTTCGAACACCACCGTGCAGGCCGGGTCGATCACCAGATGCAGCAGGGCGATATGCACCGGCAGCAGGATCAGGGGCTGGTGGGGGAGCAGCAGCGGCAACAGGCTCAGGGCCACGATCGGCAGGTGGATCGCCAGGGTGTAGCCGAGGGCGCGCTGCAGGTTCGCGTCGATTCGGCGCCCCAGCGCCACGGCCTCCACCAGAGACGCAAAGGAATCATGCAGGAGCACCAGATCGGCCGCCTCCCGCGCCACGGCCGTGCCCCGCCCGCCCATCGCCACCCCGATGTCAGCGGCCCGCAGGGCGGGGGCGTCGTTGATGCCGTCCCCGGTCATCGCCACCACGGCGCCGCCGGCCTGCAACGCCCGCACGAGCCGCAGCTTCTGTTCGGGCCGAACCCGTGCGAACACCGAGGTGCCCACCAGGCGCTGCGCCAGATCCGCGGCGGAGAGGGCCTCCAGCTCCGGGCCGCTGAGCACCGGCCCGCCCCCCAGGCCGGCCTGGGCGGCGATGGCGCGGGCGGTCACGGCACCGTCCCCCGTGATCATCAGCACCCGCAGGCCGGCGGCCCGGGCCCGGGCGATGGCGGCGGGCACCTCGGGCCGCAGCGGATCCGCCAGGCCCACCAGACCCACCGGCGCGAAGGCGAAGGCATGGACACTGTCCGGCGGCTGCGCCGGAGGCAGGGGCTCGCCGTGCAGGGGCGCCCCCTCCAGCCCCGTGGCCACGGCCAGCACCCGCAACCCCTCCGCCGCCAGTGCGGCGGCGGCTCCGAGCAGCTCAGCCCGCGGGCCATCGGCGAGGTGGCAGAGATCGGCGATCGCCTCCGGGGCCCCCTTGGCCGCCAGGCGCCAGCGGCCGGCGGGATCGCTCCAGAGCCGGGAAAACACCAGCAGGTCGGGAAGCAGGGGGTACTCATGGGCGAGCGGCCAGTCGGGATGGCGGTGCTCCCCCTCCCCCAGCTGCTCGGCGGCCAAGCGCTGGATCGCCACCTCCATCGCATCGACGGGATCGGGACGGCTGGCGAGCAGCGCCAACTCCAGCAACCGATGCCACGCCTCCCCCAGGGGCTGCCCGTCGCGCCACAGGGCCCCATCGCGCCCGCGCCAGAGCTGGGCCACCGCCATCCGGTTCTCGGTGAGGGTGCCCGTCTTGTCCACCGCCAGCACGGTGGCGCTGCCGAGGCTCTCCACCGCCGCCGGCCAGCGCGCCAACACCCCGAGGCGCGCCAGCCGCAGGGCCCCCAGGGCAAGAAACAGCGCCAACACCACCGGGATTTCGTTGGGAAGCACGGCCAACGCCAGGGCGAGGGCCGCCAGCAGCGCCGCCAGACCATCGCCCCCCTGGATCGCTTGCCAACTCCCGAGCCCCACGCAGAGGGCCACGGCGAGCACGGTGAGCCGGCCGGTGAGGCGACGGGTGCGCCGCTGCAGCCGGGTGGGCGGTGCCGTCACGGTCGCCAGACTGCGGCCCAGGCGCCCCAGCTCGGTGGCTTCCCCCACGGCCGTCACCACCGCCACGCCCCGGCCGGCAGCCACAAGGGATCCGGCCAGGATCGGCTCGCCGGGCTCCTGGCGCAGCACCGGCAGGGATTCGCCGCTCAGCAGCGATTCATCAAGCCACAGACCCACCCCCT
Organism: Synechococcaceae cyanobacterium; assembly: GCA_046342735.1. Classification (GTDB taxonomy): domain Bacteria; phylum Cyanobacteriota; class Cyanobacteriia; order PCC-6307; family Cyanobiaceae; genus Cyanobium. The sequence goes on from JBKDOZ010000316.1 coordinate 13,084, forward strand.
CCTCCAGGCGCGCATCGGCGGCCACCCGATCGCCCTCCTCCAGGCGCAGTCGGTCGCCGGGCACCAGCGCCTCGGGGGGGAGCTCCACCACCTCTCCTCCCCGCCACACCCGGGCGCGGGGGGCCGACAGCCGGGCCAGCTCCGCCAGGGCATGGCGACTGCGGCCCTGCTGCCAGGCATCGAGGGCCGCGATCGCCAGCACGAAGACGAGCAGGCTGGCCGCCTCTCCCGGTTCGCCAATCAGCCCATAGAGGAGCGCACAGGCGATCAACAGCAGGTTGGTGGGTTCGAGAAGCGCCATTGCCTTGCCCGGCCGTTCCTTACCTTGGGCCCCCCTTCGCCTTGACGCATCCGCCAGGATCGATGCTCACCCTTCCGTCGCACTGGGCTCCCAACTGCGTCCGCGATCCGGGTATCCCCTGCTCGGACTCCCGGGTCGCTCGCTGGAGTTCAGGGACCCGATTCGGCTGCGGACCGATGCAGGTCCTTCGCCGCCAGCGCCTGTGGTTGGCCCGTCGCCTCCTGGAGGTGGCTCCGCCCGGCAGACGGGTGGGCGATATCGCCTTCGCCTGCGGCTATCTGAGCGTGGTGAGCTTCCGGCGCGATTTCCAGGCCCGCTTCGCCGTTGCGCCCTCCACGTTCCTGGCGCGACGCAAGGTGGCTTGACCCCCTCATCTGGGGCCCTGGGCGGCCTGTGCGCAGCGTCCCAAAACGGCAACGTTCAGAAAACGAAAGACCGTGGTCGCCATGCCGCCACCGTTTGTACGGTGCGAAAGACCCCGACCCGGCCCCGCTGGCTGGGTGCGCCGCTGTCCTATGTCTCGCCCCCTCGCGCCCCTTGCCCTGGCGTGTGGCCTTCTGGCCAATGCCCTGCCACCGGCGGCCTCCCTCGCCGCCAGCCCCCCCGCTCCCGCGGTGGAGACGATCTACAGCGGCGGCACGATCCTCACCATGGTCGGAGATCAGCCCAGCACGGTGGAGGCGCTGGCGGTGGGGGGCGGCCGGATCCTTTACGCCGGCCCCCTGCGGGGACTCCCCGCTGCCG
>JBKDOZ010000317.1:0-27049 GCA_046342735.1 Synechococcaceae cyanobacterium
AGCGGACAACGCCGATCAGAGACATCGTGAATAGGCCAACCTTCAGACACTTGCTCTGCACATTGAGGGCCAGAGGCAGGAGGATGAACACCTTGATGCAATTCGCAAAGCCGATCCCGGAAGTTGCTCAACTGCCGGGCCACTTCTTTGTGGTGATTGCAAGTCGCAAAATGGCGATAGATGCAGGCACAGAGCCAGAGAAGGTCGTGCGTGAGGCAAGGGGGAAGGTCCCCATCCAGGTTACCACCCAGGGAATTGCGAATTTTGCGAGGAATCCCCTCAATGGAGCTGCTCCAGCGAGATTTGTAGTATCCAGGGAGGGTGGTGGAACCTGCGTACTTGGAGAAACCACGATTTTCATCCAGATAAGTGCCGATACCGATCAGATCCGAGGGGGCTCCACGGAAACGAGAGTATTCGGCGTAGAAGATCAATTCAATTTGGGGATCGTCCTTCTGTCCGCGCGTGGGACACAGCGTCACAACCCGTCTCCACCCAGTCTGAAGCACGCAGCCAGCCATACGGCAAGGCCTGGTGCGCCAAAAAGGGCCCGCTCAAGATCCAATAGGGTGTCGATCTGGTCCTGACCGAGGAGCTCGGCCAGCGGGAATGGGGGACAGCAGGTTCAGAAGCTTGACCAACAGCCGCCTCTCTGTCGGGCCCGCGTCTCTGTCCGTTTGGCTGGACCCGCCGCCTGCGGAAGCGCACCGCTTCCGCGTCGATCACCTCGCCAAAGACCTGAATACGCCTCCGCATTACCCTTCAAGCCCTGGCACTGGCGGAGCTTTTTGTTGCGATCGCAGCCCACGGTGGCGATGCTGGGGGGTCCCTGAGCCAGGCGCCGTTCCGTGTCCACCAAGCCCGCGCAGAACTTCCTGCTGTTCCTGATCGGCGGCAGCCTCTTCGCCGCTGGAGTGTTCCTGTTCACCAATCAGGTGATGGTGAGCTCGGGTCTGGTCGGTTTCGGCTGGGGCGGTCGCGGCGCGGGGGCTGGCGTAGGCGGTGGCGGCGGCTTCCTGGCCGGGATCTGGCCGCTCGGACTCGGTGGGGGCGCAGGCTTGCTGATGATCCCGTTCGGGATCGGCGTGGCGTTGCTGTTCAGCGACACGCTGCGCCGCCTCGGCTGGTTTCTGGTGTGGGCCGCCTCCGGTGCGCTGGGGGTGGGGGTGCTGCAGAGCCTGTTGTTCAGCTTCCGCCCCACCAGCCTCTGGAGCCTGCTGGCGATGGTGGTGATGATCGCCAGCGGCGGCGGCCTGCTCCTGCAATCGCTGCTGCGCTTCGGTGCCGATGACCGCACCCGCCGAGAGGAGGAGGTGCGCGAGGAACGCCAGACGCTGCAAGAACTGCGCGACGAACTGGAGGAGCTGAAGGCGAAGATCAATCGCCGCTGAAGACATCCGGCCAGCCCTACGCCAGGAGCATCGCCAGAAGCTGGATCGCCCAGTCAACTCAGCGGCTGCACTGCAGGGTCTTTCCGAACCAGTTGATGCGGGTGGTGCCTTGATGCTCCCAGAGCTCCACACCGGAGCCGCTGTAGCGTGCGCCGCTGCCGGATGGGGCAATGGGCAGCAGCACGTGCTTTTTGCCGACAGCCAGATCAGCCTTGCGTTGATCGCCCTGGCTCAGATACACCACCGAGACAGGCGCAGCGGTGGTGCGCTTACACTGCAATGCCCGGCGCCAGTACACGCTCAAGGTATAATCACCTTCGCGGTTAAAGCGGATGCCGTTGTCCAGGTTCTCTCGCTGATAGCCGATGCCTTCCTGGTTGGCATCGAAGCGAAAGACCCAGCGTTTGCCCATCTGCACATTCACATTGCCCTGGCGTTGGCTGAACAGGCAGGGCTCTGATTCCACAGCGATCGTGTGGTCGTGGCGGCTCAGCTGGCAGAAGGCTTCGGTGCTGTCAGCGCGGGCGATCGCCGGCCAGCTCACCAGGCTCAGGCCGAGTAGCGCCACAACGGCGTTCAACTGCAGGGGGGCATTGTCATGGGCCAACACTAGGGATCAACCGATGCTGCTGTAGCGTCGCCTTCTGATGAAGCGGACTAACGCCAAGTGGGTGAGGGACCCACTGCACAACGTGTGCGGTGCAGGCTTTACGGCTAGCTGAGGATCCGGCTGCGGTTTTCGAGCATTGGGCGGGCATAGCGAGCCGCTAGATCAGAGAGGAGTTGTCGCCCTTGGCCCTCCGATCGGGGCAGGGGCTCGATCGGAGGGCGGTATTGCAGGTCGTAGGAGCACGCTGGTGGGCCTCAGGATCCAGCTGGCCTCACCATGCTGGAGCGCGTAGCAAATCTGGAGCTCACCACCGGTAGCCTTGGCGTTGGTGTCGCCTGGCTTGTAGATCGGCGAAAGATCGCTGCTGTTGATCACGGCGTAGGCCACCAGCTCGCAAGTACTGCCGCTACCCGCACCTTGCACGAACACGTAGATCTCGGGCGTCCCGTTGCCATTGAGGTCGGCAATCGTGGCCCCCACCACCCGGCCGTTGACCGTCTGCTGGATGGGCTTGATCGGCGGTCTGGTGCCGATGGTGGTGATCGTCAGCTGCTGCTGGGAGCCTGCACCCGTGGCCTGCACCTGGAAACTGATCCCCTGCTGCTTCAGGGTCTGGTTGAAGGCGGCGGTGAGTTGGGGGCACAGGCACCTCAAGGTGGCAGGTGCAGGGGCTGGCCCTCAGGATGGCGAGATGAATCGTTGGCGTCGATCCATCGGCATGAACAGTTGCTCATCGGCCCGCCCTCCCCTGCCATCTCCTTCACGCCACTGGTTGCTCCTGCACCTGGGACTTGGCCTGGCCTGGTGCGCGGTGCTGGCCAGCCGGGCTCCTACCACCTCAGGTCTCGGCGCCACAGGGCCCCAGGTGTTCGTGATGCTGGTGGCCGCAGGCTGGCTGCCGTCCTGGGCTCTGGCCTGGTGGCAGGTGCGACATCGCCGCCTACGAACGCTGCTCTTGAGTGATCTGCTTGGAGCCGGTCTGCTGATTCTCCTGGCCTGCAGCCTCTATCTGCCGCTGTTCTTTTTCAACGTGGCCTGGTTCCTGCCACTGGCCCTGCTGCCGCGGGGGGTGCTCACGGAGCTGCTGACGAGAGGGCTGCCTGGCAGCAGGCCTTGAGAGGTGACGGCCGAAAACCAATCGACGCCAGGGACCATCAAAGACGCGGTCACAACAATGACCGCCTATGCCTCGGGTTCGATCCGGGAGGGGCAAGTCATGGACGATTTTACCCTGGAGGAATGGCCTGACAAACAGCCCAATGATCTCGCTGTTACTTATGTCGCATTAAACGGGGAAAACTTCAGCGAGGCTGTCATTTTGACGTTGGCTGAGCATTATCAAGAAATCATGATTCGTCATGTGGAATGGGGAAGACCATGATCAGCGGCTCCAGCGTCATGACATCCATAGGCGTGGCATTGACGATCGTGGGAGTCGTTACTTCTGCCCAGGCCCTGTCCGTCTCGGCAGATCCACAGTCTAAAACCGAGCACAACAACCTCACATCGGAATCAGTCTCACGATCAGGCCACTCAAGACCACCGCACCCTGGGGATGCCGCGCAGATCGCAAGGGAAAGGATGATAGACGTGCCCGTCAAAGAGTCAGAAGGGTCTCCGTAACATCGCGCGCTGTAACATTTATGGCGGATCCCCCCGGGGGTGCTCAAGATAGGTAGGAAGGTCGGCCCAGAATCTTGATCCTGCGGCGGATCGTCTCATCTATCCATGGCAAAGACGAACAGAATGAATGTTCTCTGGTTTCTGCTTGTAGGCGTCATTGCCGGATGGTTGGCTGGCGTGATGGTCAAGGGAGGTGGCTTCGGGTTGATCGGCGATCTGTCGTTCTGCGTGTCCTAAAGCGTGCGTAAGCCGTTTTCGTGGCTACGTTTCAACCAGAGGTGAAGGTCTGCCCTGCCCCTCTGTCCATCCCATCGCAAAGCATCCATGACTCTCGAAGACAAGATCAAGGCCGCCGCCAAGAACGCCGAAGGGCATCTTGAGGCCGCTGCCGGCGCGATCACCGGCGATGAAGACATGCAGACGGAAGGCGAGGCCAAGCAGGTCCAGGCCCAACTGATGGATGCCGCCGGCACGGTGAAGGACAAAGCTCAAGAGGTCGCCGCTTCGATTGGCGATGCCATTGAGGGTATTGCTGGAAAGCTGAGCTGAATCAACGTGCATCCTACAGGCTTAGGGTTTCAGCTCTTCGAGCAACATGCGGGTGAGAGCGAGTTCACAACGGGTGGTGGTGATGCCGTAGCCGGTGCCTTGGAAGCCCACTGATTTGGCATAGGCGCACACCGCCCTGCGATTGGCACGGAAGGCCTCTGCTTGCTGCATTGGATCCGCACTGGTCTTGTAAAAGCCCTTGAGATTCTCCTGCCAGAGCACCTGGAACGTTGGTCCTGGAACCTGCTTGACTTCCTTGGCCACCCCCATCAAAGCCTGCTGCAGTTGACGATCGCTGGCCTCCAGCTCCTTCCTCAGGCAGCGGGTCTGCTCCGCGGTGCTGAGCGAATCCGGGCAGGCAGGGGCTGCGGAGGATAATGACGCGACGCATGGTGAGATCAGGGGTTTCATCCCCATGCTGCAACTTGATCCGGCTATAGCCAACAACCGTCATCATCCGTTTGGTTAGCCTGCTGATCGACATGGCCAAGCGGCCGCAGCATCTGTAGGGCTCAGCTCAGCCAGTGGCCCCAGCCACACCGCCCCGAAGCAAGGAGTGGGCAGCGCCGGGGGTGTGGCGGAGCTGCTGAGTGGCGTCGCCTTCGGTGCTCGGGAGGCGCAGAACCGGGAGGCAGGGCTGGCGACAGCCAGCGTTCACACCCATTGCCAACGAATCCGGACCCAGGAGTCGATTCCGTACGCATCCGCCTGCCAACGAAACGAGCGAAAACCCCAGCCCCCACAGGACGGCTCCATCACCAACACGAGGCGCAGACGGTGACACGGCTTTCGACTTCCTGGCGGGCGTTGATGTCAGCATCTTTGCCTCAGCCGTCTGCTGGTTTTTGAAAACCGATCGCTGGCCCCACGGGATGTTTCAATCGGGCTTTTGGTAGCTTTTACTACGACAGATTCTCCGGGGACGTGCTCTTATGGAAGCATTAATTCCATGCTCGTTCAAATGAAGCGCTTAAATCTGGGCAAGCCTGCAGTTGCAGCTGCTGTGCTCACGCTTACCGGGGCACAACTCGCTTCCCCTTCTTTTGCCGCGAGTTTCTCCCTACAAGAAGCCTCGATTTCGAGCATCAATCAAGGATTTGACAGCGGGATCATCACAGCCAAGAAATTGGTGCAAATGTACCTCGAGCGGATTGCAGTTTACGAGGACGCCGGGCCAAAGCTAAACTCTATCACCACTCTTAATCCACAAGCACTAGAAATCGCCGAAGCACTTGACGCCGAGCGTCGACTACAGGGACCCCGAAGCCCTCTCCACGGGATCCCAATCCTCTTGAAAGACAATATCGACACATTCGACTTGGCCACTTCTAATGGCTCGGTAATTCTCAAGAATGCAATTCCTCCCGACGACGCTTTCATCACGAAGAAGCTTCGTGATGCGGGCGCAATCATCCTTGGCAAAGCGGCGATGGGAGAGTTTGCTGGGGGAAGCTACAACACGATCGATGGGCAGACGTTAAATCCGTACAGCTTCAAACGCAATACCGGAGGGTCAAGTAGCGGTTCTGGAGCAGCCCTAGCGGCCAACTTATCCGTTCTGGCTATCGGCACGGATACCAGCACTTCCGTACGTGGACCTGCGTCTTTCAACGGCATTGTCGGCTTGCGCCCCACCACGGGCCTGATCAGCCGAGATGGCATCGCACCGAAAAATCTCACCTTCGACACTGCGGGGCCGATGGCACGCACCGTGACCGATATGGCCCATCTCCTCAACGTTATTGCTGGGGTCGATCCCGCCGATCCGCTCACTCTCGAGAGCGAGGGCAAAATCCCCTCCGACTATACAGATTTCCTCGTCAAGGGTTCCCTGCAAGGGGCTCGCATTGGGGTGGGTCGGGATTTCTTTGGTGGCAATCCTGAAATCGATGCGCTTGCGGAGGCGGCGATCAACAAGCTAAAAGAGTTGGGCGCGGTAATCATTGATCCAGTCAATTTTGCCGCGCAGTACATCGACTTTTATGTCCGCAATGGAGGTGCCAACATCCGCCGGATCGCAGATTATCGATTTAAAGAGGACTGGGAGGCCTACCTTGCCACGTTCACCGACCCGAGCATCCCCAAAACCGTAGCCGAATTTATCAACATTTACGAAACAAAGGTCAACAGCTCTGCCCTGCCTGTCGAAAACAGTGTTCTCGATCTTTTGCGGCGCTCTCTCAGCACGTCGACAAGCGATCCGGCCTACATCAACTTGATCGACAACCTTCTGCCGGAAGCGACGGATATCCAATTGGCTCTCTTTGATGCCTTTGATCTCGATGCAATGGTTTTCCCATACCAAAGCAACTTCGCCTCGCCAATCAGAAATCCTGTTGAGACAGTAACCGACCCGACATTCCAGCCCTATCCAGGAATTCCTAGCCCAGCGACGATAGCAGGCTATGCTTCTATCGGTTTTCCTGGAATCGTTGTACCGATGGGATTCGGCTCAGCAGGGCTTCCCACAGCAATCTCGTTCTTCGGGAAACCCTATGAGGAAGGCAAGCTGATCTCCTATGCCTACGATTATGAGCAGGCCACTCTACATCGCAGTCCCTCTCCGCTACTCCCAGCCCTGGCTAGCGACAATGTGTACGTACCAGGCCCTCTGCCCATTTTTGGAGCAGGAATCGCGTTCTCATTCACCCGCCGCATGAGGAAGCGTATTCGTTCAGAGAGGACATGACGGCGGAGAGCGCATGCCACGGTCTCTGGAGAAGCAGATGCCCCGCTGGCGCAGCTGCCGCATCACGCGGGCAACGCCCCTCCGAGCGGGGATCCCGCAGGCGGGCCAGCAACTCCAGGTAGACCGCCGGCAGCCGCGAATCCTGGTTGGGCCAGGCCGCCTGCCCGAACAGGGTGATGCGCTCCTCCCGCAGGGCGGTAATCAATTCCTGGTTGAGCTGCTGGTCGGAATCGCCCCGGTGTTACAACGCAACTCCGGCCAGCCTGAAACCTGTCGCCAGAGAGTGGCCAAGACCTCAGGCACCAAAGAGCCCACGTCCATCCATCATCCGCTTAGCTTGGTCTGACCAGACCAATGCCCCATGCCCTCCCCGCGCCCCGATCCCACCCCGCCAGTGGCGCCACCGATGCCAGCCCCCTCCAGCCGGATGGTGAACATGCTGGAAGCCAAGACCCATCTCTCCCGGCTTGTGGAGGCCATCGAGAGCGGTGCCACCAGCGAGGTGGTGATCGCCCGCAACGGACGGCCCGTGGCGCGGCTCACCAGCCTTCGGCCCAGCCAGCGTTCACGCCGGCTGGGCGTGGCTCAGGGACAGTTCACGGTCCCGGCGTCGATCGATGCGAGCAACCCGTTGATCGCCGCACTGTTTGAGCAGGAGTGATGCAACTCCTGCTGGACACCCATGCCTTTTTATGGGCGATCACCGCAGACCCTCGCCTCGGCAGCCACAGCTGCGCGCTGATCGGCAATCAGGCCGGTGCCGTGCGGCTGAGCCACGTCTCCCTCTGGGAAATCGCGATCAAGCACTCCCTGGCCCGGACCGACATGCCCCTGTCTGCCGCCCAGGGCATCACCTGGGCCGAGCAAAGCGGCTTCGAGCTTCTCCCCATCGAGTTCCCCCATCTCCTCACCCTGGAGGCCCTGCCGCTCCATCACCGCGATCCTTTCGACCGGCTGCTGGTGGCCCAGGCACTGCGCGAAGGGCTCACCCTGCTCACGGCCGATGCCGCCTTCGGGGCCTATGGCTGCCTGCTCCAGGATGCCCGGCGCTGATGGCCACGGCTCACGCCTTCGCCGCCGTGGATCGAGCGGCATGGGGCGGGATCTTCCACAACCTGGGGCGCTATTGAAAAAGTCCATGTCTTCGAATGGATCCTAGAAGCAGGTCCAGGGGCAGACCGGCATCGCCCAAGCACCGGATCGCAACAAACAACCCCAGCCCCGCGGATCGAGGGGCTGGGGCGTGGGGGCAGCGGAACCACTCAGCGGCCGCGGCAGGTGCAGGTCTTGACGGGGGGAATGGTGAGCGAGGCGACAGGTGGATCGGAGCCGGATTCCGCCCCTGCCTCAAGCCCATGGCAGGAATCCCGCCCCTGAAACCGCAGGCGCGTCTGGCGGTCGTAGTCGCCGAGCACGGCGCTGGTGAGGCCGAAATCAGTGATCGCCAGCAGCAGCAGCTCCTGCACGGCGCTGACGTTGCGGCTCTGGTGAACGATCCAGCGCGGCGCGAAGGCGATGCCGCCCCGGTGGAGCCGCACCGTTTCCGAGCCCCCCAGGATCTCCGCCTCCCCCTCCAGCTCCACGAAGAACGACTCGTGCGCGTGGCGGTGCTTCTCGTTGCAGGCGCCGGGCGGGATGCGGATCAGGCGCGGATCCAGGGCCTGCAGTCCCTCGAAGGGCAGGCGATGCACCAGGAAGTCGACGCCCAAGCGGTGGTCGCTGTGCTGATAGTGAACCGGCAGGGCAGCGGCGATGTCGCTGGTGCTAGCGGTGGCCGTGGGGGTGGCGCCGGCGCAGGCTTCTGCGGCGGGCCAGGCGAGGCTGGCGGCCGGGGGCTGGCAGGGGGGGCGGCGGTTGCGGATGCCGGCCTCCAGAGCGGTGGGCGTTGCGGTGGGAGTCATGGGGGGCGGTGAATGGAGAACGGGGGGTTCGGGGATCGGCGGCGCGATCCCCGCGACTCAGGGCAAATCTCACTCCGGCTGCAGGGCGCGCTGGTGCAGCCACGACCAGAAGGAGCAGCGCAGGGCCAGGGCCTTCTGCATCCCCTTGGCCAGATCCAGTCGCCCCTGCTCCGTGGCAGCGAGATCGATGGCGATGTCGCGCAGGGTGGCCTGGTGGTGGTCATCCACCGCCGTGTGCAGCGGGAAGAAGACACTGTCGTGCAGAGACATGCCGATGCGACCGATCGCATCCACAAACGGCTGATAGATCGTCTGCACGATCGTTTCGGTACCCAGCCCCAGCGCCCCCAGCGCCTCAGCGGCGCTGCCATTCGCCAGGATCGCCAGAAACTGTTCGCGCCAGCAGACCACCTCGATCGCCTCCGGGGCGGCGTCGTCATCCATCACGCCAAGGGCACGCCGGAAGCGGCGGAACAGCTCGGGATGGGGCAGGCCGACGATCCACTCCGGCGCAATGCCGATCGCCGCCAGCTCATCGAGTTCCTCCTGCTCGTACTGGCCGGATTCCTCCGTGAGGTTCTCCATCAGGGCCATCCGATGCGCCGGATTTTCCAGCTTGGAGATCACGGCGGTGAGATAGCGGGGGAAGTGGGCGGAATAGGCGTAATACTGACGGCCGAAATCGCGCAGGGCCCAGCGCGTGTCCGGCAGCTCACCCCAGGCCAGGGCCCTCAGGTAGGGATGCTGCACAGCCTGGTGGCTGAGGGCCTGGGCAGCCAGTCCATCCACGAACTGGGCGGCGGTGATCGCCTGAGGAGCCGAGACTGGCTGGGGAGCGTAAACCTGGAGGGGGGCCGAAGGCCGGAGGGCCGTCAGCAGATCGAATCGGGAAGACTTGCTAAGAACCATCGAAGCCGAGCCGTCAAATGCCGTGCGGCTGGCATCACTCAGATCGGCAAACACGCCATTGAGCTGGGAAGCGAACGCCATGATCGTGTCCTGATTGCGGAATGGGTTTTGTGGGGAAGTACCGGATCACCGGTATGCAGTAACGATCGCCCAATCAGCCTGGCGATGTTGTCCACCCGCCAATCCGCGGCGATTCAATTCATGAAAACCGCCGATGCGGCCATCAACAGCCAGCTGTCAGCGCGCTGACAGCCACGGCCCACGCCGTAAACTCGTTCACGGTCAGCCCCCGGGATCGAGGCCAGCGCAGCCCCCATGACAAAGCCGTTTCGCATCCTCGAGCAAGTTGACCCTGAAACCAAAGAGCAACTGCTGGCAGGCCACCGCAGGATCGAGATTGCAACCGGCCACCAACTGATCTTCCAGGCCGACTGGGGCGGCGAAGTGTATCTGGTTGATACCGGATTGGCCAAGGCCCGCTGCCTGTCGATGCAGGGGGACGAAGTGGTGCTCACCCTGATGGGCAGCGGCGCCCTGATCGGAGATCTGGCGTTGCTGTCCCCCAAGCCCATTCGCACCGTGGATGTGGTGGCGCTGACGGCGATGGCGGTGCTGAAGTTGCGCCAAGGCGCGCTGGAAGAGGCGCTGAAGACCAGCACAACATTGCGTGATGCTGTCACCTACCTGCAGGTTCAACGCCTCTGCAATCTCGGCAATCGCCTGATGATGATGAACGAAGACGCCACCAGCCGCCTGCTCTACACCCTCCATCTGCTGGCCACATTGACCAGCCCCGACGGCGACCCCTGCCATCCCCTGCCGGCCCTCTCCCAGCAGGAGATCGCCACCATCGCCGGCCTCTCCCGGGGCTCCACCTCCACCCTGATCACCAAGCTGCGCAGCAACGGCACCCTCGAGCAGACAGAACAGGGATGGCGCTTTGCCAAGCTGGAACCCCTGCAGCGTCGGGGGCTGCTGCCGGCCTAGGCCGGCGGCCACGACCCGGGTCCAGTGCCCAGGCGTTCGCCACCGCAGCGAGCAAAACTGTCATCCCTGAGGGGATCAAACAGGCTCGGCCGGGCGGTGGCATAGCCCTGGGCGATGTCGACCCCCAGATCGCGCAGCAGGAACAGCACCCGCAGGTCCTCCACCCCTTCGGCGATGGTCTGGAAGCCCTGCTCCCGCCCCATCCGCACCACGAACTCCACCGTCAGGCGGCTGAGGGGGTTGTCCTTGAGGCCCGCCACAAAGCTCTTGTCGATCTTCACGTAATCGAGGGGCAGATCACGCAGGTGGCTCAGGGAGGTCATGCCGGCGCCGAAGTCGTCGAGGGAGAAGCGGATGCCACAGCGGCGCAACTGCCGCATCACCCGGGCAACGCCGTCCGGGTCCTGCGCCGCCGCCTGCTCCGTGATCTCAAAGCAGATCCGCGACGGCTCCAGCTCCAGCCGCTCCAACCGTTGCTGCACCATCAGCGCAAAGTCATCCCCCAGCAACGTGTCGGGGGTGACGTTGAACGCATAGACCAATTCGGCGACGGGCGAATCGCCCCTGTGGTGCGCCAACATCTCGGCCAGTCGCCGGCACCCCAGCTCGAAGACGTGCGCATCCAGCAGGGGCATCGAGCCGCAATGGTTGGCCGCCTCCACCAACCCCTCGCTCCAGTGGTGGTCCTCCGATTGCGGATCCCGCAGACGGGCGAGCAGCTCCAGGTAGACCGCGGGCAATCGTGAATCCTGGATACGCCACGCCGCCTGGCCGAACAGGGCGATGCGCTCCTCCCGCAGGGCGGTGATCAGCTGCTGGTTGAGCTGCTGGATCGCCACGGTGCTGTGCATGGCGGTGGGCTCATCGCCGTAGAAGCGACAGGGTTGGCGGCCCGAGCGGCGGGCCAGATCGAGGGCCACGCCGGCCTCCTGCAGCGCCGCCATCGGCGAGAGCTCCGCCAGCAGCCGCGCGCCGGCACTCACCGAGAGGCGCAGGATCTGCCCATCCACCGTGAGATCCAGCTGCTGGAGCTCCTGGCTCAGCTCGGTGATCGCGGCCCGCAGCACCGATGAGGAGCTGCCCACCAGGGCGCAGCTGAACTCATCACCGCCCGTCCGCGCCAGGATCACCGGCGGCGGCAGGCGCCGCTGCAGCCACTGGGCCAGGGCCACCAACACCCGGTCGCCGAAGGCCCGGCCGGCGCTGGTGTTGATCAGGGCGAAGCGGCGGATGTCGATCTGCAGCAGCGCCTGCGCCTGCTGCGGGCTCTCCCGCCGCTGGCGCTCCACCGCCGCCAGCAAGCCGGTGCGGTTGAACAGGCCGGTGAGAGCATCGAGGTTCTCGCGGCGCTGCAGGGCGCGACGCAGGCGCCGCTCCTCCCGCTGCTGGCGACACACCTGATAACGCAGGCGCCGGTGCTGGCCCGTGGCCCGTCCCGCCACCGCCCCCACCAGCAATCCGTTCACCAGCAGCAGGGCCGCAAAGGATCGCAGGGCATGGCGCCGCTCCGAAGCCGGGCGGCGCACCGAGATCTGCATCGGCTGGACGCCATCCCAATGGGGGGCCCGCACCGCCAGGGCCAGGGGTCCAAACGGCGGGGAGGCAAGCGGCCGCACCGGCTCGATCCGGTAGTCCTGCAAGGCGAGGGCATGGCGGGCGAAATCCCCGTCCCGCGAGCCGAGGGGGCGGACAAACAGCAGGCGCCCCATCGGCGGAGGGGCACCGCTCGACCGATAGATCGGCTGGGCGGCGATCAGGCTGGGCTGGCCCCGCACCATCCCCAGAAAGGTGCGCGGCACGAGCTGGCGGCGCTGCGGCAGCGCCCGCAGGATCGCCTGCTGATCGGGCCAGGGCAGGGGCTCGATGCGGTTCCTGCCGCTGTGCCAGTGGGCGGTGGAGAACGGCGCCCCGCGGCGGTCGAGCACCATCACGTAAGGGGTGCGCCGGAAGGTGTCGCGGTTGTAGTTGCCGTTGCGGTAGTAGTCGACCAGCTGGCCCGTGACGTGCTGGTGGGTCTGGTCCCAGTGGGCCCAGTCGCGGGTTTCGATGGCGAGGTTCTCCGCCAGGAAGTCGAGCTGCCGGAGGGCGGTGCGGCGGATCAGGTCGTTGCGCTGTCGCTCAGCATCCGCGGCCTGGCCCGCAAGAATCACGCCACTGACCACCGTGGAGCCCAGCAACAGGGGCAACCACCGGCGCATGCCGGCCATGGCCGTGGCGAGGTCGCGGCGGAAACGGCGCCAGCGGTGGCGAAGCGGCAGAAAGGGAGGGGGGGCGCAGTCCCCATTGTGTGGCGGGATCCCCAGAAGCGGCACGATCTGGCCGAATTGGCTCCATCCCGTCGCTGCCCTGGGTGAAACCGCCATTGGCCGCCGGGTGCAGGCCACAGGGATCGCCTTCTAGCTACCGTAAAGGTGTGCACAACTCGCCTGCATCCTGGCAACCTAACCACAACCTGTTGGCGACCGGCAGCGCAGCCCAAGCAAAGGCCGCCAGCCGCAACCAAGAACAGGATTAGGTAGCGAAAGACACAGACAAAACTCCGGGAGGCACCCCCGCCTCCCTGGGCTTGCAGGCACTTTGCCCCAGCCCGGCGACAGTAAACAAATGCGAAGAACCCCTGCATAGGGGTAACTTCCTGCCGAATACTTGCCCTAATCAGTACAGCCAGGCTGCACCATCTCGCCCGGCGCCCGATCCCCCCTAACGCTTCTCCTAGACCCTTGGCCACCTATCTCCCGCGGCTCCGACTTCGGTGCCCGTGCCGCTCTGCGCTGCTGGACGCGCTTGGCCCCTGGTGGGCGCGCAGCTGGCCCGAAGGGCTGGCTCTGCTGAAGGCCGCCCTGGGCGATTTCTCGCCGATTGAGGCCCTGCTCTTTGCCCTGCTGCTGCGGGCCTCCTGGGTGATGGGGGAGGTGATCCACGGCGCGGGCCACACGCTGGCGCGGGCGCTGGTGGATCAAAGCCCTGGGGTGCTGCGGCTGGAGAATGTGTTGGAGCATCGCTCACCTGGAGAGTTGGCCCGGCGGCTGCTGCCGTTCGGCGGCATCGCTGGGGCCGAACACCCCGAGCCGGCGATCGCCTGGCTGGCGGCCGGCCATCCGGACCCGTGGAAAGTGCGGATCAAGGCGGCCACCCCGTTGCTGCTGCACCTGATCGTGCTGGCCGGCGCCTGCCACGGGCTCCACAGCCTCACCGGCAGCGATTCGGCTCCTTCCTGGTGGCTCGATCTGCTGCTGGCGACGGCGATCAGCCAGCTGGGGCTGCTCCTGGCCTCACGCACCGACCGGCTCAGCCTCCACCACGGCCAGGCAGCCCTCCTCTACTGCGGCAATTTCGGACTCCTGGCCCAGCGTGAAACGGCCCAGCGCAGCGAATTGCTCTCCCCCCAAGCCATCCGCATCTTCCATCAAATGGGGCGGGATACGGAGCTGCGGGGTGCCCAGGCCGGCGGCGGGCGGGTGATGGCGGTCGACCGCCAGGGGGACCACGGTTTTGTGGGTCACAAGATCGTCAATGCCAAGCGGGGCGATCTCACCCCATCGCTGGAGATGGCCTTTCGCCACCAGCGGCAACGCGCACGCCGCAGCGGCTGGTCGCCTTCCCCCACCGGCCTGATGGCCTGCTGGCACTATCGCTTCGGCACCAGCGGGCCGCCGGCGGTGGCCGAAACCCACTGGCAGGAATGGACACCCGGACGCCACGGCCGCCTCTGGCGCCTGGATCGGGCCGGCCGCTGGAGCCATCAGTGGCAGCGGGTGCATCACCGCATCACCCACAACGGGGACTTTGAAGCCTTCGCGGGCTTCGGTGGCCTGGTGGATGTGGGGGCCTCCCTGGGGCCCTGGCTGGAGGAGGCACTGCAGCAGAAAGCGCCGGCCGTTGTCGACTCGGCCCGCATCGCCGGCATGATGGATCTGTTGATCTGTCAGGGCGACTGGTTCGCCGCCGTGCGCTGGGCCACCCTCCGTGCGGTGGCCTCCTTCCCGGACACCACCCCCAGCGACGATCTGGTGCGATGGGCCAGCCTCTTTGAGGCGGTGTTCTGCGAACGAATCGAGACGGGCGTCGGCCCGCAGCACCTGGCGGAATCGATGGCGGCGCCGCTGGAGGTGGCCCTGGGCCGTGAACCGCGACTGCAGGGGCTGAGCCGCGAGCAGAGGCACCAATGGATCCACCAAACGGTGGCCCTGTTTTTATACAACGATCCGGCCACGGCTGTGCGCCACTTCCTGCAGGATGCACGCGGTAGTTTTGGCCTGATGGTGGCATCAACCACCTGGCCCGATCGGTTGGTGCTCAGCAGCCTCGGCCAGCCGATCACCATCGGCGGGGACCCCGAGGCCGGCCTGACGGTGTATGCATCGGAATCCGCAGCTGTCGACGGCGTCCTGCAGGAGCGGCCGGGGTCGTGGCGGATCGATCTCGATGAAAATGCGGGTGAAGTGTCCGTGCTCTCCAGCACGGATCTGCAGATCAGCTCCCTCTCGCTTCAGCGGATCCTCAACCCACAGGAGCTGCAGGCTCGACGGCAGTTCTATCGGACGTTCCATCGGAGCCCTGCCCGCCGCTCCCCTACCCTGCGCCTGCGGCGCGCCGCCAGCGAGCGCGATCCGGTGGCCGCTGATCTCGCCGATATCCCCTCCCTGCTCGCCACCATCTACGACGACTGGAGCAACCCGGGATCCGCCAATCGCCAATCGGCCGATTCGCTGGGACAACTGCTGATCGCCAAGGCGGCGAATGTGGCCGAAAAAGAGAGGTTGTTGACGCAAGCGGGCCTGGCCCACAGCCTGGCGCGCTCCAGCGAAGTGGATCTGCTGGTCACAGGGGTGGAGAACAGCCTCTGGCTCGCCGAGCAATTCGCCAGGGATCTGACCAGCCTGATGCCGCGGCTCACGGTGCGGGCACTGTCGGCCAATGAGGTGCTCAAGGCCCTGCAGAACGACATCCACAGCCTCCAGCTTGCCCGGCAAACGATTGTGATGGTGCTGAGTCACTCGGGCCGCACGTTTCCTTCGCGCCAGGTGATGGAAGCCTGCGACCTGATGGTGCGTCGCCAGGTGATCCGCGAGTTCTTCATCGTCACCGGCGAACCCGACAGCCTGCTGGGATCCCTGCTGCTGAAACCCCAGCATCCGGGGGAGGCGTTCAGCCGTCGTCTCCTGCAAACCTTCGCAGGCAGGCGGCGGGCCGAGCCGGCCACCGCCTCCGTGGCGGCGATGCATCAGACCCTCACCCAGCTGCTGTTCAGCCTCAGTCGCCAGCTCTGCCAGGCCTTCCCCAACGAGCGGATGCGGCCCCTCGGCATGCCGCTCTCGCGCCAGCAACTCGAGCGCCTGGAGAGCAGCGAAACCGACGTGCTTCTCCAGGAGTGCCGGGAGATCCTGGGCTTCGATGGCCAGGGCCGTCCCCAGCCCACCCCCACCTGGCGGCATCTGGTCCAGGCGGGGCGCCGCTGGGCGCTGCATGTGCTGGAAACCCCGCTGGCCTGGGTGATCCATGCGTTGTACATCCTGATCACCCTGGAGCTGCGCATGCCCCTGGTGCAGGGGGTGGTGCGAAGCCTGATGGGCGAAGCCTTCTGGACAGCCGACACCGCCTGGGCCACCGCGCTGCGGGAGCTGGCCCTGAGCGGTGACATCACGGTGTACATCCTCGGGCCCTGGTTCTGGACGCTGGCCCTCCGCTGCCTGCAGAGACGCCCCCTGCTGGCCCGAACGGGGCGGCGCACCCTGGTGATCGGCGAAAGCAGCTGGGTCCATCCGTTGTTGACGAACTACATCAGCAAGCTCTTCTCCCTGAGTTTCGGTATCGCCAGTGTCGATGTTCAGGGGGGAGAAGTCAGCGACCATCTGCTCCACACCCATGCCCACCGCCTGGTGCGCGGCACGCTGCTCTTTCTTGGCGTCCCCGATGGACGCAGCGGGGGCGTGAATCGCGCCGATGCGGATGCCGCCATCCTCACGGCACGCCAATCGGATGGCATCCGCCACTGGAATGTGGGTCCGGAAATCGTGGCTGTGGGCACCGATCCCACGCTGCGCAGCGGGCCTTTTCAGCGGGCGCTGCTGCTTCCCTGCCGCACCACCGACGGCAACAAAGATGCGGTGAATCCTGCGGATCGGTTGATTGAAACCCTGCGTGAATCGCGATACATCGCCCTACGCAGGCTGCTGGCGAGCTACGTGTTCTTCTGGGCGATGACGCGGGACGTTGGGCTGCTGCCCCTGCTGCGCTTCAAGTGGTGGCGGTCCCAGAGCCGCACCCGGGTGATGACCACCGCGGCCCCGGTATCGGCGGCACGGCTCGACCTGGCCGAGGAGCAGGAAGTGGCCGCCCTGGCGCTGGAGACGGCCGGCCGCGACCAGAGCTGAGCCAGGCCGAGCGGCGCCGAGGGCTCCCCCCTACGCTGGCCGCCTCGGAATCCGGGAGGTGCCCCATCACCCGCCCCAGCAAAGCGGCCAGCCCCGAGCAGCAGCTGGTGGAGCGGCTGCGCCGCATCGAAGCCCTGCATTCCCGCCCCGGCAGCGAGGGGGAACGGCAGGCGGCCCAACGGGCCCGCGACCGCATCCAGGCCCGTCTCAAGCAGCTGGAGGCGGAGGAGCCGCCGATCGAAGTCCGCTTCACGCTCGCCGATCAGTGGTCGCGCCATCTGTTTGTCGCCCTGCTGCGCCGCTACGACATCCCGGCCTACCGCTACCGCGGCCAGCGCCGCACCACCGTGATGGCGCGCCTGAGCCGCGCCTTCGTGAACGAAACGCTCTGGCCTGAATTTCTCGAACTGCAAGGCAGCCTGGCCGCCTACTTCGACGCCCTCACCGACCGGGTGATCGAGCAGGCGCTGGAGGTGAAGGCCGGCGAGGCCGAGGAACGCCCACAGAGCGCCCCCCAACTTCCCCCGCAGGACCACCAGGGTTCGCTCCTCTGACCCCCCGCTCACGCCAACAGCGCCCGCTGCGCCGTCGCCGCCAGCAACCCGTGGAACGCACTGGTGAGGTGCCCCCAGCCATCCCACCAGAGGTGGCCGGCGGCGGACGGGGCGCCCTGGGGGCGCAGCGGTTCCGCCAGCGCGGGCCGCAGGATCTCCCCAAAGCCGAAGCGGGCGGGATCCGCCTCCACCCGCTGCAAGAGCCCATGGAAATCCGGCTGGGTGATCGTTAGCCCCCGCCGCTGGGCCAGGTGCCGCAGCCCCTCCGCCAGGTCCTGGTTCTGGGCGGCGATGGCTTGATTGAGGGCAACGCGCTCCGCCGGCCCCAGGCCGGGCCGCTCGATCGGGCTGCTGCCCCACGGCATCTCCGTGGGCACCAGAAACCGCCGCAAACCCGCCGCCGCCAGAAGCTCCACGGCCTCCAGCAGGTGGCCATTCACCCCTTCCCCCACCCGCGGCACCTGGTCGGCGCCGGCGTCGAGGTAGTCGTTGGCCCCAGCCCGCAGCACCACCAGCTCCCCCGCCGCCGCCGGCCGATCGGCCAGGCTCCCCTGCCAGCGCCTGATCTGCTCCAGCAGGTTGGGGGCACCACGGCCTGTCGAGACGCCAACCCCGGAACGGGCGCCGCCGCAGGCGTGGCCACCACCGCCGGCCAGGGAGGGCTGAATCGGCGGCAAGTCGAGGGCGGCGGCCAGCTGCTCCACCCACAGCGGTCCATCACAGCGGCGGCCATGCCAGTGGGGCGGACTGGGCACCGCCCCATCCCCCCAGAGACGCCAGGCGTTGCCCACATCGCTGAGGCTGTCGCCGAAGACGAGCATCGATCACCACCGCCCGGCCCTCCAGCCAAGCAGCCCGGATCGACCCAGCCAGCCCGAATCCACCCAGCCAGCTCGAATCCACCCAGCCAGGACGGGGCCGCTTGGCTAAGACGGGCCCAAGGCGCCCGCTGTCGCCGCCGCGCTCTGCCATGCCCGCCTCACCCCCCCTGGCCTTCCTGCCCTCCCGGCTCGATCCGCGCGTGCTGGCGGTGTCGCAGCGGCTGCTGCCCCTGGCCCTGCGCCAGGGCGGTGCCATCACGGCGCGGGAGGTGGTGGGGGGCGAGCGGTTGCTGGCGGCGATGCAGGCCTTCCAGAGCGGCCAGAGCCGATTGCTGCTGGCCTTCCGCCATCCCAGCGTCAGCGACCCGCTGTGCCTGGCGGCCCTGCTCTGGCTGGATCTGCCCCGCCTCGCCCGCCGCCAGGGCGTGCGGCTACGACCGCGCCCCCATGCCCACTTTCTCTACGACCGGGGGATTCCTCTCTGGGCCGGGGCGCCGGTGGGGTGGTTGCTGCCGCGGTTGGGGGGCAGCTCGATCCAGCGCGGCAAGCTCGATAGCGCGGGGCTGCGCTCGGCCCGGTCGCTGCTGCTGGAGGGCCGCTTCCCCTTCGCGGCGGCGCCGGAGGGGGCCACCAACGGCCACAACGAACGGGTGAGCGCCCTGGAGCCGGGGGTGGCCCAGCTCGCCTTCTGGACCGCCGACGACCTGCGCAAGGCCGGCCGATCCGAGGCGATGACGGTGCTGCCGATCGGGGTGCAATACAGCTGGAGCCGGCCGATCTGGGGGGAGCTGGAGGCGCTGCTGGGGCGGCTGGAGAGCCAGGCGGGGCTGGCGCCCGCCGCCGATCCGGCCGACCTCTACCCGCGCCTGTTCGCCCTGGCCGAGCGGATGTTGGCGTTGATGGAGCGGTTCTACCGGGAGTCGTACCAGAAAGCGCTGCCCGAGCTTGAGGAGCCGGCCGACCCCAACGAGCGGTTGGCGATCCGGCTGCAGCGGCTGCTGAACGCCGCCCTGGAGGTGGTGGAAACCTCCTTCGGCCTGCGGGCCAGCGGCGATCTGACCAGCCGCTGCCGCCGCCTCGAGCAGGCCGGCTGGGATCGCCTGTATCCCACCGAAGCCGAGGGGAACGGCCGCTGCCCCCTGCAGCGCGGCCTGGCCGACCGGTTGGCGGAGGAGACGGAGCGGCGCCTCTGGCACATGCGGGTGGTGGAGAGCTTCGTGGCGGTGAGCGGCCGCTACGTGAAGGAGGCCCCCAGCCAGGAGCGCGTCGCCGACACCTTGATGCTGCTCTGGGACACCCAATGCCGCCTGCTGGGGAGCGATCCGGGCCGCCGCCCCCAACTCGGTCCGCGGCAGGTGCGGCTCTCGATCGGCGCACCGATCGCCGTGGAGGAACGCATGGAGGCCTACCGCAGCGACCGCCGGGGGGCCGTGGCGACGCTCACCGCCGACCGGCAGCGGGCGCTGGAGGGGCTGATTGTTCCGTCGGCCTGATGGGGGCCTGGCCAAAGCCCGGTGGAGCGCCTTCAGCCGGCCGCCTGCAGGCGGCTCACATAGTCCTCGAGGCGGCCGGCGTTGATCCAGCCGGTGGCGATGGTCTTGCTGTGGCAATCGCTGACGCGACCGCGGTGGATGTGCGACAGGCCGGCGGGGAAGATCGCCAGCTTCCCCTTCTCCGCCTCCACGTGCTGCTCCTGCCAGTGGAATTCCGTGCCACCCTCGGGCAGGGAGTTGCAGTACAGGATCCAAGCCAGCACGCGGCGGTGCGGCTCGGTGGCGTCGGGCTCCAGGCTCCAGTCGCAATGCCAGCGGCGGAAGCCCTCGCCCGGGGCGTAGCGCTGCAGGTTGAACAGGGGGCACACGAACAACGATCGCTCGGGGCAGCAATCGAGGAAGAGGGGCCGCTCCGCCAGCCAGCGCTTCAGACCCACCGACACCCCCCGCAGGATCGCGTCCGCCAGGGCGTGGGCCTCGGCGTCGGAGCGATCCAGCCACACCAGGGAGATATCGGTCGACACCTTGTCGGGCAGGGCCTGCGGATCGACGCCGCCATCCGCGCCTGGCCCGCCCACGCTGGACCCTCCGAAAGACACGCCAGGCCGCTGCAGGTCGGGACGGTGGTCGAAAAAGGTCTGCACGGCATCGGCCAGCGCCAGATATCCGCCGTCGTGGTATTCCCCGATCAGCCGCATGAACAGGAGGGCAACGTACCGCTCCAGGCTGCCAGAGTTAAAACGGCTGCCCGTAGACCCGACGCATGGGGGCGCTGCGCAAGCGCTCCGTTGCCTCCGCCAGGCGACTGGCCCGGATCCACAAACGGTTGGCGGTGTAGGCGCCGATCGGCAGCAATTCGCGCCGCTGGGGGTCGTAGCCGAAATCGCAGAAGCCCGCGCGTCGCAGGCACTCATTCACGGCTTCGGTCTGCCCCTCGATGATGATCGCCAGCAGGCTTTCAGCCGCCAGCACTTCACACGCACCCCGCAAAACATCCAGCTCGAAACCCTCCACGTCAACCTTAATCAGCGTCGGCTTCTGGGCGGCACATTGAGCATCAAGACTGGATACGCGAACAAAGATCTTGCTTCCAGAATACTGCTCATCAACAAACGAATTGCAGCAATCGCGATCGGCAGAGAAGGCCAGTTGCGCCCCACTAGCCATCTGGGCCGGACTGGCAAGGGCGAGGTTGCGGGCCGTGGCGCGATCGAGGAGGCCGTTGGTCGCCAGGGCCTTCTGCAGCCGCTCGCAGGTTGTGGGAACGGGCTCAAAGGCAAGGCAGCGCGCCCCGGCCACACCGGCGGCCAGAAGTGAATAGGAGCCGAGGTTGGCGCCAACATCAACAAATAGGTCGCCCGGGCGCAACAGGTGCGCCGCAAAAGCCATGTCTTTGTATTCCTGAAGCCCCAGGTAATAGTTGCCGCTAAGCCCAGAATCGCCCCGGCGCATCGACAACCGAAGCCCGCCCAACCAGGGGAGCAGCACCTCACGGCGACCCAGGGCGAACAACAACTGGAGGTGCAGGAAACGAACGAAAGGCATCCAGCGCCGCCCAGCCCAGAGCGGATGTTTCGCAAGCGTTGGGATTGAGTATTTGAGGAAGCTCCGCAGCCGAGAAATCACACCACCGTCACCACGGTTTGGGGCGAGATTAGCAGGGGCAAAACGTAGGGCGGTCAGCCTGCGCCGGTGGAGTCGGCCCCAGGGCGCCAGGACAACGCCATAACCCCCTCATGGGCACGCCAGCTCTCAGCGGCCATGAGCCGCTCGGCGAGGCCCACCCGCCGCACCGCCTCCGCCACCCGCTGCGGATCGGGGTCGCCGGCCAGGGCGTCGAGGGGCAGGGCCAGGGCCTGGGGCTCGGCCGGATCGGCCATCAGCCGCAGGTTGAGGTCCTCCAGGTCGCGCTCGAAGAACAACCGCCGCATGCGGCCGGTGAGCGACGGTCCGAGGCTGGCCGCGAATCGCTCCAGGGAAGCGGGATCGGCGCCGCAGCCGCAGTTGAGCGCCAGCCAGATCAGCAGCTTCGCCCAGCTCTCCACCGTCCAGAGCGGCGGGAAGCTCTCGCGGTGCTGACGCACCAGCTCGCCGAGGGCGAAGTCCACCAGGGTGGCCTGCAGGGCCTGGGGGGAAGGATCGCTGGGGGGCGGGGCGTCGGGCACGGGAGAGGGAAGACGATGGGAACGGGCCCCCAAGACTGCCGCGGCGCGGGATGCCCACCGATGGGCAGACTGCGGAGGCAACGTCCGTGGAGACGCCCCGATGGCCCTGGATCTGAACGACCCGGAGCTCGAGTTCGCCGACCTCGTCACCGCTTACCAGAGCTGGGTGATGGCCGTGATCAACGACGAGAAGCTCGGTGGCGACAAGCTGCTCACCGATGAGATCGCCGACGACGCCATCAACGCCATGCGCTTCCTGCCGGATGTGGTGACGAGCGCGATCGAGACCACCCTTGCGCGCGTGTACGACGTCGACCCCGACGAGCTGTCGGAGCTGCTGTACCCGGAGGGCTGAGGGGACGGGCGGGATCGGCCGCCGGCCTCACTCCCAGGGTGGGGCCGAATGCAAGGCGATCCGCTCGCCGCTCCGGGGATGGGGAAACACCAGGCCGCAGGCGTGCAGCTGCAGCCGCGGGGCCAGGGCGCGGCTGCGGGCGTGGCCGTTGAGGGGGTCGCCAAGGATCGGGTGGCCCAGCCAGGCCAGGTGCACCCGCAGCTGGTGGGAGCGCCCGGTGCGGGGCCGCAGCGCCAGGCGGGTGGTGGCCCCGTCACTCGCCAGGCGCCGCCAGAGGGTACGGCTGGGGCGCCCGAGGGGATGCACCCGATGCTGGGGCGGCTGGCGGCGGGCGCGGGCCAGCGGCGCCTCGATCCGGCCCCACAGTCCGGCGGGCTGGCCCCACACGTCAGCGCGATAGGTCTTGCGCACCCGTCGCTCGGCGAAGGCCCGCGACAGGGCGCGGTGGGCATCGGCGTCCCGGGCCAGCAGAAGCAGGCCGGAGGTGTCGCGATCGAGGCGATGCACCAGGCGCAACTCCCCCCAGGTGGCCCGCAGCCGCGCCGGCACCGCATCCTGCAGCTCCGGGCCCAGGCCGCTCTGGCTGAGGAGGCCACTGGGCTTGTCCACCACCACCAACCAGGGATCCGCGTAGACAACCCGCATGGGGACCACGATCCGAGATCAGCCACGCACCGTCAAGGCAAAGCGAAGCCGGGCCCACCCAACCCCAGGCCTCGCAGACGTCACTGGGAGAGAAGGAGATCCATCGAGAGGGCTTTAGCTTGACCGCAGCGTTCAGACCCTGAGCCAGCATGTCAACGAAGCAGTCGGGGCAGATCAAAGAACTGCTGGCCTTGACCTTGCTCGGAGCGCTATCCAGCGCCAGCGCCTATTTATTGCTAAAAGACGCCTCCCAAGGCTTCATTGCCAAGCACGGGAACCCAGTTATTCACGCCTATTATAATTTTGCCCACGCCAGTCACCATCCCCTCAACCTCGTGGCCGTTGTCGTGGTTCCGGCGCTATGGCTGCTGGCCTTGTTCACGAGCCACCGAATACCCCGCGCTGTGCTGGATTTCTTTGGTGGATTTTTTGTGTTCCGGATGGTGATTGGCCTGGTCTTTGTCAATGCGCTTCTGTTTGTTCCAGCCGCCAGCCCACAGCTGCTCCTGGGCCAGATCCTGGTTTTTATCCCATTTTTTGCCATGGCCTGGGGCTGGCTCCTGTGGCGCATTGACGGCTGGGGCAACGGCCCCCCCGGCCAAACCATCAGCATCGCAGAGGCAAAGGAGCCGATCACATCCTTTGACTACTACCACGCCTCCATCTATTCCGTGGTCAACCAAGGCAAATCAAGCTTCAGCGGCGTGACGCGGCTGGGGCGCTCGCTCTGCTTGGTGCACAATCTGATGCTGATCAACCTACTGGGTCTAGCCCTGGCCAGGGCCTATGGGCTTCTGCAGAAGATTCTTTGAAGGGATTTTTACAAGCCTGCTTCTCCCAGAGGGTGGGAAGTGGCACGCGGCTCAGCCCAGTCGCTCGCCACCGCTGGATTGATCCAATGCCTGCTGGTAGCTGAGATGTTCGTCTTTGGCGAGATCGATGCCGAGATGGCCGAATTTGGAGGCGAACAGAATCCGCCAAGGCGTCTTCTTGAGGGATTGAAAGGTGCCGATTGCGATCTGACGTAACGCATCACATTCGGCTTGCCACTGACGGGAGTAGGCCGCCAAGCCTTGGTCCAGAGAATGGCGGTGATCGGCAAGACATTGAGCCAGAACCGTGGCTCCTTGCATGGCGGCATTGACGCCTTGGCCCACCGGAGGAACAGGGGCGCCGGCATCGCCAAGCAGAGCGACGCGGTCGATCACCAAGGAGGAGCAACGTTTTGATTTGCCCGTGGGCAGGCATTCCCGCTGGCTGAAGCCTGCCACCATCTCATCAGAGGCGAAATGACGCAACAGCGGGTGAGCCCTATCCAAGAGATCGGCCGCATCAGCAAAGGATGCGAACGACGTGGCAGCCTGGAAGCCAACCTGGCAAAACCAAAGGGGATCGGCTGTACCGTTGGGACCCTTGATGGCCCCCGCCACCACGAGCACGGGCTGGGTAGCGAACAAGTAGAGATAGTGAGGATCAAGTTCTTCGAGATTCTGATCGAGATGCAGCATCGTCGAGTGGTTGCCCAGGTCGGTTGATTCGACGCGGAACTCGGGCTGCTGCTCGCTTAATGCACGCCGAAGGGCACTACCACCGCCATCGCAGCCCACGGCCAAATCAAAGCACCGTATCTCGCGTTGATTTGTACCGAGCCAGGTCAGTTCCAGTTCAGCGTTGCAGGCATTGACAAGCTGGGCCTCCACGCCGAAGTGGAGGTGCACAACATCGGCATAACGATCGATCAAGTGAGCCTGAAGGGAACGGCAGATATCGCCGCGGCTGCCGGTCCATCCGCGGCTCTCATACGGCTCCAGTCCATACCCAACGCCGAAACGATGAAGCCAGGGGGCAGGCGCCGTCTTGATGCCCTTGAAGGGGATCAGCTCTCCATCAAACCGGTCCGCAATACCGATTTGTAGCGCAGCATTCAGGCCATGGCCTGTGATATCAATCGTATAGCTACGACTGGGGTTGTAGGTGGGGGCAAGAAAGTGGTCGTCGCCACGCTCAAAGAGATCGATTGCGTAGCCACCCTCACGAGCCAAGGCGCAGGCGAGGGTAAGTCCAGCAGGCCCAGCACCGACAATGGCGATTTTCAAGGGGGAGTCCTGGTATGAGAGTTGAGTGATGGGAGACGAGGGCGGCCCACAAGTGCCCATGGCACACCATCCTGTATGGGCAGTGCCCAGTTTTCAGTGTAGGGGCCAGCAGACTGCTCAGGCTAAACCCGCTGAATCATTCTCGAGGCAGCTTGATCCAGCGCCGACCCACGGCGCGCTGACTCCAGGCATTTAGGACTGGCCAATGACGACTTCCCCCTGGGAAGCAGAAATCATCCGACGCATTTCCAGTGGAGGCAAACTCTCTATACGGCCCATACTGGGGCTGTACCCTATCCCTCTCCTGCAGGGCGAAGGATTTCAGGGGCCGAAGCTGTCCAGCAAATGGCGGCCACCTCAGTCGGCCCTCACAAAAGCCAGAGAAGACGAGCACGAGTAACCTGGCCCAAAAGATATCGATGTCAGACGGGAAAGAAGGGCTCACCTGGAGCCTGGGTCCAATGCAAAGATGAGACTTGTCAGGGGAGGGAAACAGATTCACTCCAGCCGGTGCGCCCAGCCACAATCGGAGGGCTGTCCCTTAGAGCCTCTTTCAGTCCACAACCTGGGCCTTCACCGTGATGCAGAGATTGCCTTCGCCATCGCGCTGCAGCGCATAAGCCAGCTCTTGGAGCAAGCCCCGCAAATGCAGAACTGCCACACGTTCCTGCTGACTGGGATTCCGAACGGCTGATGTGATGAGGCGCAGACCCAGGCCGGCGCTTCCGACAACTCCCAACGGGCCCATCACGACAGCGAGGCCTGGCACCAGCATCAGGGCAACGGCAAGAAACACCGAAACGGGAAGGGCACCAGCAGCGATCAAGCCACTGTGATGAAGAATCTTCAGGAGCTGCTCTTTGCGATCCTCATCACTGCCATTGAGCAAGACATCACGATGCACCAAAAGCTGGTCGACAGACGCTATCGCCGCCGAATACACACTGGCTTCAACAGCATTGCCCATGGTGCGCTGCCAGAATTCAGGGGTCTGTGCGGCGGCAACAAGAGCATCAAGGTGATTGTCGGCACTGGCTCGAATCCTGTCAAACCAGGTCATGGCATTGGCACCACGACTGATGTTGACTGACCCATCTTCCCAGATCCCATTGGAGGCCTCTGCTGCCAAATGGGGGGCATGGAATTGACTTTCGACGTGGGACCAGTGCTTACCGAGAGCATCTCCCCCCTTCAGAAAAGCATCCACAGCCGCGGTTCCATAGTGCTCCAGCTCTCCTGGCAGCTTGGTGAGCAAGTCTGCCGCTGAAACGCCATGGTTCGACATGGCCGAACTGATGCGACTGATGCGCGTAGGGTCGACTCCGAAATTATTGAGATCACTGAGGGCTGCCGCCACCGCTCCTGCCGCCACGGCAAAGGCTTTGCTGGATCGATCCATGCCTCGCCGGATTGTGGCAGTCGCTTTGACGCGAACCTTTCCCCCTAGGCCCATCTCTGGCGTGTGGTGGTCAATCCCCCAACGATACCGGGTTGTTTGGGGAATTCTTGCTGGGCTTCCCTGGATTGGAGACAGCGCGTTGTTGCGCAACAAGAGGCAGCACGAGCTGGCAGGAAGACCGGAGTGCCGCAGCGGTACCTTTTCGGCAGACTTCCGCGTTCCCTTGAACACCGACCGCTGGTTCTATGGGGTGTTCCAGTCGGCACCCGATCTGATTCGGTGGCTGGTGGGGCCCTCCGCCGCTGGCTGCAACGATCAGCCCATCCCCCTCGAACTCGACCGTCAGTACCGGTTCTCGGCCCCCGAGCTCAAAGCCGCCGGCCACCGGCTCGATGGCGTGCTCTGGCCCCTGGCCACCGACACGGGATCCCCGGAGCTGCCGGTGGTGTTCCTGGAGGTGCAGATGCGCGCCGATCCCGGCTTCCACC
>JBKDOZ010000318.1:0-32223 GCA_046342735.1 Synechococcaceae cyanobacterium
CAGCAGTACGCCGCAGTCATGGCCCCCGGAGGGGGCGGCGGGGGCCGCCGTCATGGGGAGGGAAGCCGGTAGCGGCTGACGATGCGGCGGGCGAACTCCGGCAGATGGCGCTCCACCATCGCGCCGTGGTGGCGGCGCAGCCAGATCGCATTGCGGGTGAAGTGGGAATCGATAGAGAAGCGGCCGTACTCCAGCCCCTGCGGACCCACCCGCTGCACGAAAAAGCCCACCACCTCGGCGAGCCACCGCGGCAACCGCACCGCCCGCTCATAGGCATCGATCCCCTGCTGCACCGCCTGGCGGCGGTCGCCGCGGCTGGTGACCGGGCCGCTATCGAGCTCTTCCTCCACCAGGGCGAGCAGCTCGGCGCCGGTGGGGTTGCGCACGGTGATCCACTGGCGGCCGAAGGCAGCGCCCATGTAGCCCACCACCAGGTCGGCCCCGGCGTTGGTGTAGTCGAAGCAGCTCAGACAGCTGGGGGCAAAAACGTCCTTCAAGCGCGGGGTGTCGAGACCGAAGAAGGGCACGGTCTCCTCGTGGCCATCCTCGTGGCGGAAGTGGATGCGGAAGTCCTGCATGAACTCGTAGTGCACCACCGTCTCCGGGGAGGCGCTGGCGCTGTCGAGGAAAGTGCGTAGCCCCTCCCGACTGACGTTGTCGACGCAGGGCAGGCCCAGGACGTACAGCTTCTCCAGGGGCAGGGTGGCCTGCACCGCCCGCAGGGCCTGGATCTGGCAGCCCACCCCGATCGCCAGCAGCCGGCGGATGCCGCTACCGGGCAGCTGCTCCAGCACCTCCAGGTTGGGGGAGAGGGTGGGCTTGTTCACCCGCGCCGCCAACACCTCCTCGGGGGTGCGGGCCAGGGTGGGAACCGGGGTGAAGCGGTCATCCGGGCTTTGGCCCACGCACAACACCGCATCCACCAGACCCGTTTCCAGGGCGCGCACACCGATGCGCGACACGATCCCGGTCCACTGGGCCCCGGCGATCGGCGCCCGCAGCCGGGCGCTGAGCATGCGCTGCTGCACCCCGAAATACAGCTCGTTCTCGTCGTCCAGATTGCGGCTGCGGCCGTGGGCCTCGGTTTCCATCGCGTCAAAGCGCTGGTGGAGGAAGGCGCAGGCCTGGCGCACATAGGCCACCCAGCGGCTGTCACAGAGGCCGCACTGGCTGCAGAGGTCGCGGGCGGGATACACGCTGCCCTTGGCCAGGGGCCGAGCCCGCTCATGGGGCGCCCTAGAAGAGTGCGGCCCCGGGGTGGAGGGGATCGTGGACGAGGCGGCGGTCACGGCAAAGGGAGGAGCCCAATCAACCTATTCGGGCGGCGCCGCGGCCGCTGGATCCCGTCCGACTCTGCAGCAGAGTGGGGCGCATTCCTCTTTGATCCGCCTGTCGCAATGGCTCCCCGCCGGGACTCCCGCCCCTCCTCCCGCCGCCCCGACCCGGGGGCAGGCCGTCGGACGCGCCGGGGCGCGGATGGCTCCGGGGGGCCCCGGGTCTCCGGCCGGGAGTCGGCGTCCGAGCAGCGCCGCTGGCTGCGGCTGCCAGCACCCCCATCGATCCGGAGCCTGGCGCTGGCCGGCAGCGCCCTGGTGGGGATGGTGGGGGCCGGCTGGTTGCTGGGCCTGGTGTGGCCCCTGAAGGATCGCTCCGCGGCACCGCGCCAGGAGATCACCGCCGCCACGCTGGCGGAGAAGCCAAGGCGGCCGATCACGGTGCTGGTGATCGGCATCGATGCCGACCGCATCGGCGATTCGGTGAATGGGGCGGCGCCGCGCGGCCCCGCCAACAGCGATGCCCTGCTGCTGGTGCGGGTCAATCCAAAAGGCCCCCTGCAGGTGCTCAATCTCCCCCCCGAGCTGGCGGTCAACCTGCCGGGCCAGAAGCAGCCCGTGGCCCTCGGCAGCCTCTACCGAGCCGGCGGTGTCGCCCTGGTGGCCGACGCGGTGCGGGAGGTGGTGGGGCTGGAGGAGCCCAAGCCCGACCGCTACCTGGTGGTCTCCCGCGGCGGCCTGCGCGATCTGGTGAACGGGCTCGATGGGCTGGAGCTCAGCCCTCCGCGCAAGATGAAGTACGAAGACAAATCGCTGAAGTACCGCATCGACCTGCTGCCCGGCCTGCAGCGAATGGGCGGGGCCCAGGTGGAGCAGATGGTTCGTTTCCGCGACCGCTGGCTCGGAGAGGGGGGGCGCCGCGCCAACCATCAGGTGGTGGAGACGGCCCTGCGCGAGCGGCTGGGCAAGCCGGAGCAGCTGGCGACGCTGCCCTCCCTGCTGGCTTCCCTGCGGGACAAGGCGGACACCAACCTGGGGTCGCGCGAAACCCTCAGCCTGCTGGCCGCCGCCCTCGACGACGGGCGCCCGGTGGAGTTCAGCAGCGTGCCTCTGGACCCCGCCAAACCCGGCCACGGCAAGCTGCGGCAGCTGCCGAAGGATTTGGCGCGCCCCTTCTGGAAGGAACCTCCCAAGATCACCGCCGCCGAAACCAGCAGCAGCCCGAGCCCCTGAAACCCCACGGCGGTCGCTCAGAGAAGTCAGAGAAGGTCGAGGCGGCGCCAGCGCAGGGCCAGACAGGCCAGTAATTCCTCCTCCTGCTCCTCCCGCTGCTCCCGCTGCTCCCGCTGCTCCTGCTGGGGCTCCTCCGACCCAGGCAGCCAACCCAGCCAGGGCAGCCCTTCCCCGCGACGCCGCTCGCTCGCCCACACCCCCCCGAGCTGGATCAAACCCACCAGGGGAACCCGCTCCTGAAGCAGCAGGGCGGTGGCCGCCGCCGGCCAGCCACTCGCCAGCTGGGCCGGCTCCAGCACCAGGGCGGTGGGCTGCCGAAAGGCTCCCAGGGCCTCCGCCCAAGAGCCCCCGCCCTCCAGGCCCAGGCCAGGATCCACCGGCAGGGGCGCAATCCAGGCGGGCGGATCCTGGGTGCCACGTCCCTGGGCAAGCGCCGCCAAGGCCTCGGCCCCTGGCCGATCGCTCGCGACAGGGTTCAGGGCCCAAGTGCTGATCGTGCTCAGCCGTGCCGCGGCCGCCGCCACCCTCGCCGCCAGCGCCGGCTGGGAGCCCACCGCCACTAGCACCAGACCCGCCGATGGGCTGCGGCTGCCTTCGAAAACCGTCATCGTCCCCGCCGTCCTACGGACCAGCACGCTTCTACCATCAGGAACAAGACCCCTCGCTGCCGTCCGTGACCACCTTCACGACCGCCGAACGGCAGGAACGGAGCGCTGGGGCAAGCGAGGCCAACCAGGAATCCAGGCGGCTGCGGCTGTTCAGCGGCACCTCAAACCCCGAGCTGGCGCGCGAGATCGGCGCCTACCTCGGCATTCCCGACGGCCCCCGGGTGATCAAGCGCTTCGCCGACGGCGAGCTCTACATCCAGATCCAGGAGTCGATCCGCGGCTGCGACGTCTTCCTGATCCAGCCCACCTGCGCCCCGGTGAACGACCACCTGATGGAGCTGGTGATCATGGTGGATGCCTGCCGCCGCGCCTCAGCGCGCCAGATCACAGCGGTGGTTCCCTACTACGGCTACGCCCGCGCCGATCGCAAAACGGCCGGCCGCGAATCGATCACCGCGAAACTGGTGGCCAACCTGCTGGTCAAATCCGGCGTGGACCGGGTGCTGGCGATGGATCTGCATTCCTCCCAGATCCAGGGGTATTTCGATATTCCCTGCGACCACATCTTCGGCTCCCCCGTGCTGGTGGACTACCTCAGCACCCTCGATCTCGGCGAAGTGGTGGTGGTCTCTCCTGACGTGGGCGGCGTGGCGCGGGCCCGGGCCTTCGCCAAGCAGATGAACGACGCCCCCCTGGCGATCATCGACAAGCGCCGCTCGGGCCACAACGTCGCGGAAAGCCTCACCGTGATCGGGGATGTCCGGGGCAAGACGGCTGTGCTGATCGACGACATGATCGACACCGGGGGCACCATCTGCCAAGGGGCAAAGCTGCTGCGCCGCAATGGCGCCGCCCGCGTGCTCTGCTGCGCCACCCACGCGGTGTTCTCGCCGCCGGCGGTGGAGCGCCTCTCGGAGCCGGGCCTGTTCGAGCAGGTGGTTGTGACCAACAGCATTCCCCTCACCCCCGAGCGCCGCTTTCCCCAGCTGCGGGTCCTGTCAATCGCCAACATGCTGGGCGAGGCGATCTGGCGCATCCACGAGGAGAGCTCGGTGAGCTCGATGTTCCGCTGAACCCCGGCATGCCCCCCCCGGTCCCGCAGGCGCCCCTACCCCGGCGGGCCCACCTCAAGCGCCACCTGCCCGTCAGCCTCACCCTGGCGATCACCGCCCTGCTGCAGCTGGCCGGCGCCCTAGGACCCGCAGCCCTCGCCCGCCCGCCAGCACCCGATCCAGGCGCCAGCCGCCTGCCGGAGCCGATGCGCCGTCGCGTCGGCGTGTGGCTGACCAACAGCCCGAGCCCCCTGTATTACGACCCAGCCCGGATCGAGGCGGCGGTGGAGCAGCTGGCCGCCACCGGTTTCAACACCCTTTACCCGAACGTCTGGAGCCGGGGCGCCACCTTCCACCGCAGCCGCTGGGCGCCGATCGAGCCCACCCTGGCCAGCAGCGCCCCCAACCTCGACCCGATCTGCCGCCTCACCCGCGCGGCCCAACGGCGGGGCATGCAGGTGATCCCCTGGTTCGAATACGGGCTGATGGAGCCGGGCGACGCCGAGGTGGTGCGCCGCCATCCGGAATGGATTCTGCGCCGCGCCGATGGCAGCGCCCTTTACGCCATGCACGGCGCCAACCTGCAGACCTCCCCGCTCAAGGATCTGCGGGTGTGGTTAAACCCCGCCCACCCCGGCGTTCGGGCGCGTTTCATCGGGTTGATCACCGAGATCGTGCAGCGCTGCGGCGTGGATGGCATCCAGCTGGATGACCACTTCGCCTGGCCTGTGGATCTCGGCTACGACGACACCACCCGCGCCCTGTTCCTTGCCGAGACAGGCCGCGAACCACCCGCCAACGCCACCGACCGAGCCTGGATGAAATGGCGCCGTCAGCAGCTCACCGGCCTGCTGCGGGAGCTGCGCGCCAGCCTCGACCAGGCCGCCGGTGGGCGCCGGGCCGTGATCAGCCTCTCCCCCGGTCCGTTCCGCTTCGCCTACAACCAATGGCTGCAGGATTGGGAGCTCTGGGCCCTCGGCCACCTGATCGACGATCTGGTGGTGCAGAACTACGCCTATTCGGTGCGGGGCTTCGAGCGCGATCTCAACCAGCCGGCCCTGGTCAAGGCGCGCAGCTGGGGCATGCCGGTGGAGATCGGCATCCTGGCGGGATTCGGCGGCCGCACCCCCGACATGGCCACCCTGGCCGAGAAGGTGCGCCTGTCGGCCGAGCGGGGCCACGGGGTTATCTACTTCTACTGGGAGGGGCTGTGGGGACGCTACGCCGGGCCGGAGGGGGGTGCCTACCGGCGGGAGGCCTTTCGGCAACTGCATCAGCAGGCCTTCGGCGATGGCGCCAGCCGTGGGGCGGGCAGCACCGGAGCGATCCGCCTGCCGAAGCCGCCTGGCGCGCTTACGCCACCCCCGCCGCCGCCGCTGCCCTGAGAGGGGCCGGAGCCAGGCACTGCTCCACCACCTCGCGGGTATTGGTGGAGAGTTCGGCGGCGGCGAGGCGCTCAAGGGCCTCGTGCATCCGCAGGCGCCGCTCCGGCCCGTAGCTGCCCCACCGGCTGAACACCTTGGCCAGGCGGGAGGCGGTGATCGGGTTGCGGCCGTCGAGCTCGGCGATGCGATCGGCCAGGAAGCGGTAGCCGCTGCCATCGGCGGCGTGGAACACCGGCGTGTTGCCCGCGAAGCCTCCCAGCACGGCCCGCACCGAGTTGGGGGCGTTCGGATCGAAGAGAGGGTGCTGGAGCAGCCGTGCCACCCGCTCCAGACCATCGGCGAGGGGAGCGGAGGCCTCCAGGGCGAACCAGGAGTCGAGGATCACCGGCCTGTCCTGCCAGCGGTCGTGGAAGGCCTTGAGGGCCTGATGGCGCTCCGGCAAGGGATGGCACTGCAGGGCACGCAGGCCGGCGCGGGCCAGGGTCATGGAGCCGCTGTCCACGGCAGCTCGGCAGGAGGCGATCACCGAACGGTCGCCGGCGGCCACCCGCCAGCTCCAAACGGTGGCGGTGAGCATCCGATCGCCCACGCCCTCCGGCCAGGGAAGGCTCCACTGGGGCGTGCAGCGCTCCAGCGCCTCGGCCAGGGGTTCGGCCAGGGCGATGCCGAAGCTGCGCTGCAACTCCATCAGGGCAGCAAAAAGGGCGGGCGGATCGGGCTCCGGGGCGGCATCCTCCAGCTCCGGCAGGCCCGGCAGGGCAAGAAGCACGCTGCGGCTGGACTCCGCCAGGGAGGAATCGGCCAGGATGTGGCGGAAGGCATCGAGGAGCTCCTCCTCCAGCTGGTCATCCGGGCGCGCGGCGGCGCGGCGCAGCACCGCCCGGCGCAACAGCACCTGGCCGGCGTCCCAGCGGGCGAAGGGGTCGCTGTCGGTGGCGAGTAGGTGCACCAGCTCGCCGGTGGGACGCCCCATCTCGATCTTCACCGGCGCCGAGAAATGGCGGAGCAGCGAAAGGGCCGGTGGGGGCGCCTGGGCCGGTAGCCCCTCCAGGCAGAGGGTCTGGTCCGCCCGGTCGACCACCAGCAGGTGGGTGCCCTCCCCCCAGCGGCGCGACAGCAGGGGCAGGGGAATGGGGCGCCCGTCCGGATCGACCGCCCTGATGGAGAGGGGATGGCCGGCCTGGTCGAGCATTCCGAGCGCCAGGGGAATCACGAGTGGCTGCTTGTCGGGCTGGCCAGGGGTGGGCGGCGTGAGCTGGCGGATGCGCAGCTCCAGGCGCCCCTGGCGGCGGTTCCAGCGACGGCGCACCCGCAGCACCGGGGTGCCGGCCTGGTGGTACCAGCGACGGAACTCGGCGAAATCAAAGGGGGGCGGGGCCAGGCGGCCGTCGAGCCCTGCGGCGGCCCAGTGGGCTTCGGCAGCTTCCTGCATCGCCGCCAGGAAATCGTCGCAGGTGGCGGCCGTGCCGTCATGGCGGCGGACGTAGAGCGCCATGCCGGCCTGGAAGGCCGCCTCACCGATCAAGGTCTGGAGGGCGCGGATAACTTCCGAACCCTTTTCGTAGATGGTGGTGGTGTAGAAATTATCGATCGCTTGGTATTGATCCGGCTGCACCGGATGGGCCGTAGGGCCGGCATCCTCCCGAAACTGGGTGTTGCGCAGCATCGTCACATTTTCGATGCGGTTGAGGGCGTGGCCATGCTGATCGGCGCTGAACGACTGATCGCGGAACACCGTGAGCCCCTCCTTGAGGGAGAGCTGGAACCAATCACGGCAGGTGATGCGGTTGCCGGTCCAGTTGTGGAAGTATTCGTGGGCGATCACGCTCTCGATTCGCTCCAGCTCCGCATCGGTGGCGGTGGCGGCATCGGCGAGCACCAGCTTGGAATTGAAGATATTCAGGCTCTTGTTCTCCATCGCGCCCATGTTGAAGTGGCGCACGGCAACGATATTGAATTCATCGAGGTCGTACTCCAGCCCATACACCTGCTCATCCCAAGCCATGCTGCGCTGCAGCGAGGCCATGGCGTGGGCGGTATAGGGGGCGTCGCCAGGTTCCACGTGGATGCGCAGGGTCACCGTGCGGCCGCTGGCGGTGAGGAAGCTGTCGCGCACCTCCTCCAGCCGGCCCGCCACCAGGGCGAAGAGATAGGAAGGCTTGGGAAAGGGATCATCCCAGAGGGCGTAATGGCGGCCGTCGCCAAGATCACCCGTCTCCAAGCAATTGCCATTGCAGAGCAACACCGGGCAGCAGTCGCGGTCGGCCTCCAGCCGCACCCGGAAGCGGCTGAGCAGATCGGGGCGATCGGGGTGCCAGGTGATGCGCCGGAAACCCTCGGCTTCGCACTGGGTGGTGAACAGCCCCCCGCTCACGTAGAGCCCCTCCAGGGTGGTGTTGCGATGGGGCTCGATCCGCACCGTGCTGGTGAGCACGAAGGGACGATCCGGGGGCTGATGGATGCGCAGCTGCCCATCCGCCTGGTGGAACTCCACCGGGTCCAACGCGCGGCCGTCAATCGCCAGGGCGAGGGTTTCGAGGTCGATGCCCTCCAGGATCAGGGCTCCCGGGGCGATACGGCCATCGGCCCCCTCCGCAGCCGGATTGGGGGCCAGGGCCAGGCGGGCGTCGACCAGGGCGTGGTCGTCGAACAGGCGCACCGTCAGGTCGGTGCGCTCCAACCGGTAGGGAGCGGGGCGGTAGTCAGCGAGATGGACGGTGGCCATCGGGAGGGGGGCGGGCCGCAGGGGCCCCGGCATTACTTGCCGCCAGCGGGGCGGCCGGCGGCCGGGGTCAGGGCCTTGCGGATCTGGGGCAGAAGCGTGTCGTACTCCTTGCGCCAGTCGGCGGGCAGGCGGGTGCCACAGAAGCGGTCGGAGCGCAGGATCGACTCGGCCACGGTGGCGTTGATGATCTGGTCGCGGTTGAGGGGGTTGGCGGAGCCGGCGAGGCGGCTGCCGTGCTTCTCGGTGAGCACGGAGGCCACCATCGAGACGCTGCCGTCAAGGGCGGCCTTGAAGGGAACCTTCTGCTGCGAGAGGGCGCAAAGGTTGATCGCCGACATGGTCATGTAGGTGTTCACCTCCTCCACCGAGGCCGGCTTGGTGGCGGCGGCGGCCGGCGGCGCTTTGGGGGGAGCGGCTTGGGCGACCGCGGCCAGGGGAGCAAGCGAGGGGGTGGCAACCAGCAGCAGGGTGGCGACGCGCAGGCTGGGGCGGAAGGGGAGGAGGGAGAGCTTCATTCCCTGGGGAAGTTTCGGGCAGCATAGGCCAGCTAGCTCCAAAGCCCCGCCGCCGCCAGCGGCAAAGCGAGAGGAAAAGTACAGCAGAGCAGCAAGAAGGTGGGCGGGAGAGAGCAATGCCGAACCCTCCAGAATCCCTGCTGTCCACTGATGCGCAACCGTGCCGATCAGGGCGTGGTTGGTGCCGTTTCCCCGCCTTTCTCTGCCAGGTTGGCTTCGGCCTGGGCCGAGCGGATCTGATCGAGCTTTTCGCTCACCTCCGCTGGCACCGCCTCGGGGCACAGCTGGCGGGCCCCCAACAGGGTGAGTTCGGCGGAACCCTGCACCAGGGTTTCGCCCGGCAACGGCTGCTCGCCCACCCGGGCGATGCGGCCTCCGTGCTCATTGCGTAGCAGGATGGCGACCGTCTGGGCCGCCAGCGGCAGGGCCTGGCCGTCATCGAGGCCACTGCTGCGCGCCACGCAGTAATTCACCGCGGCCATTTTCTGATAGAGGGCCATGCGCGCTTCGCTGGCGGCCTCCGTAGTCGCAGCGAGCGCTGGCCCGTGCGAAGGAAGCCCCGGCAGCACCAGGAGAAGCAGGAGGGTGGTGAGCGCCGCCAGCAGCCGCAGGGGCCGAAGAGGCCACAGGGAGCGCAGCGGGCGGTGCGGCACCAAGGGTCGGGGCAGCGGCGGAGAAGCGGGCAGGGGCACGGAGGGCAGCGATGGGGGGAGGCGAGTGCTTCAGGTGAGATGGGCCGGCGGCGCGATGGGGGGATCCACCCGGCTTTCGTGGTGGATCTCAGCGAGCTCGAGCACGCCATCGCGCCAGGAGTAGATGGAGCGGGCCCGGTAGCGGTCCTGGTCCACCAAGCGGATGTGCTCAAGGATGTCCCACTCCAGATAGTGAGACTCAAAGATCACCTCGTGCTCATCCACCTGGCGGATCTGGCTCTTGCTGGGGGAACCACAGAGGTAGCTGCGGCTACGGCGCAGCTGGTGGCCGCAGAGAAAGGCCTCCATCGTGCCCTCCGCAACGAAGCGCGGCTTGCGATCGAAGAAGCCGTGATCCTTCTCAGGCCACCATGTGAAGCGGTAGCCGGCGTCCCCCTCCACCGGCTCATGGAACAGCTCCACCTGCAGAAACATGTCCACCCGCAGCACCTCGTCGTCCTCGAAGAAGTAGAGACGGCGGGAGCGCCACAGCCCCAGGTTGCGGGAGAACCAGCGGCGCAGGCTGGTG
Organism: Synechococcaceae cyanobacterium; assembly: GCA_046342735.1. Taxonomy (GTDB): domain Bacteria; phylum Cyanobacteriota; class Cyanobacteriia; order PCC-6307; family Cyanobiaceae; genus Cyanobium. The sequence continues at coordinate 10,014 of JBKDOZ010000318.1, forward strand.
TCGAGGCGGATGCGGCTGGCTGGGGGAGCGCCCGCCGGGGGCGAGGGACCGAACACCGGCACTCGGGGGATGGCGAGGGGCTCGGTGGTGGCGGCGGTGTCAGGCGCAGCGGGGTCAATCATGACGGCAGCAGCCTGCGCGATCGGGGGGCCACACCCTTCTTAGCGGCAATGGCTGCCGCTGGCCCGCCCCCATAAGGTGAGGGGCGTTGTTGCGCCACCGCCGGTGCCGGACGGAGGGGAGCCCCTCGACAAAAGCCGCAGGTCCCGCAAGACCGGCGCCCGGTCCGCGGACGGATCGCCTCGCCAGCGGCTGGAGCTGCTGCTGCTGGCAAGCTCGCGCCACCTGGGCAGCCCCGACCTGCGCACCCTGATCAGCTTCCTACGCCAGGAGGAATGCGGTTTCGAGGTGCACCTGGAGATGGCCGATCCGGCGCGCCATCCGGAGCTGCTGGAGCTGCATCGGCTGGTGGCCACACCGGCCCTGGTGAAGCTCTCGCCACCGCCCAAGCAGGTGTTCGCGGGCAACAGCCTGAGCATGCAGCTGCGCAATTGGCTGCCGCGCTGGCAACAGATGGAGGTGGTCACCTCCCTGGGCCTGAGCCTGCGCGCCTCAGAGATCGATGGCAGCCGCAGCCCGCGGGAGGTCCAGCTCGAGGACCAGCTGCTGGTGCTTCGTCAGGAGAATGAAACGCTGATCGAGCGCCTGGGGGTGCAGGAGCGCCTGCTGCGGATGGTGGCCCATGAGCTGCGCACCCCGCTCACCGCCGCCAAGCTGGCCCTGCAAAGCCACAGCCTCGGCCAGATCGACCAGCTGCGCTTTCGCGACGTTTTGGAGCGCCGGCTGAGCGACATCGAAGAGCTCTCCAGCGATCTGCTGGAGGTGGGCACCACGCGCTGGGAGGCCCTGTTCAATCCCCAGCGCCTCGACCTGGGCCAGGTGGCGGCCGAGGCCATCCTGGAGCTGGAGAAGCTGTGGGTGGGGCGCGACCTCGATCTGGTCACCGACATCCCCGCCGATCTGCCGGACGTCTACGCCGACCAGCGACGCATGCGCCAGGTGCTGCTGAACCTGCTGGAGAACGCGCTCAAATACACACCCGAGGGGGGGCGTGTCACCCTCACCCTGCTGCACCGCACCAGCCAGTGGCTGCAGGTCAGCATCTGCGACAGCGGCCCGGGCATCCCCACGCCGGAGCAGCAGCGGATCTTTCAGGACCGGGTGCGCCTGCCCCAGACATCGGGCAGCACCTCCGGCTTCGGGGTGGGCCTGGCGGTGTGCCGGCGGATCGCTGAGGTGCACGGCGGCCGCATCTGGGTGGTCTCGGAACCGGCGGAAGGGGCCTGTTTCCATTTCACGGTGCCGGTCTGGAGCGGCCAGAGCGCCCCCGAGCCCCCGCCGCCGGCGCCGCCATCCCCCCGGTCCGCCCGTGTGGCAGCCCCTGCCCCTGCGGAGCCCCCAGGGGATTCCTTGACGAAGGGTCCCCCCGACCCGTAGCTTCCAGCACATCAGCCCAACGGCTGTGGCCTCGCCCCCATCGTCTAGAGGCCTAGGACACCTCCCTTTCACGGAGGCGACAGGGGTTCGAATCCCCTTGGGGGTATATCAAGCTCAGGGATCACCATCCCTCTGTTTTTTTACCCATAGCCGAGAAGCCCGTAACTCCATCAAGCCGCTAGATCTGGCAAGGTGTAGTCGCACGAAGCCCTTGCCCGTCGAAGGCATGGCTCGTCCAATGCATTCCTCGTCCAAGGCATTCCTCCTCCAAGGCATAGCTCGTCCAAGGCATGGCTTGGCTGCGGTCTTCTGACTGCAACAAGCGGTGATGCGGCTCGGGAGCCCAAGCTGGAGTTACGTCACCGAAGCCAGGGGAACAACCCGGAAGACCAGAGTCGCAAAGTCATTTCGGTATGTGACAACCCTGGCTCTGTCAGGATTCGCTCAAAGGGAGGCTGTCGAGGCACGGCAACTCGCTTCCTGCTGCACCCCCCGCAGATTGCTCGCCAGATCGTCCTTCAGTCGCTGTTCGATCAGGCCGATGGGCATCCCCGGTTTGCCCTGAACGGTGAGGTCGTAGAGCAGCCAGCTGCTGCGGGAATCGGCCCCCACGGACCAGGCCCCCTCAAAGCAGCGAAAGTCGCCCTCGAGCATCCGGAAGCTGAGGCGGCCCAGCTCGCGCTCCTCGCAGAGCTCCAGTTGCACGCGGGCGCTGAAGCGCATACCGCAGAACTGTTGGGTGCCCACCTGCTCCAGGCACACCCGGTTCTGGCGGCGCCAGAGCTGGCGTGACACCGCCAGGGTGGGGATGAAGCGGTGCAGGTTCTCGTAATCGGTCAGGACCGACCAGAGCCAATCGGGATGGAGGTCGAGACGCAGCTGCACGGCCAGGCGTCGCGTTCCCTGGGGCAGGCGCTCCATCACTTGATGGATGGTGTCGAGGCAACAGGCCCCGGAGTCGAGGGGAGCTGCCATGGCCGCGGATTGGGCCGTCGAAGGGAGAAATGGAGCCAGGAGCTGGGCCAAATCGTGATGATGCGGGGGCCGGGCTGGGCGGCAGTCGCGAGGCGGTGGCCCTGCGAGCGCGGGGCGAACACGGAGCGGTCGCTGACCTGATGGCAAAGCTAGCCGTCCTGATGGGGGTACGCGGGGTTGCGGCCCACGGCCCGGAGAGAAACGTTCCCTATGATCAGCGCGATTTTCGCGGGACCGCTCCAGATGCGCGTATCCACCGGCAGTGCCACCCAGTCCGATGGCCGGATGTTCACCGTGGTGATCGAGTCCTTCGGCATCGGTCGCCAGCGCCGGGCCGAGCGCCGTGTCACCGTTCCGTTCGCGCAACTGCAGTCGCTGATGCAGACGGTGGCCAAGAACGGTGGTCGGATCAAGGTGGTGAACGCCGACGGCTCCGCCCCTGAGGCCACCACAGCCGCCGCCGCTCCAACGGAGGCCGCACCCCCCGCCCCCGCCGCCCCCCCAGCCGCCGCCGTGAGCCACGCCGACGTTCCCGTCAACACCTACAAGCCCAAAACCCCCTTTGTGGGAACGGTTCTCGATAACTACAGCCTGGTGGGCGAAGGGGCCATCGGTCGGGTCAACCACATCACCTTCGACCTCGCCGGCGGTGACCCCCAGCTCCACTACGTCGAAGGTCAGAGCATCGGCATCATTCCGGAGGGCAACGACGCCAACGGCAAGCCCCACAAACTGCGCCTCTATTCGATCGCCAGCACCCGCCATGGCGACAACCTTGAGGGCAGCACCGTTTCGCTCTGCGTGCGTCAGCTGCAGTACGAGAAGGAGGGCCAGACGATCAACGGCGTCTGCTCCACCTACCTCTGCGACATCGAGCCGGGCGCCAAGGTGAAGATCACCGGGCCGGTGGGCAAGGAGATGCTGCTGCCGCCCGATGAGGACGCCACGGTGATCATGCTGGCCACCGGCACCGGCATCGCGCCCATGCGCACCTACCTGCGTCGCATGTTCGAGCCGGGCGAGCGGGGCAAAAACCCCGACTACCAGTTCCGTGGCCTGGCCTGGCTGTTCATGGGCGCCCCGAAGACCCCCAACCTGCTGTACGACGACGACTTCCGTCGCTATGAGGCGGAGTTCCCCGAGAACTTCCGCTACACCACGGCCATCAGCCGTGAGCAGGAAAACGCCAAGGGCGGCCGCATGTACATCCAGGACCGGGTGCTGGAGCATGCAGAGGAGATTTTCTCCCTGATCGAAAACCCCAAAACCCACGTGTATATGTGCGGTCTGCGGGGCATGGAGCCGGGCATCGACGAAGCGATGACCGCCGCGGCCGCCGCCAAGGGTCTGAACTGGGCCGAACTGCGTCCCCAGCTCAAGAAGGCCGAGCGCTGGCACGTGGAAACCTACTGAGCCTGCGCCACGCCATCGGCAAACGCTCACAACCTCCCGGTTGAACGCGAAGGGGGCGGCGCCAACGGGCCGCCTCCGTTAAACCAGGGATGCCCGCGATCCTCGCGCCATGACCACGATCCTCACCAACCCCCTGCGGGTGGGTCTTCGTCAGGAGCGGGTCATTCCTCCCCAGTGCCTGGTGATCTTCGGCGCCAGCGGTGACCTCACCCACCGCAAGCTGGTGCCGGCACTGTTTGAGCTCTTCCGGCAACGGCGCCTGCCGAGCGAGTTCTCGATCCTGGGCTGCGCCCGCCGCCCGTGGAGCGACGAAGAATTTCGTCAGAAGATGGCGGAGGCCCTGGCCGCCGAGGTGGCCGATCACCCAGCCGCCTGGGAGCAGTTCGCCCAGGGGCTCTTCTACGAGCCGGTGGATCTGCAGCAGACCGATCAGGTGGTGCGGCTCGGCCAGCGGCTCGACTCCCTCGACCGGCTGCGGGCCACCCGTGGCAACCGCACCTTCTATCTCTCGGTGTCACCGGAGTTTTACGGCAGTGGCTGCCGTGCCCTCGCCGCCGCCGGATTGCTGGCGGATGCCGAGCGCAGCCGGGTGGTGATCGAGAAGCCCTTCGGCCGCGACTACGGCAGCGCCCAGACCCTTAACCGGGTGGTGCAGGCCTGTGCCAAGGAAAGCCAGGTGTTCCGCATCGACCATTACCTGGGCAAGGAAACGGTCCAGAACATCCTGGTGCTGCGGTTCGCCAACACGATCTTCGAGCCGATCTGGAACCGCAACTACATCGCCAACGTTCAGATCACCGCCGCTGAAACGGTGGGGGTGGAGGAGCGGGCGGGCTACTACGAAAGCTCCGGGGCCCTGCGGGACATGGTGCAGAACCATCTCACCCAGATCCTGGCGCTGACGGCGATGGAACCACCGGGCCGCTTCGATCCGGAGGCGATCCGCAACGAGAAGGCGAAGGTGCTGCAGGCGTCCCGGCTGGCGAATGAGGAGGAGGCATGGAAGTGCTGTGTGCGCGGCCAGTACGGTCCCGGCGGCACAGCGGCCCAGCCGCTGCCGGGCTATCGCCAGGAGCCGGGGGTGAACCCGAACAGCACCACCGAGACCTACGTGGCGATGAAGCTGTTCATCAACAACTGGCGCTGGCAGGGCGTGCCCTTCTATCTGCGCACCGGCAAGCGGCTCCCCAAGCGAATCAGCGAGGTGGTGCTCACCTTCCGCGAGGCGCCGGTCCATCTGTTCGACGCCGCCGGCGGCTCACCCACCCCCAACCAGCTGATCCTGCGCATCCAGCCCGACGAGGGGGCCGACATCCGCTTTGAGGTGAAGGCCCCCGGCTCCGGCATGCGCAGCCGGCCGGTGGACATGGCCTTCTCCTACGACGAATCCTTCGGCGAGCCCTCCGACGAGGGTTACGTGCGCCTTCTCGCCGATGCGATGCTCGGGGATCCCACCCTGTTCACCCGCAGCGACGAGGTGGAGGCCGCCTGGCGTTTGTACACACCGCTGCTGGAGCTGATCGAGGAAGCCCCCTGGCAGCTGCCGGTGCAGTCCTACGAAGCCCGCACCTGGGGCCCGGCCGCTGCCGACAACCTGCTGGCCGAAGACAACCTGCTCTGGCGGCGTCCCTGAGGAAGGGAGACCCCAAGCCGCCACCCCCCTTCGCCCCACTCCCCTGCCGTTCCCGCCATGGCTGCCCAACTCACCCTTCAGGCCCCCCTTGAAATCTCACCGGAGGAGGTATCGCCCTACCTCGATCGCCTCTGGGCCGCGGATCTGGAAAACTCCACCGGCGCCGCCACCTTCACGCTGCTGGTGTGGGAGCCCTCCTGGTTGGAGCAGCAACTGGTGCGCATCGGCCGGGTGGACGGCCCGATTCGGGGGCTGGATCGCGATGACGTGATTGAGGCAGCGCGGGATCTCACCGCCAGCTGCGGACTGCCGCCGAGCCTGGCGCCGATGGATCCCCGGCTGGTGTGGAAGCTCGGCCAGATGCCCGGCAACCATGGGGCCGAAGACCAGAGGGGGCAGTTCGTGGAGAGCGCCATCAGCGGCTACATGCCGCGGCGGCTGATCACCCTGGCCCCCACCCTGGCGGCCGACCATCCCCTGGAAACGATGGTGGCGGCCTATTGCCCACTGCCGGAGGAGGGGGGAGCTGGCGCCGCCTGCGGCGATGCGATCGTGCTGCGGGGCGGCCAGGGTGCCCTGGGCCAGGCGGAGGAGCTGGTGCGGTCGCTGGTGCGCGACGACCTTCCCTGCTGGGTGTGGTGGAACAGCAGCCTGGACGAACCGCAGGAGATCCTGGAGGCGATCGCGACGCCCCCCCGGCGCCTGGTGATCGACTCTTCCCTGGGCCAGCCGGCCCGCTGCCTCGACGTGCTGGTGGCACGGATCGCCACCGGCCAATCGGTGAACGACCTCAACTGGCTGCGGCTGCGTAGCTGGCGGGAATCCCTGGCGATGGTGTTCGACCCCCCCTCCCGACGCGACGCCCTGCAGAACGTGGTGCAGCTCGACATCGACGTGGAAGGCGACCATCCGGTGAAGGGCCTGCTGCTGGCGGCCTGGCTTGCCGACCGCCTCGGCTGGCACCTGATCAACACCGACTGGGTGGCGGTCGATGGCCCCGGGCAGGGGATCGCAGCCGAGTTCCAGCGCACCGATGGCATTGCCGTGCACTTTCGCCTGATGCCCGTGCCGATCGGTGCCCCCAAGGCCCACCCCGGCGCGATCGTGGGCCTGCGGCTGATCTCCCGTCAGGAATCGCGGCCGCCGCTGTGCGTGATCCTCTGTTCGGAATCGGGCGGCTGCATGCGGCTCGAATCCGGCGGGATGGCCGCGCTGGAGCTGGTGGAGGAGGTGGTGCCGCTGCCGGAGGAGCGGGAGGAGCAGGAGGTGGCGCGGCTCCTTGGCGGTGGTCACGACTCGACCAACCCGCTGCTGGAATCGGCCGCGCCCCTGGCGGCAGCGCTGCTGCCCCGTTGAGGTCCACCCGTTGAGCTGCCTGATCGCCGCCCCCTGCAGCGGCAGCGGCAAAACCCTGGTGAGCCTCTGCCTGCTCGCCCTGGCCCGCCGCCGTGGCGCAAGCGTGCAGCCCTTCAAGGTGGGGCCGGACTACCTCGATCCGCAGCTGCTGGCGGCGGTGGCGGGCAGGCCCTGCCGCAATCTCGATCCCCTTCTCTGCGGCGAGGCCTGGCTGCAGCGCAGCTTCCACGGCTACGGCAGCCGGGCGGACCGGGTGCTGGTGGAGGGGGTGATGGGCCTGTTCGACGGCCGGGGCCCCAGCAGCGAGGGCAGCAGCGCCGCCGTGGCCGCCCTGCTGGATCTGCCGGTGGTGCTGGTGGTGGAGGCGTCCCGCCAGGCCGGATCGCTGGCGGCGTTGGTGCGTGGTTTCCGCGACCATGGCCCACCGGCGGTGCGCCTGGCGGGGGTGGTGCTCAACCGGGTGGCCACGCCGCGGCACCGCGCCCTGCTCCGTGAGGCGATGGCGGCGATCGATGTGCCGCTGCTGGGAACGTTGCCGCCCCATCCCGCCCTGGAGCTGCCTTCCCGGCACCTGGGCCTGCACCCGCCGCACGAGCTGGACGACCTGGCGCAGCGCCAGGAGCTGTGGGCGGATCTGGCGGAACAGCACCTGGATCTGGAACGGTTGTGGCCCCTGCTGGCGCCGCCGGCGCCGCCGGCCGATGGGCTCGATCCGATCCGCTGGCGCCTGGGGCCAGTCAGCGCCGCCCGGGCCGGTGACGCGGAGGGGGCGCGCCCGGTGGCGGTGGCGCGGGATGCCGCCTTCCACTTCCTCTACCCAGAGGCGGAGGAGCTGCTGCAGGCGGTCGGTCTGACGCCGATCCCCTGGAGCCCGCTGGCGGATGAGCCCCTGCCGGCGGACTGCCGGGCGGTGCTGCTGCCGGGCGGCTACCCGGAACTCCATGCCCGCACCCTGGCGGGGAGCCACGTCAGCCTGGGGGCCCTGCGCCAGGCGGCCCGAGGGGGTCTGCCGGTGGTGGCCGAATGCGGCGGTTTGCTGCTGCTGGGCCACAGCCTGGTCGATGCGGAGGGCGTCTCCCATCGGATGGCGGGCGTGCTGCCCTTCACCGCCCGCCGGGGGCCGTTGAGCCTCGGCTACCGCGAGGCGGTGGTGCAGGTCGATGGCCTGCTGGTGCGACGGGGTGAGCGGCTCACGGGCCATGAATTCCACCGTTGGCAGCTCGAGCCGCTGGCCGGGGCCGCCCAAACGTTGGCTGCACAGCCCGGTCTGTGGCAGCTTGATGGGTGGGGTTGCCCGAGCCGCATCGAAGGATGGACCACAGCGAACCTGCACGCAAGCTGGCTTCACCTCCACTGGGCTGGATGGCCGGAGATCCCTTCCCGTCTGGCCGCGTTGAGCGGGCCCGCCGTGCCGCGGCCGCCCAGCGCCGCTTCCTCCCCCAGCCGGAGGCCAACCGCACAGGGCCACCTGCCCAGCGCTGGCGGCTGACGGTGGTGGGGCATGTGCAAGGCGTGGGCTACCGGGCGGCCACCCAGCGGCGCGCCAGTGAGCTCGGGCTGAGCGGCTGGGTGCGCAACCTGCCGGATGGCGGCGTGGAACTGGAGGCGGAGGGCCCCGTGCAGGCTTTGCACGATCTGCGGCTCTGGTGTGAGAAGGGCCCCTCGCTGGCGCGGGTTCGGGGGGTCACCAGCAGCGATCGACCCACCACCGGCTCCGACTGGTTCGAGATCCTCCGCTGAGCGCCACCCATGGGAACGGCGGTGTTGGGGGGGGAACTGCTGGGCTTCGGTCTGGCGGTGGCGTTCAGCCCCGTGCACATCGCCCTGCTGCTGCTGTTGCTGCTGGGTCCGCAACCGCTGCGGCGGGGCGGCTGGTTCGTGGCCACCTGGCTGACGGCTTCGGTGCTGATGCTGGTGGCACTGCTGGCCCTGGGGCACGGGCTGCTGCTGACGATGGAGAAGGGGAGCAGCCATCGCACCGGCCTGGATCTGCTGGCCGCTGGCGCGCTGCTGGCCCTGGGTCTGCGGGAACTGCTGGAGAAGCGGGCGGAGGGGGAGGAGCCCCCGGGCTGGAGCCGCCAGCTGGATCGGTTCGTGGCGATGCCGCTACCGCCGCTGCTGGCGTTGAGCGTTCTGTTTCAGCTCTTCAGCCCGGATGATCTGTTTCTTTACGCCAAGGCCAGCGGCAGCCTTCTGGAGGCGGGTCTGGGTCGGGGTCGCGAGCTGCTGGCGGGGGGGCTGTTCTGCCTGAGCACGGCGTTGTTCCTGATCGTGCCCCTAGCCGCCCTGCTGACGCTGGGGCCCGAGCGGGTGCTGCCGGCCCTGCGTTCCAGCCGCGACTGGCTGCTGGCGCGGGGGGATTTGCTGGTGGGGCTGGTGAGCGTGGCGCTGGCGGCCTATCTGGGTTGGCAGGGGATCGAAGGGCTGCGCTTCAGCTGAGGGCGGAGGCGATCCAGTGCTGGAGTGCCTGATGCAGTTCGCGGATGGGCGCCTGGTCGACCAGATCGCGGTGGAGCACCAGACCGATCGAAACCTGATGGGGCAGGGGGAAGGGCAGGGCCCGCCAGCCCGGATGCCGGTGCAGATCGAAGGCGATCCCTGGCCGCAAGGTCAAGCCGTCCTGCAGGGGTTCATCCCATTTGCCGGCGTCGTACCGCTCCAGGGGCTGGGGCTGATCGGCCACGCCAAGGTGGCGGAGAAAGGCCTGGCGGCGTGGCTGGGCATGCTCCGGCAGCGACAGGCAAGGGAAGGCGCGCAAGGCGGCGGGATGGGGAGCCTCCTGGGAGGGAAGATCCAGCAGGGGATGGCCGGCGTCCGCCAACAGCAGCAGGGGCAGGGTCGCCAGGTCGAGCACCTGCCAGCAGGAACCGTCCTCACCGGGGAGCTCCTCGCAGAAGCTGCAGAGCCAGGCGTCGATCACGCGCTGCTCGAGGAGCTCCAGGGGCCGGCGTCCGTTGAGGTGGCGCTGGCCGCCGCTGCTCCAGGCGGGATGGGGAGGAGCGGCCAGGGGTTCGGCCAGCTCAGCGCAGACCTCCAGGCGCAGAGGGCCATAGCCCGCCAACCGATAGCGCTGATGGAGATCGCGTTCCGCCTGGAGTAGCTCGCCGTTGCCATAGAGGCTCCACAGGCCTGCGCGTTTGCGCAGGAGCAGACCCAGGCTGACGGCGCACGACTCCGCCTTACGGCTGACGGTGCTGGGGTTCCAGCCCAACCGGGCGGAGGCCTCCTTCCCGGAGCCCAGCCAGCAGAGGAGGTCGAGGGCGATCAGGGAATCGGGATTGGGGGGGGCGGGGCGCTGGGGGGAGGGCGGGCTGGCCTGTGCCGTGGCCCTGAGCCCCGTGGATCGCTTGGCCCTTCCCATCGCGACACACCTGGTGAAGAGGTGGGAACCTAAGCAAAGCAGGGGCGAATTGGCCGGGAAAGGAGAAGGATTGGCCCCACAATGCGGAATCTGCATGAACGCCGACGCTGTGATGCGGAATCTGCATAAGCACTGCCGCGAGTGCGCCGCTTGGATGGGCCCCCTGGCGTGGATGGCGCGAGCGGAGGGGGGCTAATTGGCAGAAGTGGCTGAATCGGATGACTTCAGGCTTGGGAATCCGGCGGGCTGGAGGGATCAGCCTTCGGGGGGGTGCGGCGAGGCGCGGGCTGCGGGGGGTTTTGCGGGGAGTCTCCCTGCGGCCGAGGGGCCGATCCGCGAGTGCGAGCAGAGGATCGGCGGCGTTGCTCCTCGGCTTCGAGCATGCGTCGCAGGTATTTGGGGTCGTGGATCTTTTCGTGATGGCTGGGCGGGAAGAGGCTGACCGAGGAAGGGGGGATCAGCGGATCGTCGCCGCGGGCGCCATCCCGTCTTCGCTGGCGAGCTGCTCCCTGACGGGACGGTGACTGACGAGAGGGGGCCCTTCCCTTCGAGCCGGAGCCCGACAGCCATCCAAAGGCGTAGGCGAAGGTCAGCCCACCGCCGAGCACCAGCAGAACCAGAACCACGGCCTGGACCAAAGCGTCGGATCCCGTGGCAGCAGCCCCATTCGCCGGGAACGCCGGACGAATCAGAACCGCCGCTAACGCTCCGGCGAAGGCAAGGAACGGGGCAGAACGATGGAACAGACGCGACGGGTCCGGGTTGGCGGATCCTAATCAATGCGTCGCAATGGTTTCGCCCCAATGGTGACGGGGCAAGAGACCTTCACCATCGTGTCCCCTTGGAACTCCTAAACAAAAAGATGCGCCCCAACCCCCATCCAGAACAACGAACCGAGTTGGGGCCGTCCTTTGGCGTGGTGGATGAACAGCACCATTGGCAAGGACGATTGGCTCGTTAAGGCGCAACTGGCTTCTCCTCTGAGGGTGCGTCCTCCCCCTCCTGCAACCAGCGGCTCCACAGCGCCCGTTCGTCGGGCCCCCCGGAGCCTCCCACCAGCGACACCGCCGCACTGGCCCGACTCACCGCCACGTACACCAGCTGGCGCCGCAGCTCGCTGTCCTGCGGCCAGAAGACGTCGTTGTCGATGAACACCTCGGCAAAGGTGCTGCCCTGGCTGCGGTGCACCGTGAGTACGGCGGCCGGCCCCAGGGAGGCGAAGGCATCGCGCACCAGAAAAAAGCGTCGCCAGAGGGCCCGCCCCTCCTGCTTGCCCGCATCGCGGGCCTCCTGGCGCAGGCGCTGCAGCACGGCATCGAGGGCCTGGCGGGCGGCGGAACCGATCGGGGGCAGCAGCCGCAGAGCCAGCTGGGTCTCGCCCGCCTCCACCGTGGCGGTGAGGGTGTCGATCGGCGGAGCCTCGCCCACGCCGAATTCGGCCAGCAGGCAGCGCTCGGGCACCACATCGCGCACCACCAGCTCCCGGTTCGAGCCGAGCACCATGTCGGGCTCCTCCGCAGCTTCGCCCCCCTCCCGGCAGGCGGGCGCCATCACCGCGGCGCGGGTGATCAGCACCTCACCGGGGAGCACCGGCAGCTGGTCAGCCATGGCGCCATGGAGGGCGCGGCGGGCCAGGGGCACCAGGCGCTCCAGGGAGCGATTGGTGTAGCAGAGGATGCGCGCCAGATCGGGCTGGTCGGCTTCGGCGCTGCGGCGCAGGGCCTCCTGGGCGGCCCGCAGCCAGGCCCCCCGCTCCAGCAACGCCACAGCACCGCGGGGGGTGCGCACCGGCGGCAGGCAGGGCGGTGGCACGCAGGGCAGCTCGCCGGTGCGCAGGCCGGTGGCGAGGCGCAGCACCGGCCCCTGGTGGCGCACCACTTGGGTGAGGGCGATGCGGTCGGCCCGCTCCAGGCTGAACACCGGGCTGTGGGGCTCCCCCACCGGCGGCAGCTGGGCCGGATCCCCCACGAACACCAGCCGGGTGCGGAAGGGGTGGGCACAGCGCAGGGCGATCTCCAGAAGGGCCCCATCCACCATCGAGGCCTCATCGACGAGCACCAGGCCCAGGTGCTCCAGGGCCATGGCGGTTTGCTCGGTTTCCTCACAACGCTCCAGATCCCGCTCGCGTCGGAGCTTGAGGCGCAGCAGCCGGTGGATGGTGGAGGGATACCAGGTGGGGTGGAGGCCGGCCAGCTCGAGCTGGCGCCGCAGCACGCCCACCGCCTTGTGGGTGGGGGCGACGACGGTCCAGCAGAGGCCGCTGCGCTCCACGTGCTCCAGCAGGCGGGCGGAGAGGAAGGTTTTGCCGGTGCCGGCGTAGCCGCGGAGCACGAAGGGGCGCCCATCAGCTGGGGCCTGGAGCCAGGCGAGAAACGCCTGCTCGGCGGCCTGCTGATCGGCGGTAAGGGGCGGGGGGTTCAGCGGCAGCTCAGGGGCGGCGGGATCGGCGCGGGGGTCAGCGGGCGGCGATGGCCTGGAGCCCGAACCACCCCCACTGGTGGGCGAGGTGGAGGGGGGATCCCACCAGGGCCAGGCCAGGCAGGGCGATGAGGGGCCCCAGCAGGCTCCCCACCAGCACTTCGGCGCGGGTGTGGCCGAGGTTTTCCTTCAGCGGCTTCAGGGCGGGCTCCCCCTCGGGGCGCGCCTCCCAGAGGCCATCGGGCAGGCTGTTGATCCGCTGGGCGATCAGACCGGCGGCGCGGCGCACACCGCTGGCGTCGTAAAGGATGATGAAGGAGAGGGCGGCAGCCAGGGCGAACAGGGGCGATTGAAAGCCTTCGCTCCAGCCGATTGCGGCGCTGGTGCCGGTCATCAGGGCGGAGTGGCTGGAGGGCATGCCGCCGGTTTCCACCAGCACGGCCGGGCGCCAGCGGCGGTGCTGCACCAGCTCCACCAGCAGCTTGGAAAGTTGGGCGCCGCCGCAGGCCGCCAACCCCCACCACAGCACGGAGTTATCGGCCAGATCGCGCAGCATCAGCAGCAGGTGACCGGAATCGGCGGCGGCGGGAAGGCTCATCGGTCGCGGCTGGTGATGTAAGAGGCCAAGGCCAACAGGGGCGCAGCGTGGCCGCCATCCTCGCCGGCCCAGGGGGCGAGGGCCTGCTGGGCCTCCGCCACCAGGGCATCGGCGCGGCGGCGGGATTCCTCCAGCCCGAGCAGCTTGGGGTAGGTGGTCTTGTCGGCGGTGAGATCCTTGCCGGCGGTTTTGCCGAGCACTTCGCTGCAGGCGGTGACATCCAGGATGTCGTCGATGATCTGGAAGGCCAGGCCGATGCCGCGGGCGTAGGTGCGCAGGGCCGCCAGCAGGGGCTCGGGGGCCCCGGCCACCAGGGCACCACTCACCACGCAGGCCCGCAGCAGGGCGCCGGTTTTATGGAGATGGATGTATTCGAGGGTGTCGAGGTCGACCGCCTTGCCCTCGCATTCGAGATCCACCACCTGGCCGCCCACCAGGCCGGGGGCGCCGGAGGCGAGGCTCAGCTCCGCCACCACCGCCAGCAGCCGCTCGGCGGGCACCCCGGGGCTGCGAAGGGCCACCATCTCAAAGGCACGGGTGAGCAGGGCATCGCCGGCCAGGATGGCGTTGGCCTCGCCATACACCTTGTGGTTGGTGGGGCGGCCGCGGCGCAGGTCGTCGTTGTCCATGGCGGGGAGGTCGTCATGGATCAGCGACATCGTGTGGATCATCTCCAGGGCCACGGCGGTGGGCATCGCCAGGGCCGGATCGCCGCCGGCCAGCTCACAGGCGGCGAGGCAGAGGATCGGGCGGAGTCTCTTGCCGCCGGCCAAAAGGGAATAGCGCATCGCCTCCCGCAGCGATTCGGGCCGCTCCGGCCCCAGGGAGGCCTCCAGGGCGGCCTCCACCTGCTGGCGGGCGGCCTCCAGGTAGGCGGCGAAATCGAAGGGCAGGCTCCAGGGGGTGCTGATGGGCATGCTCACCGCCGCGGTCATGGACCTTCCCGTGCTGCGGCGGATTCTGTCATCCGAGCCGACGGAGCCCGCCCGGGCTCAGGGAATGAGATCGGCGAGGGGGGAGGCGTCGAGGCCATGGCGGCGGCACCAGGCCACCACCGTGTTGACCAGCAGCATCGCCACCGTCATCGGGCCGACGCCCCCGGGCACGGGCGAGAGGGCTGCCACCAGGGGCTCCACCTCCTCGAAGCGCACATCGCCGCACAGCCCCCCCTCGGGCCGGCGGTGGATGCCCACATCCACCACCACCGCACCCGGCTGCACGTGCTCGGCGCCGATCAGGAGGGGGCGGCCGGCCGCCACCACCAGCACCTCAGCCTGGCGGGTGAGCGCCGCCAGATCGGCGGTGCGGGAATGGGCCACGCTCACGGTGGCGTCAGCGGCCTGGAGCATCAGGGCCATGGGCTGGCCCACCAGGATGCTGCGGCCCACCACCACCGCCCGCTTGCCGGCCAGCGCCATCCCGGCCTCGGCCAGCAGGGCCATCACACCGGCGGGGGTGCAGCTGCGCGGACCGCTTTCCCCCTTGAGCAACCGGCCGAGGTTGAGGGTGTGGAGGCCGTCGGCGTCTTTGTCGGGGTCGATGGCCTCGAGCAGGGGGCCCTCGGCCAGGCCGGCGGGCAGGGGCAGCTGCAGCAGGATGCCGTCGACGGCGGGGTCGGCGTTGAGGCGGCGAATGGCGGCCAGCACCTCGGCCGCGGGCGTGTCGGCGGCAAGGTGGGCGCCGAGGCTGCGGATGCCCACGCGCGCGCAGGCCTTCTCCTTATTGGCTACGTAGACGCCGCTGGCGGGGTCGTCGCCGACCCGCAGCACCGCCAGACCCGGCGGGCGCCCGGCGCTGGCCAGGCCGGCCTGGATCAGGGCGGCGAGGCGGTCTTCGATCGCCGCCGACAGACGGCGACCGTCGAGCAGGGTGGCCATCACGAAGGCGTTGCTGGCTCCAGCATGCCGTGGGGGCCGTCACCGGTCGCTAGCGTGGGGGGATGGCTGCGGCACGCAGACGGCTTCGGGTCCTGTGGCGCCGCCTGCTGCGGCTGGAGCGCCCCCGCCAGGCGATCGTGGCCTGGAGTGGTGCTGGCACGGCGATGGTGCTGCTGGCATGCCTGTTGGTGGCGCTGCACTCCAGCTGGCCCTGGCGGGTGGAGCCGAGCGTGCGGGTGGGGGAGATCGCCCGCGGAACGGTGGTGGCCCCCCGGGACGCCAGCGTCTGGGACAGCAGCGCCTTTGAGGAGCGGCGCCGGCGGATGCTCTCCCGCACCCTGGTGCAGGTGGTGGATGAGGGGGCCAGCCGCCAACGGCAGGACGACCTGGAGCGGCGCCTGGCGGTGGTGCAGGAGCAGCTGGCCAGCCCCGCCGCCCGCATCGACCCGCTCAACCTCAGTGCGACGGAGCGTCGTTGGCTGGAGAGCCTGGAGCCGGCCCAGCGGTTGGCGTGGGAGCAGGCGGTGCGCCAGACGCAGCTGCGGATGCTGCGGCAGGGGGTGGTGGCCAGCGTGTCGGAGAACGCGCTGGTGGAGGCGGCGGAGCTGCAGCTCGAGGCCCAGCCACCGGTGGGCCGCCGGCTGGGGGCGCGGCTGGTGGCGGTGAGCCTGGAGGGCCGCACCAACCTGCGCAGCGATGCCACGTTGAGCGAAACGCGGCTGATGCAGATGCTGCGCCAGCAGGGGATGCCCACGATCCGCGTGCGGCAGGGCGATCTGATCGTGAAAAAGGGGGAAGTGATCACGCCCCAGGCCTTTGATGTGTTGGATCACTTCGAGCGGGTGAGCCGCGGTCCGCGGCCCTTGGCGTGGCTGGGGCACCTGGGGGAGGCGCTGGCGGCCTGCGGGGCGATGCTGCTGGTGATGCGGCGCTGGCGGGCGAGCCTGGAGCCACGCCAGGCCCTGTTGGCGCTGGCGATGCTGCTGGTGGTGCAGGCCGCGAAGCTCTGGCTGGGGGGCGATGGCAGCCCGCTGGCGCTGCTGGTGCCGCCCACGCTGCTGGTGGCGCAGGGGCTCGGCACGCCGGCGGGGCTGGCCTGGCTGGCGGCGGCCAGCCTGCTGTGGCCGTTTCCGCTCGATGGGCTGCTGGAGGTGCGGCTGCTGATGGCCGCGGCGGTGGCGGCGGTGGCGGCGGTGCTGGCCGGGCGGCAGCGCAACCGGGCCCAGCTGCTGCAGCTGGCGGTGCTGCTGCCGCTGGGGGCGATCGTGCTCAAGGCGCTGGTGCTGCGGCTGTGGGAATGGGGCAGCGGCCGGCCGGCAATCCTGCCGGCGGGCGGTGACCTGCTGGGGGAGGCCCTGCTGATGATGGGCCTGCTGCTGGGGGGCCTGCTGCTGGCGCCACTGGTGGAGAGCTTCTTCGGATTGCTGACGCGCTCGCGCCTGATGGAGCTGGCGGATCTGGAGCGGCCCCTGCTGCGGCGACTCTCCACCGAAGCGCCGGGCACGTTCGAGCACACCTTGATGATCGCCAGCCTGGCGGAGGAGGGGGCGCGGGCGATCCAGGCGGATGTGGACCTGATCCGCACCGGCGCCCTCTATCACGATGTGGGCAAGCTGCACGGCCCGCAGTGGTTCATCGAAAACCAGGAGGGCGGCGTGAACCCCCACGAGGAGCTCGACGATCCCTTCGCCAGCGCCCGGATCCTGCAGGCCCATGTGGATGAGGGCCTGAAGCTGGCGCGCCGCTACCGGCTGCCGCGCCCCCTCGCCGACTTCATCCCAGAACACCAGGGCCGGCTGAAGATGGGCTACTTCCTGCACCAGGCGCGCGAACGCGACCCCTCGGTGCGGGAGGAAACCTTCCGCTATCACGGGCCGATCCCGCGCAGCCGCGAAACCGCGATCCTGATGCTGGCCGATGGCTGCGAGGCGGCCCTGCGTTCCCTGCCGCCGGACACAAGCGAAGTCCAGGCGCGGGCGATGGTGCGGCGGCTGGTGGAGGCGCGGCAGGAGGACGGGCAGCTGGACGCCTGCGGCATCAGCCGGGGCGAGCTGGAGCTGGTGATCCGGGCGTTCGTGCGGGTGTGGCGGCGGATGCGCCATCGCCGCATTCCCTATCCGATCGCGCCGCGCAAGGCCTTCAGCGCCTGAAGCCCTGGCCGAGGCGGCGGCCCAGCAGCAGGGCCGCCACGCCACCGGCCAGGGGGGCCAGCAGCGCCTGCAGGAAGGCCGGCGAGGCGGCGGGCAGCGCCGAGAGCTGCAGGATCCAGCTGCTGAAGCTGGTGAGCGAACCGCAGAAGCCGATGCCGCCCCAGAGCAGCAGCCGTGGCCGTGAGCCAGCTGCGCCCACGAGCAGGCCGAGCAGCAGGCAGCCGAGCAGGTTGGCGAGCAGCAGATCGGGCAGGAGCCAGCGCAACAGGGCACCGGGGATGGCGCCGGCGGCCACCAACGCCAGATCCCCCAGTTCGCGGCGACGGGAGCGCGGTGGCGGGGAAGGCACCATGGCTCAACCCGCGGCGAACTGGCCGGCGGCGAGGGCCAGCAGACCGCCCGCCACGGAGGCGAGCAGCAGCAGCACCGCCCCGCGCCCCTCCCCCGTCTGGCTGCTCTGCACCAGCTCGGCGATGAAGGTGGAGAAGGTGCTGAAGCCACCGAGGAAGCCGGTGCCCAGCAGCAGCATCAGCCGGTCGGCGCCTCCGGCGCAGCGGGATTGGAGAGCGGAAATCAGGCCGAGGGCGAAGCAGGCGATCAGGTTGACGCCAAAGGTGCCCCAGTGGCGGCGGGGCAGCAGCGGTTCGAGGTGGTTCACGATCCGGAACCGCAGCCAGGCGCCGGGCACAGCGCCGAGGGCCACCAGCAGGGCGTCCCTCACCGGCCCCTCCAGAGCCGCCGCCCTGGGCTGGCGCGGCCGGCGCGCAGCTTGCGCTCCAGCACCACCAGGGCTGGCACCAGGGTGATGGCGTTGGCCAGCACCAGCGGCCCGTCTTTGGTGAGCAGGCCGTAGATGCCCCAGAGGCTGATGCCAAGGGTGAACAGCAGATACATCGGCAGGGAGATGCCGCTGGTATCGCCGCTGCGCACCGTGTGGATCGCCTGGGGGAAAAAGCTGAGGGTGGTGAGGGTGGCCGCCGCATAGCCAAGCAGGGAAATGGGCGGCGGCTGGGCCATGGGGGCGTGGGCAGGCGATGGCAACCATTCTTCAGCCTGGCCAGGATGGGCGGGCTGCGATGGGGCGATGACGCTGACATTCCGCGAGCTGCAGAGCCAGCTGCAACCGGCCTGGGGGCTGGAGCAGGGCGTCACGGGGGAGGATGTCGATCTGTTGATGGTGCCGTCGCTGTCGGTGGATCCGGCGGAACTGGCCCTAATCCCCGGCGCGCACCACTACGAGGAGCGGCAGCTGTTCTGCCTGATGCGGCTGCGGCATCCGGGCGTGCGGGTGGTGTATGTCACGAGCAAGCTGCTGCCCGATATGGTGGTGGATGCGGTGCTGGAGCTGCTGCCGGGGGTGCCGGCGGCCCATGCCCGCCGCCGCCTCCAGCTGTTCGACACCGACGACGGATCGCCGCGCCCGCTCAGCGAGAAGTTGCTGGAGCGGCCGGCGCTGCTGGCGCGGATCGCGGCGCAGCTGCGACCGGGCCGCAGCTTCCTGGCGTGTTACGCGGTAACGGAGTTGGAGCAGCGGCTGTCGGAGCGGCTGCAGGTGCCGCTGCTGGGCTCGGATCCGGCGCTGGCCTGGTGGGGCAGCAAGGCCGGCAGCCGGGAGCTGTTCGCCCGCTGCGGCCTGCCCCATCCGGCCGGCAGCGGCCTGGTGCACGATCTTGATGGCCTGGCGGAGGCCACGGCCGCGTTGTGGGAGAGCCAGCCGGCGCTGCGCCGCTGCGTGGTGAAGCTGAATGAGGGCCTCAGCGGCGAAGGCAACGCGCCACTGGCGCTGGAGCCGCTGGCGCTGGCGGAGCGCCGCGGCCCGGAGCGGCGCCAGGTGTTGCGGCAGGCGCTGGAAAAACTGCCGATGCCTTCGCCGCAGTGGCGGGAGCTGGTGGCGCGGCAGGGGGCGCTGGTGGAGGCGTGGCTGGAAGACGGCGAGGAGCTGCGATCGCCAAGCGTGCAGGGCACGATCCATCCCGGCGGCACGGTGGAGCTGCTCTCCACCCATGAACAGATCCTCGGCGGCCCGAGCGGACAGACGTACCAGGGCTGCCGCTTTCCGGCGGCGGAGCCGTACCGGCAGGAGCTGATGCGGATGGGCGAGGCGGTGGGCCGGGCGCTGGCGGTGGAGGGGGCGCTGGAGCGCTACGGGGTGGATTTCGTGGCCCGCCGCTTCGGTGAGCGTTGGGATCTGCAGGCGATCGAGGTGAACCTGCGCCAGGGCGGCACCACCCACCCGATGATGGCGCTGCGGGCGATCAGCAGCGGCCAGCTGGATCCGGCCACCGGCCTGTTTCTGTCGCCCACTGGCCAGCCGCTGCACTACCAGGCCAGCGACACCTTCCGCGATCCAGCCCTGCGCGGCCTGCTGCCCTTCGATCTGGTGGACATCGTGGCCGATGCCGACCTGCATTACGACCCGGCGCGGCTGCGCGGCAGCGTGTTTCACCTGCTGGGCTGCCTGTCGGAATACGGAAAGCTGGGCATGACCTGCGTGGGGCGCTCAGAAGAGGAGGCCCAGGCGGTGTATGAGGCCACGGCGGCGCAGTTGCTGGCGGCGGGACGTGCTCACCATGCCGAGGGAGAACAAGGAAGCCCTGGCTGAGGGCTGGTCAAGGAACGAGACAGGGGGACCCGAGCGGGAATAGAAAACCAGCCCCACGACTTTCTAAGAATGGCAGCGGGATGTTCCCGCTGGCAAAATAGGGAGGCTTCAAAGAAAAGCCCCCTCACCCCTTCACCGCATCCCCAGTAGCACTGGGAAGAATATAGCGCTGCAACGCCACAAACAGCACCATCACCGGCAGGATCGACACGATCGCGCCAGCGGCCACCAGCCGCCAATCGAGGGAGAAACTGCTGGCCAGCTGCTGCAAACCCAGCGGCAGGGTGTACAAGCCAGGGTCGTCCAAAATGATCAGCGGCCAGAGGAAATCGCTCCAGGTGCCGATGAACACAAACATCGCCAGCGTGATCAGGTCGGCGCGGGCGGCGGGGATCATCACGTTCCACCATTCGCCCAGTGGGGTGCAGCCATCGATGCGGGCCGCCTCCTCCAGCTCCACCGGCACCGCCAGGAAGCTCTGGCGCAGCAAAAAGATGCCGAAGGCCGTGGCGGCCTGGGGAAGGATCAGGGCCCAGAGGCTGTTGCGCAACCCCAGCTGCACCATCAGCAGATACAGCGGGATCATCACCACCTGAAACGGAATCAGGATCGTGGCCACCACCACCGCCAGCACCAGGCCCCGCCCCGCGAAGCGCAGCCGCGCCAGTGGATAGGCCGCCAGCGAACAAAACAACAAATTGGCCAGCACCGCCAGGGAGCTCACCACCGTGCTGTTCAGCACATAGGTGGCCATCGGGTTGTCGGCAAACAATCGCCCGTAGGCCTGCAGGCTCGGCTGGGCGGGCAGCAGCGACGGCGGACTGGTGAAGATGTCCTCCGCCGGGCCCTTCAGCGAGGTGCTCACCAGCCACAGCAACGGCAGCAGCATCAGCACCGCCACCAACAACAGCAGCGCCAGCTGGGCGGCGGCGGCCAGCGGGGCCGGGCCTGGGGCCGACCCGCCTGGGGCGGTGCTGCGGGACTGGGCAGGCATGGGCGGCGGCGCAGGCAGGGGGCGAACGAATAGACCGGAGACCGGCGTCAACCGTAGGGGCCGAAGCGGCTGGCACAGGCCGCGCCGCAGTGGCAGCCCAGGCTCACCGCCTGCTCCAGGCTCCAGCCCGCCGCCAATCCGGCGGTGACCCCCGCCGCGAAGCTGTCGCCGCAGCCATAGGTGTCCAGCACCGGCTCGCTCAGGGTGGGGGCCGTGAAGCGTCCGCCCGGCTCCACCCGGCCGCCGGCGGCCCCCTCGGTGGCGATCCGCCAGCGCGGTGCCAGCGGCAGCGATCCCTCCGGCACCGCCTCGCCCGGATCCAGGCCGCTGCCGATCAGCGCATCCAGCCCCACCTCCGCCTGCCGCAAGGTCTCCAGCCGCAGCCGGGGGGTGGCCGCCAGCAGCCGGGCGGCCCGGCACATCCGCAGGGCGGCGGCATCGGCGGCGGTGGCAAACACCCCGTCGCACTGCGCCAACGAGGCCCAGGGCAGGGGATCGGCGGCGGTGGGGGTGAGGCGCTCGCCGATCACCGTGATCGAGCGGTCACCCTGGCCATCCACGAAGCTCACCCCCCGCCGGGTGGGACCCTCCCGCCAGGCCACCTGCATCTCCAGCCCCAACGCCTCCAGCCGCTCCACCGCCTGCTCCCCGATCGCATCGCGGCCCAGGGCTGTGAAGAACGGCACCGGCCGCCCCAACAGCCGCGCCAGCTGCACCGCCACCACCGCACCACCCCCCGCCGGCTCCTCCAGAAACCGCTCCGCATGGCCGATCAGGCCCGCCGCCGGCAGCTGGTCGACCGCCAGGAAGCTCACCCACTCCACGTGGCCCACCACCGCCAGCCTCAGCGGCGGCAGGGCCGGCAGCTCCTCCCGGCTCCACAGGCGCATCACGCTCCCTCCCCCACCAGCAACTGGCAGCCCAGCACGGCGAGGGCCTCACCGGGAAGTCCCAGGAAGCAATCGAGCCACCAGGTGCCGGTGGGGGGCACCTGCGCCACCCCCACCAGCACGCCGCGGCCCTCGCCATCGAGGGGCGATCCCTGGGCCCGCTGCCGTTCTCCCGCCACCGCTCCAGTGACCAGGCGGGTGTTCACCTGCAGGTCCGGGGTGGGCGAACGGCCCGCCAGCAGCAGCTGGAAGCGGGCCTCGAACGCCAGCTCCACCGCTCCACTCTCCGGCCGCCAGCGTCCCTCCAGCCGGGAGGGCGCGATCGCGATCGCCAGGGCCGGCGGCAGCGGCACCCCCAGAATCCGGCCGCTGCGGGCATCGAGCGGCGGGATCGTGAGGCCCCCGGGCGCAAACGACAGGGTCCGCCAGCCCTCGCCATCGGCCGC
>JBKDOZ010000319.1:0-8737 GCA_046342735.1 Synechococcaceae cyanobacterium
ACGACCATCCCGGGCTTTCTGATTTGGGATTGTGAGCGGGATGGTCCTCGCGCCAAGCCCTGATTGCTGAGGGGGTTGGATGAATGGAAGCAGCTATCTCGTGGAGCAGGCCTGTTGGCCGCGTGGAACAGGTGAACGGCAGTGGATTCTTCCCTGGAACGTAAGGCCGTGTGTTGGCTGGCGATTTTGAGGTGTAGTTTCTTTTGGCAATCACTCAGGATCCACGTCTCTGCAGCGGTGGTGAAAGCCGTGATGTAGGTGCCTATCTCGGCGGCAGCCATGGAATGCTTTGTCAATGTCTTGCTCCCGCAAGGGTCCGGACGCGATAGATGCCCAGGTGGTTCCCCTGCCCTCCCTCCGGACATGAAGGGACTAGCCGATGATCTGGTCCCCTGTCTGAGCTGGTGAACGCTGCCCGGTGGCGCCGCTCTTTGCCTGCTGCGTTGAGTGGGCAAGTCGCCGGCCTGGCTTGAGGGCGGCGCCCCATGGCGGGGTAAGTATTTGCGCTTACGCGGGTCGCCGCTTGCCGCTGAAGCCCCGGATTCGCCACGAAAGACTGCCAAAATCAGGGTTTCCTGACCTTGTGCCCTCAAAAATGGTGTCGTACGGTACAGACCGTTTGAGAAACGACACTTGTTCGATTCGATTGCGCGGGACAGGCTGCTGTGCGCGCGCGCAAAGCTGATGGCGGCTGATGTCCCGGACAGGCTGCGGAAAACTGCCTACATCAGGCTTTGCTGCACTGTGCTCCCTGCTGGTTCCTATTCCCGTCTGCTTCGGGGCCTCTTCCTCTGTCATAAGGAGTGGTGGAAGGAGTGTGATGTTTCCCCTGAAGGCCTCCTGCTTTCGGTGAATCCGTGCGTGAGCACTCTTTTGCGCCCCATCTCGCGATTGCAGGCTCAGGTTTCCGCTCTGCCAGTGCCTTCCGTTCCCCCGATGGCTTCCGCTGCCCAGAACCTTGTCTGTGGAATCGCAGGCTGAGGTTGTTGCTCCCGACCTCTTCAGCTGCCCCGCCGTCGAGGTCGCTTCCGTTTCGTGTCCGCTGGAGTAAGGGGCAGGCGCGGGTTTGCCCCTGCCCTATTTGGTAGTTTGGTCTTGCGTTCGCCGAGGAGACCGCGCCGTGCGTGATCCTGCCTCTGCTCCAGAAAGCTCCAGCAGGCCCTGCCCCCTCTGTGGTTCCCCCGCTGTCGAGGTGATTGCCGGAATCACGGCGCAGCAGATCGTGGCGTCCACGCCGTTTTATGGGGAAGGCCAGTGCGAGCGCCTGGGGGTGAATCCAGCTGACCGCTATGGAATCTCCTGGTGTTACGACTGCTCCTTTGGGTTTACGTCTGAGCTGCCCAGTGATGACTTCCTCGCCAAGTTGTATGGCGTAGGGTACCCGCCGGAGGAGGCGGTGCCCGTGTTCGCCAGGCCGGGTCGGGCGGCCTATGCCTTCCATTCCCTCTCCCTGCTGCTCTCGGCGCTGGCCGCCAAGGCGGAGGTGGACAGCCGCGGCTGCCTATCGCGGCCCTTGCGCATCCTGGATGTGGGTTGCGCCTACGCGGTGGGTTCCCTGGGGCTGGTGCATCGCCACTACCCCTATGAGCTCACCGGCGTGGAGTGGGCGGAGTCCACGCGTCAGTATCTGCAATCGCAGGGAGCCCACGTTTACCCCACGGTGGAGAGCATTCCCGAGGGGGAGCGCTTTGATGCCGTGATCCTCAACGATGTGCTGGAGCATGTGCCGGATCCGTTGTCTTTTTTGCGCCAGGTAAGGCGCTGCTCGCAACCGAATGGCGTGGTGTGGATCAATGTGCCCGATTTCTCCTGGTGGCGCATGAAGGGCGTGGTGCAGGATCTGAAGGCGGGCGCCCGCGTTGTGCCCAAGGATCTCAACCCTTGGGAGCATCTTTCCTATTTCACCCCCCGCTCCTTGCACGCGGCGATGGCCCGTGTTGGCTGGCGGCGGTTGCCCCAGGAAACGGTGGAGTATTCCTTCCGCTGCTCCAGCTGGAAGGACCTCCTCAAGGCCACCCCCCGTTTCCTGCGCGACGCCTGGCGGATCAAGCGGGGCACCTATTTCGCCTCGGTACGCACATCAGGACTCTTTGAGTTCGCCCCTTGAGGGGTGCGGACAATTACCCTCCGCACCCCCCGCAGCCGCCACAACCGCCGCCGCCACAGCCCCCGCCCCCATCGCTGCCCCCATCGCTGGCCACCGCCAGAAAGGAGCCTTGGGCCATGGCCTCGCCGGCGCTCAGGGCCCCCACCCCCAGCAGCGCGAAGGCCATCAGCACCTGCGGGGCTTCCAGATCACTGTTTCCCTTTGCGCTGCGGATTTCCTGCGAAGCCTTGAGGGACTGCAGTGTGCAATCCCCCCAGGCGCTCAGCCGCGGCTCATGGCACCACAACAGCCAGGTGATCAAGGCCAACAGCATAAAGAGAATGTTCAGAATTCCGCTGGGATGGTTGGCCATCGATGCCTGCTGAAGCCGCAGAAATCCGAGCGCCAGCACCGGCCCCACCACCACCAGCGGCACCGCTTTCCCCTTCCCTTGGGCCTCCGGCTTCAGCAACAGTCCCTGCTCCTCCAGCTGACGCTGCAGCAAGCGCAGCTGGGCCCGACTTTCCGGCGAAGTCTCGTCCACCTCCCAGCGCTCGGGTCGGAAGCGTTGCCCCAGCACCGCCATCGCCACATCCCGCTCGATCGGATCCCCCAGCTGCGCCCCCCTCTCCAGCTCCCCCCGCTGCCGCAGGGCTAGCAGGGCGGTTTCCGCCACCCGCGCCGCTCCCCCGGCCAGGTAGGCGATCTCCCGCGGGGTGAGTGCGGCCGGCGGCTGCCGGGGATCGGGCCCCGGGTCCGCGCGGATCAGGCGGCGCCGCAGCCTCACGGACACCGCCAGGGCCAACGCCGCCAGGGTCACGTACAGCACCAGAAAAGCGGGGCCGTTGAGCTGGAACGGTGGCAGCGACCACAAGGTCTCCCGCCATGTGTCCATCCACGTCATCGTTCCGGCCGAGGGAGTGGTCGCCGCGCGGGCGCCCCTGCCGCTTCCCAAACCAACGCCCAGCAGGCCGATGGCGCCCATCGCCCAGGGCCACAAAACCCTGGGGACCGGGCTGCGGGGCTGCCGGCCGAAGCGCCGATCCGCCGGCGGCCAGAGATCCGGCGGTGGCGCTTCCCCAAACAGGCGCTCGTAGCTGATCAGCGTTCTGGCGTACCAGCTCCGCAACCGCCGCTGCTCCTCGATGCCGCCGCGCGAAGGGGTGTGGTGCAGGGGGGCGCCGAGCACGTCGGGGCAGAACTGCTCCCAGTAGTTGTGGGTTTCCAGCAGGTGCTGATGCCAGGCCCGGTCCACCGCCTCCGGGGGGCAGACGCCATGGTCTGACTCCACCGCCAGGAACACGAAACGGCGATATTCCGCCTCCACCCGTTCGGCATAGCGGAGGCTCCAGCGGTTGTCGCGGGCCAGCTTGGCGGCAAAGCCCAGCGCGCCCATCGGTGGATCGAGCGACCATTCCATCAACCGCTGCCAGCGCTTGCGCTGGGCCAGCGTCAATCGGGCCAGGGGGAAGGGCATGGTGCCTCCAGGGCGACTTGCCCCCCTGTGGTGGCCAGCACGCAGCCTTGATTCAGGCCCCGCCTAGGATCGTTCGATGAGCTCCAGCCCCAGCGGCGCCGCGCCCCCCACCGCCGCGATCCACCCCCCCGCCACCGCCGTGGTGCCGTCGCTGGAGGAGCTGTTCCCCTTCCCCCTCGATCGCTTCCAGCACGAGGCGATCGATGCCCTCAACCAGGGCCATTCCGTCGTTGTGAGCGCCCCCACCGGCAGCGGCAAAACGCTGGTGGGGGAATACGCGATTCACCGGGCCCTGGCCCACGGCCGCAAGGTTTTTTACACCACGCCGCTCAAAGCCCTCTCCAACCAGAAGCTGCGCGATTTCCGCCAGCAGTTCGGCGACGCCAACGTGGGCCTGCTCACCGGTGATCTCAGCCTCAATCGCGAGGCGCGCATCGTGGTGATGACCACCGAGATCTTCCGCAACATGCTCTATGCGGAGATCGACCATCCCGACGACGATCCCCTCGCCGATGTGGAGGCGGTGGTGCTCGATGAGTGCCACTACATGAATGACACCCAGAGGGGCACCGTCTGGGAGGAGTCGATCATCCATTGCCCCCCCTCGATTCAGCTGGTGGCGCTCTCCGCCACGGTGGCCAATGCGGGTCAGCTCACCGATTGGATTGAGCGGGTGCATGGCCCCACCCAATTGGTGCACAGCGATTTCCGGCCGGTGCCGCTCGCCTTCAGCTTCTGCAGCGCCAAGGGTCTCCACCCCCTGCTGAATGAGGAGGGCACCGCCCTGCACCCCAACGCCAAGGTGTGGCGCGCCCCGAAGGGAAACCGCCGCAAGGGGCCCAAGACCCCCCGGCCGCCCCAGCCGGAGCCGGCGCCCCTGCCGTTCGTGGTGGCCCAGCTGGCGGAGCGCGACATGCTGCCCGCCATCTATTTCATCTTCAGCCGCCGCGGCTGCGACCGGGGCGTGCGCGAGCTCGGCAATGCCTGCCTGGTGACGCCCGCCGAGCAGGCGCGCATCCGGGAGCGGCTCGATGCCTTCGTGGCCGCCACCCCCGAGGCGGTGCGCGAAGGGGGCCACGCCGACGCCCTGGTGCGCGGCATTGCCTCCCACCACGCCGGGGTGCTGCCCGCCTGGAAGGAGCTGATCGAATCGCTGTTCCAGCAAGGGCTCATCAAGGTGGTGTTCGCCACCGAAACCCTGGCCGCCGGCATCAACATGCCGGCGCGCACCACCGTGATCTCGGCCCTCTCCAAGCGCACGGAACGGGGCCATCGGCCGCTGATGGGCAGCGAGTTCCTGCAGATGGCCGGCCGTGCCGGGCGGCGCGGACTCGATTCCCAGGGCTACGTCGACACGGTGCAGAGCCGCTTTGAGGGGGTGCGCGAGGCGGGCCAGCTGGCCCTGGCCCCCGCCGATCCGCTGGTGAGCCAGTTCACCCCCAGCTACGGGATGGTGCTCAACCTCCTGCAGCGCTACGACCTGGCGAAGGCCAAGGAGTTGGTGGAGCGAAGCTTTGGCCGCTACCTCGCCACCCTCGATCTCGTCGAAGATGAGGCCCTCATCGCCGCGCTCAGCGATCAGCTGGCCCAGCTGGAGGGCCGTGGGGGGGAGGAGGTGCCCTGGGAGGACGTGGAGGACTACGAGAAGCAGCGGGGTCGCCTGCGGGAGGAGCGGCGTCTGCTGCGCACCCTGCAGCTGCAGGCGGAGGAGTCCGTCGCCCACGAGCTCACCCTGGCCTTGCAGTTCGCCAGCGAGGGCACCCTGGTGAGCCTCCGGGCACCCCAGCTGCGGGCTCGGGTAACGCCGGCGGTGATCGTCGCCAAGGTGAAGGGGCCGGGGCAGTTTCCCCTGCTGCTCTGCCTCACCGACGCCAATGTCTGGATCCTGGTGCCCTGCGGCGCCGTGGTGAGCCTCCACGCCGAGCTCAGCTGCCTGCAGGTGCAGCAGATCCAGGCCCCGGAGCTGGGCCACACCGGTGAGCTTCGCCACGGCGATGCCAGCAGTGAGGGGATGGCGCTGGCGGTGGCTTCGCTGGCCCGTCGCCACGACATGCATACCCCCCGCTACGACCTGCAGGGGGAGGTGTTGGCCCAGGCCGGCCTGGTGCGCCACCTGGAGGAAGAGCTGGAGCGCCACCCCGGCCATGGCCTCGGGGATCGCCGCCAGCTCAGCAAACATCGCCGCCGCCGCAGCGAACTGCAGGCCGAACTCGACGAACGGCGGCGACTGCTCCACTTCCGCTCCAACCGTCACTGGGACACCTTCCTGCAGCTGATCGAGATCCTGCGCTTCTTCGGTGCCCTGGCCGGAGCCGATGGCCTGGAGCCCACCGAGGTGGGGCGCACCGTGGCGGCCCTGCGGGGCGACAACGAGCTTTGGTTGGGGCTGGGGTTGATGAGCGGCCACCTCGACGAGCTCGAGCCCGCCGATCTGGCGGCGGTGCTGGAGGCCATCTCCACCGAGGTCAATCGCCCCGACCTCTGGTGCGGCTGGCCCCCCCCCGCCGCCGCCGAGGAGGCCCTCCACGACCTGCGGGGCCTGCGGCGGGAGTTGCAGCGCCAGCAGGAGCGGGCCCAGGTGGTGATGCCGGTCTGGTGGGAGCCTGAGCTCACGGGCTTGGTGCACGCCTGGGCCCAGGGGGCGTCCTGGAGCGAGGTGATCGCCAACACCTCCCTCGATGAGGGGGATGTGGTGCGGGTGCTGCGTCGCACCGTCGACCTGCTCGCCCAGGTGCCCTACGCGGAGGCGATCAGCGAGCGGCTGCGCACCCAGTCGCGGCGAGCCCTGCAGGCGATCAACCGCTTCCCGGTCTGCGAGATCGAGGACCTGCTGCCGCCCCCTCCGCCCGCCGCCGCCGGCCCTGCGGCACCGGTCACGGCTTGAGCACCAGGTCCGCCGGATCGGGATGGCTGCGGCGGAAGCGCCGGTCTTCCGCGGCCCGGTGGCTGGTGCGGCGGAAGGAGCCCAGATCGATGCCGAAGGCCTGTTGGAAGGCGCGATTCGCTTCGGTCACCGGCAACAGGCCGCAGTGGTCCACCAGCCGCTCTAGGGGATCGCCAGGTTGTTGGACGATCGCTTCGTAGAGGCGGTTGAGCCGGAGCTGCTGCAGGGCCTGCCAGGGGGTGCGGCCATGGCAGTGGTCGAAACAGAGGGCCAGACAGCCCTCGCTCACCCCCAGCTGGGAGGCGAGGCGAGCGATCTGGATCGGCTCGCCGTAATGGAGTGAGAAGTAGCCGATCGCTTCGCGCACCAGGGTCCGTCGCTCCTCGCGGCCCAGGGCGGGGGGCTCGTCGGGGAGGGGGCCGCGGTGGTGGCGATGCCGTGGGCCGGAGGCTGGGGGGGGGAGGGGGAGGCATGGAGGGGGGGATGGGCCGGAAGGGCCACCCCCCAGTCGTAACTCCGCTGTTTGCCCGCAGCGGTCGCGATCGCGTCACGCGGTGGGATCCGTCGTAAAGCGGAACGCTTCGCAACCAACCTTGCCTGATCCCTGGAAGACTGCCTGGCTGGGGGCCCCGGAGCGTGGTTCGGCATCCCGACCCTTCCGGCACCCTCCCACTCGTTACTTCCTGTTACGCTTCTCCACATCCCGCAACCCAATCCATGGCTGCCCCTGAATCCCGCTTCGGTTTCGTTGCCTTCGCTGAAACCTGGAATGGCCGTCTCGCCATGCTCGGCTTCGTGATCGGCCTCGGCACCGAGCTGCTCACCGGCCAAGGCATCCTTTCCCAGATCGGCCTCGGCTGATTCCTCAGCCCGAGAGAACGCTCTTCCGCAAGCCCCCAGACCGCGTGGTCTGGGGGTTTTTGCTGCTGGCCCCGCCATGGGGACCTCAGGACAACCTCTCCGCCAGCAGGTCCGCCAGGGTCTCCGCACTGCGCAGGGCCCCCTCCACCCGCCCGAACCCCGGGCCGTCCACAAAGTCGCCGCAAAAGCCGATGCGGCTGACGGGACAGAGTTGTCGATCTCCAGGAAGCCCCGGGGCGAGCGGGAAGGCAGCCCCCCAGCGCATCAGCTGTTGCTCCGCCGCTGCCAGGCCCCCCCGTGCCTCCGCCTCCCCCAGCCAGGGGGAGACCAGCCCAGCCACTCCCCGCGCCAGCGACTCCATCAGCCGTGCCTCGGGGGCCGGATCGGGCGGATGCCCCAGCTCCCGCGCGATCGCCGATCCGGCGCCGAACACCAGCCGGTGCTCCGCCGCCAGGGCCCCGCTGGAGTGGGCCACCAGGGCGCAGCGTCCGTCCGGCAGCGGTTGCACCGAGAGGCGCCGCAGGCCCCAGCGTTCCTGCCCGAGGTGATCACAGGCCAACAGCTGGAAGGGCAAGGCCCGCCAGGCTTGCGCCCGCTCCGCGGGCACCACCACCAGCAGGTTGCTGCGCCCCTCCACCCCGATCGCGCCACTGGCCGCCACCGCCGACTGCAGCTGCGGGTCGTCCGCGGAGGCGGCCACCTCCTGCAGGGGCACCGTGGGCCAGCCCAGCAATTCGCTGGCGCGCGGGTGGGCGAGCAGGCTGCCGCTGACCACCAGCCAGTCCACCTCCGCCAGCATCTCGCCGTCGTCGTTGACGAGGCCCCAGCCGCCGCTGGCGCGGCGCTCCAGCTGCCGCACGCGATGGCCCCAGTGCCTCTCCACCGGTCCGCCGGCCTCCGCCAGCTCCAGCAGACCGTGGGCGATCCGGTCCATCCCGCCGCAGCCGTGCCAGAGGTCCCCGGCCAGCAGGGGATCGCGGCTGGGCCGCCGCAACCCGCCGGCGTCCTCCAGGTCGGCGGCGATCCCCGACCACGGCTCGATCCAGCCGCCGGAGCGCAGCGGTGCCAGCAGGGACGGGGCCGGCGCGGTGGCGATGTTGAACAGGGGCGCGCCGTGGTCGATCACCAGGGCCTCATCGTGGCGGGAGCGGCGGCTGGCCGCCCGGCCGCCGGGGCCCCGGCCCGCCTCCCACAGCCCGATCGGGCCGCTCCAGCCTGCCCGCCGCAGGGCTGCCGCCAGGGCGCAGCCGGCGATGCCCGCCCCGATCACCCCCAGAGCCGCCTCCTTCGACATCGACTCAACGGGGCCGCAGAACCAGCCAGACGATCAGCAGCAATCCCGCCGTGCTGCACAGCGCGTAGAGAGCGTCGGCCTGGGGTATCCAGAAGGCGCCCAGGGGCAGCGATGGGGCAACAAGAGGGTTCAGAT
>JBKDOZ010000320.1:0-7568 GCA_046342735.1 Synechococcaceae cyanobacterium
ACCCGCCGACATGGCGCAGCTGGTGCGCGAGGGGATGGCCCGCACGCCCAAGCAGCTGCCCGCCTGGCTGCTCTACGACGAGGAGGGCTCGCAGCTGTTTGAGGCGATCTGCCAACAACCCGAGTACAGCCTCACCCGCACGGAAACCGCCCTGCTGGAGGAGCGGGCCCCGGAGCTGGCCGCGGCGCTGGGTCCGGGGGTGGTGGTGGAGTTCGGGGCCGGCAACGCCCGCAAGGTGAGCCCCCTGCTGGCCGCCCTGGGGCCACGGGCCTATGTGGCCCTCGAGATCAGCGCCGCCCATCTGGCTCCGGCCTGCGAGGAGCTGCAGCGGCGCCATCCCGACCTGCCAGTGCTGGGCATCTGCTGCGACTACACGAGGCTGGAGGCGCTGCCGCCCCATCCGCTGCTGGAGGCCCCCCGGCGGG
Organism: Synechococcaceae cyanobacterium; assembly: GCA_046342735.1. Taxonomy (GTDB): domain Bacteria; phylum Cyanobacteriota; class Cyanobacteriia; order PCC-6307; family Cyanobiaceae; genus Cyanobium. The sequence continues at coordinate 426 of JBKDOZ010000320.1, forward strand.
TGGGCTTCTACCCGGGAAGCTCCATCGGCAATTTCGAGCCGGGCGAGGCGGAGGCGATGCTGGTTCGCTTCCGGCGGCTGCTCGGGGCCGACAGCGCCCTGCTGGTGGGGGTCGACCACCCCAAGGAAGTCGGCAGGATGGAGGCGGCCTACGACGATGCCGCCGGCGTTTCCGCCGCCTTCGCCCTCAACCTGCTCCATCGCCTCAACCGCGACCTGGCGGGCGACTTCAACGCGGAGGCCTTCCGCTACCGGGCGCGCTGGGAGCCGGGCCCCAGCCGCATCGCCATGGAGCTGGTGAGCCTGCGGCCCCAAACCGTGACGCTGGCGGGCGCTTCCTGGTCGTTTGCCGCGGGGGAGCCCCTGGTGAGCGAGCACAGCGTGAAGTACAGCCCCGCGGCCTTCACCGCCCTGGCGGAGCGCGCCGGCTGGCGCACCGCCGCCGCCTGGAGCGACCCGCACGACGATCTCTCCGTGCGCGTGCTGGTGCCCATGGCCCCAGCCCAGGCAGACTCGGGGGAACCGCCAACGGGAGAGGGGTTGCCGTGAGCCGAGAGGAGCAGCGCCAGGCGATGCGTGCCGTTCGCGAGGGGCTGATCGAGCAGCTCGAGGCGCTCTACCGGAACGCCTTCGACCAGATCGGCGAGGAGCAGCTGGGGGAGGGGGCGGTCGCCCGCCTCACCCAGCTGCTGCTGCGCTCCCGCGAGGCGGCGATCACGCCGCTGCAGGTGGAGATCGAGGCCCCCCTGATCACCCGTGCCCCCGGCGAAGCTGCGCCGGAGATCGACCCATGAGCGGCGGCACCTGGCTGGACGACCTGGAGAGCCGGCTGGAGAGCACGTTCGAAGCCTTCCTGCGCGCCAACCCCGGCCAGGAGGCCCTGCTGCAGGAGCAGGAGGAGCGGGATCGCCAGCAACGGCTGCGGCGGCAGCGGCTGGAGCTGCAGGGGCAGGCGGAGCTGGGGCGGCGGCGGCTGCTGGAGCTGGCGGAGGAGATCCGCCGCTGGCAGGGGCGAGTGGAGCGCGCCCGCCAGGCCGGGGCCGACGAGCTGGCCGGCCGGGCCGAGGCCCACATCGCCGGCCTGATGGAGCAGGGCCGCCAGCGCTGGCAGGAGCTCGGCGAGCTTGGCCGCAGCTTTGCCGCCGTGGAAAAGGAGCTGGCCGAGCTGGCGGGCCGGGCTCCGGCCCCCTCGCCCACCCCCCAGGACACCCTGGAGGGCGACTGGAAGAGCTTCGAAGCGCGCCAGGAGCTGGAGGAACTGCGGCGACGCATGGGCCGCTGAAGCGATGGGCAGGAAGGGGGAAAACCCTTGCAGCGGCTTACTTCTTAGGGGCCGGTGGCAGCAGGCTGACCCCCTCGGGCGGCGGGGTGGGATCCGGATCGGCGATCAGCATGTGCTGGAGCACGATCTCGGGCCGTTCGCTGTCGCGCCAGCGGATGCGATAGGCGGGCATCTTGGTGCCACGGCTGGTGGTTTGCTCCACCGGCTCCATCACCCAACCCCGGCGCGATCGGCCCTGGGGATTGCGCTTCACAACCGCATCGGCGTGTTTGAAGCGAAAACCGACGCGCTCACCACTCATGGGACCGAGAACCCCGGTTGGGGAAGAATGCCTAGGCCCGTCCAGTATCTCACTGCGTCGGTCCCGGCCCCGGGAGGGCCCTCCCCTCAGCCGCCAGAGGGGGGTTCGGGGCGCAACAGCGGGAAGGCGATCACGTCGCGGATCGAGGGGCTGTCGGTGAGCAGCATCGCCAGCCGATCGATGCCGATGCCCAGGCCACCGGTGGGGGGCATGCCGATCTCCAGGGCGTGGAGGAAGTCCTCGTCCACCGTCTGGGCCTCCGGATCCCCGGCTCGGCGCCGCTCCTGCTGCTGCTCCAGCCGGGCCCGCTGATCCACCGGATCGATCAGCTCGCTGAAGGCGTTGGCGGTCTCCCGGCCGACGATGAACAGCTCGAAGCGCTCCACCAGCCCCGGTCGGCTGCGGTGCGGGCGGGCCAGCGGCGAGACCTCCACCGGGTAATCGAGCACGAAGGTGGGCTGCACGAGGTGGGGTTCCACCCGCTGCTCGAAAGCCTCCACCAACAGCCGGCCCACGCAATCGGCGCTATCGGGAACCACCAGATCGGCGGCAGCCATTGCCGCCGCCGCCGCCGCGCGATCGGGGAAGGCCTGGAAATCAAGACCCGTGGCCCGCTGCACCAACTCGTGCATGGTGGCGCGCGTCCAGGGGGGGGTGAGATCCACCGGAACCCCCTGATACTCGATCACGGTGGTGCCGCACACCGCCTGGCAGCAGGCGGCGATCAGGCCCTCGGTGAGCGCCATCATGTCGTGGTAATCGGCATAGGCCTGGTAGACCTCCACCGAGGTGAATTCGGGGTTGTGGCGGGTGCTCACCCCCTCATTGCGGAAGATGCGCCCCAGCTCGTAGACCCGCTCGAAACCGCCCACCACCAGCCGTTTGAGATGCAGTTCGGTGGCGATGCGCAGGGTGAGGGGCAGGTCGAGGGCGTTGTGGTGGGTCTCGAACGGCCGGGCGTCGGCGCCACCCGCCTGGGTCTGGAGCACCGGCGTCTCGATCTCCAGAAAGCCGCGCTCATCGAGCCAGCGGCGCATCGTGCTCACCAGCACGGCGCGGCGGCGGAAGGTTTCGCGGGTGTGGGGGGAGACGATCAGATCGAGGTAGCGCTGCCGATAGCGCTTCTCCACGTCCGCCAGGCCATGCCACTTGTCGGGCAGGGGCTGGAGCGACTTGCTGAGCATCGTCCACTCCCGCACCTTCACCGAGAGCTCGCCCCGGTCGGTGCGGCGCAGGGTGCCGGTGGCGCCGATCCAGTCGCCGGCGTCGGTGAGGGTGGTGAGGCGGCTGAACACCTCGGGGTCGTCGGGATGGGCGGCCTCAAGGAGGGCCTTCTCCAGAAACAGCTGAATCGTGCCGCTCTCATCGGCCAGGGTGAAGAAGGCCAGCTTGCCCATCACCCGGCGGGTGAGGATGCGGCCCGCCACGGTCACCGTGTCGTCGCGCTCGGCCCCGTTCGCCAGATCCGCGTGGGCCTCCTGCAGCGCGGCAGTGCGATGGCTGGGGGCAAAGCGCAGGGCGTAGGGCGACTGGCCATGGGCCTGGAGGGCCCGGGCCTTCTCCAAACGGGTCTCGCGCAGCTCCGACAAGGCAGGCGGCAGGGCAGGGGGCGATCGGCCCATCCTGCAGGAACGCGGGACCGGGGGCCCCTCAGACCGCCGCCGCGAGCGGGGCATCCCCCAGCCGCTGGGAGGCGTAGCCGGTGCCGCGCACGGTGAGGATCAGCTCGGGGTTGCGGGGATCGGGCTCGAGCTTGCCGCGCAGGCGCGCCACATACACATCCACCACCCGCAGGTCGGCGGCACGGCGGGGCGGGTAACCCCAGAGCTGCTCCAGGATCTCGGCGCGGGGCACCACCCGGCCAGGCTCGCGGAAGAGCAACTCCAGCAGGCTGAACTCGGTGTAGGTGAGGGCGATGCGCTGGCTGTCGCGGGTGACCTGGCGGCGGTTGGTGTCCACCACCAAATCGCCCACGCGCAGCACGCCATTGCCGGCGGGCTGCTCCCTGGGCTCGCTGGTGGCCGAGCCGCGGCCGACCCGGCGCAGGATCGTGGCGATGCGGGCTTCCAGCTCCTTGGGGCTGAAGGGCTTGGGCAGGTAGTCGTCGGCGCCGAGGTCGAGGCCCGCGACCCGCTCGGCGATGGCGTCGAGGGCGGAGAGGAAGATCACCGGCACGCAGGATTCGGCCCGCAGCCGCCGGCAAACCGCGAAACCATCCAGCTTGGGCAACATCACATCGAGCACCACCAGGTCGGGTTGCTCGCGATGGAAGAGGCTCAGGGCCTCCTCACCATCCTCGGCGCAAACCACCCGGTACCCCGCCAGCTGGAGGCGCATCACCAGGACGCGTCGCACGGCGGGCTCGTCATCCACCACCAGGATCGTGGCCCGATGCTCGGAGCGGCTCTCCGAGCCGCCTTCGAAGCTGCCTGGGGAGGCCCCATCGGAATACCCCTCGGTGAGCCCATCGGGCTGGATGGAAGACCGGGCATCCAGAGTCATGGGCATCTCGATGGATGAAGCCTGATGAAGAATCGCAACCTTACCTCTCAATCGGGCCCTGAAGCGCCCTCGGAAGCCCTGCCCCAGAGGCGATCTGGCGATTTTTAAGGATTTGTGCTGATTCGCCGGCGCTGCTCAGGGCCAGCGCGCCGCCGCGTAGCGATTCCACTCCTCTGCCGCCTGGCGCAGGGCCGCGTCACTGGCAATCTCCCCGAGCATCGCCCGCTGCAACTGGGTGTACAGGATCGTTTGGAGGCGCTTGAGGCCGGGGGTGGCGGGCACCAGCACCCGTCCCCTGGCGAGGGTCCGCAGCGACAGCAGGCGCGCCTCCTCCACCAGCCGCTGGCGTGGATCACGGGGGAGCCCCTGCCGCAGCCGGCTCTCCAAACGCTGCAACGCCAGCCGCGCCGAGGGCAGCACCCGCGCCTCCTCGGCGAAGGCCAGCTGGTTGTCGGCGTTGCTGAGGAAGAGGGCAAAGTCCACGGCCTCCCGGGGCAGGCGACTCTGGCGGGGCACCACCAGGTTCATCACCGCCACATTCGTGGCCCCACCGGGCCCGGTGATCGGTGGGGCCAAGACGGTGGTGGCGGCGATGCCGGGGGCGTTGGTCTGCAGGTTGCGCAGAAAGTCCGGGCCGCTGGCCACCTGGGCCAGGTCGCCGGCCTGATACAGCTCGATCGCCCGCCGGTACCCTTGGCTCACCACCAACCGCGGCAGCAGTCCGCGCCGGTAGAGGTCGGTCCAGAACGAAAAGGCGGCGCGACCGGCGGGGGTGTCGAAGGCGGCGCGGCGGCGGCCGTCCAACAGGCGCACATCCATCTGCACCATCGACTCCAGCAACTCGGCGGAATCGTCCGGCACCACCGTCACGAACAGGGCGTAGCGGCCCGTGCGGCGCCGCACCGCCTCCGCGTAGGCGGGCACCTCCCGCCACCGGGCCGGCGGCGCGCTCAGGCCCGCCCCCTGCAGCAGCCGGCGGTTGGCCAGGCTGACGCGGGCGGTGAGGTACCAGGGGATCGCGAAGGTGCGCCCCTCCTGGCGGCCCGCCTCCCAGACGGCCGGGAGATAGGTGTCGCCAGCACCGGCGGGCAGCTGCGGGCCCAGATCGAGCAAACCGCCACGGCTGGCCAGGTTGGCGGCAAACACCGGGTTGAGATTCACCACATCCGGCGCGGTGCGGGCATACACCGAAGCCAGCAGCTTGCGCTCCACCGAGCTCCAGGGCACGTCGGTCCAGCGCACCGTCACCCCCGGGTGGCGGCGCTCCCAGGCGGCGATCACCCGGCGCATGTAGGGGGTAAAGCGCGGCGCCAGATCGAGGGTCCACACGTTCAGCTCGCGCGCCGGCGGCGGGGCGCCCACCCGGGCGCAGCCGGCCGTGAACAGGGCGAGGAGGAGCAGGCACCGCAGGGCCAGAGGGGGCAGGCTCCGCAGCAGGCGGCGGCGGGCCATGGGGGTCGGCCGGGATGGCGTGGGCGGCGGCAGGGGCAGGGGGGAGGCCATCAGCGGGGCGGGGCTCCGGCGAGCAGCTGGCGCCAGAAGAGCAGCTGCAGGGAACACAGCATCGGCGCCAGCAGGGCGGTGATCAGGGTCTGGGCCAGCAGCGTATGCACTCCGGCGCCGCCGAGATCCTCCCAGCTCCAGCGGGGCAGCGCCAGCAGGGCGGGCTGGGGATCTGCCGCCAGGCCCCCGGCGGCCCGGAGGGCCAACCCCCAGAGCAGCCCCCACTGCACCATCAGGCTCAGGCCGAGCACCAGGCTGCCCAGCAGGGCGAGCAGGCCGAGGCTGAAGCTGCGTTGGATCGGCCTCCCCTTGCGCCCGAGGCGCCCCCACCACCAGCCGAGCAGGGCCAGCCCGGGCACCAGCGTGACCGGCCCCGGCTGGAGGGCATCCACGAGCAGACCCAGGCCCAGGCCCGCCGCGGCCCCCCACACGGGCCCCTCCACCAGCGCCCAGGGGAGGAGCCAGAGCAGGCTCCAGGCCGGGGACACCCCGGCGATCTTCAGCCAGCCGGGCGAGGCCAGGGTGAGCCAGGGCACCAGCAGCGCCGTGGCCAGGAACACGGGCTGGCGGGAGAGCTGGGCCATCAGGGACGCACCACCTGCACCCAGTCGACCGCCTGCAGCGGAGCGCTCAACTGCACCACCGCCGCCGGCGCCGGATCGGCCCCCATCTCCACGCTCTGAACCACCCCCACCGGCAGGTTGGGGGGCACCAAGGTGCTGGCGGGGGAGGTGACCACCACATCACCGGGGCGCACCTGGGGATCCTTCTCCAGAAAGCGCAGCAGCGGCCGGCCGGTGCCCACGCCGCTGAGCAGCCCATGGCTCTGGCTGCGGGCCACCCACACCCCCACCCGGCTGGTGGGATCGGTGAGCAGGGTGACGCGGGCGGTGCTGGGGGTCACCGCGCTGATCCGACCGATCAGCCCCACTGGCGCCAGCACCGCCTGCCCGGGGCGCAGGCCGGCCAGCGCCCCCTCGCCGAGCAGCAATTGCTGCCACCAGCCCGCCGGTTCCCGGGAGATCACCGCCGCCCGCAGGCGGTTGCCCGACTCCTGCTGCAGCTTGAGCAAACGCCGCAGACGCAGGTTGTCCCGCTCCAGGGCCCCGAGGCGCAGCTCCTGCTCGCTGCCGGCGGCGGCGCGCAGCCACTCCCTCTGGGCACTCCCGGGCCAGAACGGGCGACTGATCAGGGCGTAGAGGTCGGCCAGGGCGGCGCCCTGGCTGAGGCGCACGGCCAGCAGGGCTGTGAGCAGCAGCAGCCACGGCCACGACCGCTGCAGGGGTCGCACCGGACGCAGCCGGGCCCAGCGCAAGGCCGGCATGGGGATCAGGCCACCGAGCGGGCGAAGTCGGGCGTGTCGAGCACCCGCTTGAGGCGGTCGAAGTCTTCGAGCACCATGCCGCAGCCGTTCACCACACAGAGCAAGGGGTCCTCGGCCCCGTGGGTGAGGATGCCGGTCTCGTGGCTGCTCAGGTCGCAGATGCCCCGCACCAGGGCGCCGCCGCCGGCGAGCATGATGCCGCGGTCGACGATGTCGGCGGCCAGCTCGGGGG
>JBKDOZ010000321.1:0-7882 GCA_046342735.1 Synechococcaceae cyanobacterium
GGCGGGGGACGCGGATAAGAAATCGAAGGGGAGGGTCGCGGGGAGAGCGGGCGGCCGTGCCACCGGGCTTCGCAACGAAGTGCGCCGGTTGGAAGAGTTGGGCCGGCGCTTCAGGCTGACCGACCGATACAACTAACCACCTGGCCGAACTGATCCACTGTTGCCGTTGTTACCGATGCTCCGGTGGCGGATCCGCCAGGGCCCCGAACTCGGCCAGGGCTCGGGGCAGGTTGCGGTGTTCGTGGCCCGGATGGCTGAGCTTCAGCAGCGCAAACCGCTCCAGTTCATCCAGCGTGCGCCAGTGATCGGGCCGTGGGGTGAGCCCCAGCTGGGCGCAGGAGCGCAGCACCGGCTCCGGCCAGTCGCTGGCGGTGCGCCACTCCGGATCGGGGCCCGGTGCGAGGGCTTTCGCCGGGCCCTCCGGCAGGGTGGCGCTGCGGGCCAGCAGCCACTGCCGCAACGCCGCCAGCGCCCCGTCGTCGTCGGCCCAATCCAGCAGCTGCCGCCGCTCCGCCTCCTCCAGGCCGTGCCAGTGCAGCAGTTTCAGCTTCACCCCCGCCAGGTCGAGCTTGCGCCGCACCGCCATCGGCAGGCAGCGCAGATCGCCGGCGAAGTCGGCCTCGAAGGCGAAGACGCGGCGGCAGCGGGGCTCCTGGGCGCTCATCCCGCCAGCTCCCCGCGCAGCCGTTCGCCGCTGCGGGCCAGCAGCAGGGCCCGCGCCCGCTCCAGGCCCTCCCCCAGGCTGGCGACTCGGCCGGCGAACCAGAGATAGGCCGCCAGATTCCAGCCCAGGCCCTCCGCCAGGGGGCCGGTCCCGCAGAGGGCCGCCAGCGCGTCCCGCCGCCAGTCCTCCAGGCCGGTCCAGGGCTGCTCGGGGGCGGTGATGCCGTGGTCGCGCGGGTGGAGCAGGATCCGCTCCACCGTTCCGCTCCGCACCCGGGCGGTGATGCAGGCCCGGGTGGTGGGCAGATCCGTGGAGCCCTCCAGGCCCTTCACCGTGAGCAGGTCCTCCTCGCCCGATGCCCCGAGCGCCTCCCAGGCCCGCGCCTCGGTGGGTGGATGCACGAAGCCGCTCACCAGCAGGCGCTCGCCGCGGTGGGGGGTCCAGAGCAGCTCCAGGCTGGCGACCGGCGGCCGCTTGCCGATGGCATCCCGGATCGGCACCAGCCGCTCGGCGGCCGGGAAGTGGTCGGGCTGGTGGGCCAGCGCCAATCCGTGGCGATCGAGCCGCTGCTGCAGCGCCTCCAGCGCCAGGCCCCGCCATTCGATCCCCAGGGCCGCGAACAGCTCCGCCAGGGTGACGCCGTATTTCACGGGCATCGGATCACCGCCGTGCAGCACCACGGGCAGGCCTTCGGCCGCCAGGCTCAAGGCCAGCAGCGGCAGCAGCGGCGCCGTGCGGCTGCGCCCGTCGTAGGGCACACCGAAGCACAGGGCGCGTCGCCCTGGTGTGACCAGCTCCGGCCCCAGGGCCCGGTAGGCGTCGAGCATGCCCGTGAGCTCCTCGGGCGTGGGCCTCCGGATGCGGTGGGCGATCAGGAAGGCCCCCACCTGCGCCTCGGCCACCCCATGGCCGAGCATCAGCTCCAGCGACTCGCGCGCCTCCTGGCGGCTGAGGCCGGTGCTGGTGTGCTCGCCGCTGCCCACCTTGCCGAGCAGTTCCCGGAAGCGCGCCCGCTCCGGGCCGAGTTCCTGGAGCCGCTGGAGGCGCCGGTCCGGCAGCGGCAACGCGGCGGGCGCGCTGGCTTTTGGTAGCGATGGCAACAGGTTCGCGCTGGGGCCTGGTGGTCAAATTATGGGTGAGAGCCAGGTGGCCGATCCAGGCCGTTCCGAATCGATCCTTTTTCGAAAGGTGAGGTTCGGATGTTTTCCCGCGTCCTGCGGGTCGCCCCTTCCTCCCCCTGCCGATGACCTCCCTTCCGGATGGGCCCGCTGGCGCCCTCGCCTCTGCCCCCTTGAGCAAGGTGGAGCGCGCCAAGGCCCAGATGTGTGGCCTGGATCTGGAGCCCCGCCTGGCGGAGCTCGCCTCCGCCGGCTGGGAACAGCTGGATGAGGAGACCCTCACCATCCACCTCAAATGGCTGGGGATCTTCTTCCGCCCCGTGACCCCCGGGCGTTTCATGGTGCGGCTGCGGCTGCCCAACGGGGTGATTCAGGCCGATCAGCTTGAGCTCCTGGCCGACGCGGTGGACCGCTGCGGCGAGCACGGCAGTGCCGACATCACCACCCGCCAGAACCTGCAACTGCGCGGCCTGCTGCTGGAGGACATGCCCCCGCTGCTGAAGCAGATGGCGGCCGTGGGCCTCACCAGCCGCCAGTCGGGCCACGACAACCCCCGCAACATCACGGCCAACCCCCTGGCGGGCCTCGATCCGGAGGAATTCCTCGACACCCGCCCGCTCGTGCAGGCGATCCAGGAGCGCCTGCTCGGCGAGGGGGGCCCGCGCAACCTGCCCCGCAAGTTCAACGTCGCCGTCGGTGGGGCCCCCGACAGCTTCCTGCTGCACAACGACCTGGCCTTCCTTCCGGCGCTCCACGGCGAACAGCTCGGCTTCACCGTGATGGTGGGCGGCTTCTTCTCGGCCCAGCGCAATGAGCTGGCGATCCCCCTCGGGCTTTGGCTGCGGCCGGAGCAGCTGGCGGGCTTCACCCTGGCGGTGCTGCGCCACTACGAGGGGGCGGGCGACCGCGGCGCGCGCAACCGCAGCCGGGTGATGTATCTGGTGGAGTCGCTCGGGCTGGAGCGCTACCGCCAGGAGCTTCTGCAGAGCTGGCAATCCCTGGAGGGGGAGGGTGCGGTCGCCATCCCCCACGACGGCCATCACCTGGTGAGCCGGGCCCCGCGCGATGTCTGCGGCGTGCATCCCCAGAAGCAGCCCGGCCTGTGCTGGTTGGGTCTGAATGTGCCGATGGGGCGCCTCGATGCCGCCGCCATGGCCGATCTGGCCCGCCTGGCCCGCACCTACGGCAGCGGCGAGCTGCGCCTGAGCGAGAGCCAGAACGTGCTGATCGTGAATGTGCCCCAGGAGCGGGTGGAGGCCCTGCGCTCTGAGCCCCTGCTGCAACGCTTGCCCCTCGAGCCCGGCCCGCTGCTCGCCGAGGCGGTGAGCTGCACCGGCAACCGCTACTGCAGCTTTGCCCTGATCCCCACCAAGAGCACGGCCCAGGCGGTGGTGGAGGAGCTGGAGCGGCGCCTGGAGCTGCCCCACCCCGTGCGCACCCACTGGACCGGCTGCCCCAATGCCTGCGGCCAGCCCTACCTCGGCCAGATCGGCCTGATGGGCGCCAAGGCCCGCCACAACGGAACGATGGTGGAGGCGGCCAAGATCTACGTGGGGGGCTCGATGGGGGCGGAGCCGCGGTTGGCGGAGCTGCAGGAGAAGGGGGGGCCCCTCAGCGAATTGCCCGACGTGCTGGAGGCGTTGCTCGTGGAGAGGTTCGGTGCCAGGCGCCGCGGCTCCGATTCCTGACCTCCGCCCCCGCCCCGCTGCCCAGCCCGCCCTTGCTCCGCGGCGGGGCGGCGCAGCGGTGGTTGCGGTCGATCCGCTCCATCGCCTCGCCGTCCTGCAGGTCGGGGGCTTCGTAGAGCAGGGCGATGATCCGTTCGGGATCGATCTCCAGGGCGGCCACCTCCTGCCAGAGGCGCTCACTGGCGGCCCGGTCCCCGCGCACAAACTGGGCCTCCGCCAGCTGGCGGGCCAGCAGGAACACCACTTGGCGCTCCTTGAGCTCCCCGAAGCTGAGCTCCGGGGCCCGGCCGGTGAAGGCGGAGATCCCACGAATCGTCAGGGGCATCGGTCGGCTCCCGGGGGTACCTCCAGGGCTAGCGCCGCCGCTCCCCAGCCACCGCTCTCCTCATGAAACGTATCGGTCGTTACCGGGTGAGTCCCTTGCCCCCCTTGCCATGCTGATTTCGTCCCGGTTCCTGCCCCCCGTGGCCCCCAGCCCCGGCCTCGATCCGCCGCCGGATCCGGCCGCCCGGCCCGAACCCGGCTCACCGGCCCGCTGGGCCTTTCTGCAGCGCCTGCGCGGCCCCGCTCCCCTCCCCCTGGAGCCCTGGTTGGCGGCGATCGAGGCCGGCGCCCTCGCCCCGCTCCCCGATCTGCTGGCCGCCCTCGCCGCACGGTTTGATGCCCCGGCGGAGGCGCGCCTGCTGCGCTGGTGGCTCGCCACCCCCTCCGCCGATCCCCAGCTGCCGGCCCTGGTGCTGCGGCGCCGCCAGGCCCCGGTGGCGGCCCTGCTGCGCCAGGGCCTCGCCGCTGGGCCCTCGCCTCTGCGCCAGGCCGCGCTGTTGCCACTCCTGGGCCACCAGCGCGATCCCGCCGACTTCCCCCAGCTGGCGGCCGTTGCCCTCGGGCCTGAGCCCACACCCCTGCGCCGGGCGGCGCTGGAGGGGCTGTGCCTGGGCCTGAGCGCCTGGCCCCTGCCCCCCCTCCGCCAGGCCCTGGCCGCGCTGGCGGCCGATCTTGATCCCACCCTGGCGGCCGCCGCCGTCGATGCCCTGGTGCGCCTGCCCGAGGCGCGCCGCGCCCTGGTGCCCCTGCGGCAGCGGGCCCTGGCGCCGGCGCTGGCGGAGCGCCTGGAGCGGCGCCTGCGCTCCCTTCCTGCTGCCCCGCTGCTCCTGGTGGTGCATGGCCGCTCCGGGGGCCTGGTGCCGCGGGAGTTGGAGGAACTGGCGGCGGAGCTGGAGCGGCGGCGGGGGGCGTCGGTGGCCCTGCGTGCCCTCACCGATCCGGCCCCGGCCCCGCCGCCGCAGGGGGAGCGGCCGTTGGGGGTGGTGCCGCTGCTGCTGTTGCCCGGCGGACATGCCCGTGAGGATCTGCCGCCGCTGGTGGCGGGCCTGCGGGGCCTCGGGCCGGTGCGCCGCTGGCCCTTCCTGGGGGCTTGGGGGGCCTGGCAGCGGGCGCTCGCCCAGGAGGTGGATGCCCTGGCGGCGGCGGCGGAGCGTCCGCGGCTGCTCCACCACCCCCTGGAGGGGGCCCTGCCCCACCGCTACCTGCGCCATCTGGAACGCCGCTGCGACGCGCTCTGCCAGGCCGCTCCATACAGTTCGGCCGATCCTGAGGAGTTGGCCCTGGCGATCCGCGGCCCCGTCCTGCCCCTGGCCCTGGCGGCCAACCGTCTCACCGAGGCGCTCACCCCCCGGCTCGGTGCCGCCGCGGCCGCTCCGCTGCTGGCGCGGCCCCGGCTGCGTCAGGCGCTGCTGGAGGCCCTGGAGGCCCTGCCATGAGCGATCACCCCCAACCCGGCACCGTGTACCTGGTGGGCGCCGGCCCCGGCGACCCGGACCTGCTCACCCTGCGGGCCCATCGGCTGCTGAGCCAATGCGATGCCCTCGTCTACGACTCCCTGGTGCCCCGCGCCCTGCTCGATCTGGTGCCGCCCCACTGCGAGCGCCACTTCGTGGGCAAGCGCCGCGGCCACCATTCGGTTCCCCAGGTCAGCACCAACGCCGTGCTGGTGGAGCTGGCCGGCCGCCATCGCACGATCGTGCGCCTCAAGGGGGGCGACCCCTTCCTCTTCGGCCGCGGCGGCGAGGAGGCGGCCCACCTGGTGGCCCGCGGGGTGCCGGTGGAGGTGGTGCCCGGGGTGACGGCGGGCATCGCGGCGCCGGCCTATGCGGGCATCCCGGTCACCCATCGCCGGGCCGGTTCGAGCGTCACCTTCGTGACCGGCCATGAGGAGATCGACAAGGGGCGCCCCGGGGTCGACTGGCGCGGCCTGGCCCGCAGCAGCGACGGCCTGGTGATCTACATGGGGCTGCATAACCTGGCGGCGATCTGCGCCGAGCTGCAGGCCGGTGGCCTGGCCGCCGACACCCCCGCGGCGGTGATCCAGCAGGGCACGGTGGTGGGGCAGCGCCTGCTGCTGGCCCCCCTCGCGGAGCTGGCGGAGCGGGTGCGGCAGGAGGGATTCGCCTCGCCCGCGATCGTGGTGATCGGCCCGGTGGTGGCCCAGCGGGTGGCCGCCTGCGCCCCGCTGCCGGCCGATGCGGAGATGCCGATTCCCTTCTGAAGGCCCTCCCGTGCGCGGCGTTGTGTTGGCCTGGCGCTGCCCCGGCGCCGGCCCTGCGAGGCCCCGTCCGGCCGTGCCTGCGGCCAACCCGATGGGGGGTCCGCTCCTAGGCTGCCGTTTGTGCTGTTGTCCTGCGCCGCCGGTCCATGATCCCCACCTCCGATCTCCACGTGGTGGAGACCCGGCCGCTGGTGCCCCCGGCGGCGCTGCACCGCGAGCTGCCGATCAGTGAAGCCGCGGCGCGCACCGTGCAGCAGGCCCGGGAGCGGATCAAGGCGATCCTGCACGCCGGCGATCCCCGTCTGCTGGTGATCGTGGGCCCCTGCTCCGTGCATGACGTAGACGCGGCCCGCGAATACGCCGATGCGATCGCCGCGGCCCATCACCGCCATCGTGAGGATCTGGAGGTGGTGATGCGGGTGTATTTCGAGAAGCCACGCACCACGGTGGGCTGGAAAGGGCTGATCAACGACCCCCACCTCGACGGCAGCTACGACATCAACACCGGCCTGCGCCGGGCCCGGGCCCTGCTGCTCCACCTGGCGGAGCGCAACCTGCCTGCCGCCACCGAGCTGCTCGATCCGGTGGTGCCGCAGTACATCGCCGACCTGATCAGCTGGACGGCCATCGGCGCGCGCACCACCGAAAGCCAGACCCACCGCGAGATGGCCTCCGGGCTCTCGATGCCGATCGGCTTCAAGAACGGCACCGATGGCAGTGCCACCACGGCGATCAATGCGATGGAGGCCGCGGCCCGTCCCCACCATTTTCTGGGCATCAACGCCGACGGCCAGGCGGCGATCGTGAGCACCACCGGCAACCCCGATGGCCATCTGGTGCTGCGGGGCGGCAAGGGCGGCCCCAATTACCAGCCCGAGGCCATCGAGGCCGCCTCCGCCCAGCTGACGCAGGACGGTCTGCCGCCGCGGCTGATGGTGGATTGCAGCCACGGCAACTCCAACAAGGACTATCGCCGTCAGTCGGACGTGCTGCGCTCCATCGCCACCCAGGTGGCATCGGGCTCACGCCAGGTGATGGGCGTGATGATCGAGAGTCATCTGGTGGCCGGCAACCAGAAGATCCCCGCCGACCTCTCCTCCCTCACCTACGGCCAGAGCATCACCGACGCCTGCCTCGACCTGCCCACCACCCTGGGGCTGCTCGAGGAGCTGGCGGAAGCGGTGCGCACGGCCCGCTCCCGCCAGCTGGCGGCGGTCTGAGGGGCTGCTCCCACATAGTTAGCACTCGCAAAGTGAGAGTGCTAACTTGTCAAGAAAGCCACGTATGGCAACGAAATAACCTTCATTGTTCTCCCTGAACAGTTGATCGGCTCATGCTGCCTACCCTGAGCCTCCTTCCGATTGGAGCAGCTCCTGCCATGACCTATCTGGTGCAGTTCTGTGGTCTCTCCGATCCCCTGCAGCTCTTCTATTTCGAACAGCAAAGCAGCCTGGAGCCGCAGAGCGGGTTTGACGGCAGTGCCGAGGGCGAGGAAATCCTGCGCGGTCCCGCCTTCGCTGGCTTCCGCCCCTTCACCCTCGATGAGCTGCTCGCCTGGGCCTTCGATACCGCCCGCCAGCGCAGCTGGGATCTGGAAGGCATCCAGCGCACGATTCTCGATGTCTGGATGGAGCGGGCCGATCTGATCCGCCAGTGGCAGCTGCGCCTGCGCGAGGAGCCCGCCGATTGCCTTCTGGTGGCGGGTCTGGGTACCCAGCGCGATTGGACGCGACGCTGCGAGCTCCTGCTGCGGGTTTGAGATCACCGCCGCTGGTTGCTGTGCTCTTCAGGCCAGCCGCTGCCACAGGGCCGCCACCGCCAACGGCACCGTGAGGTTGTCGATCCCGGCGGTGGCCACCTGCTCCAG
>JBKDOZ010000322.1:0-10348 GCA_046342735.1 Synechococcaceae cyanobacterium
CCCTCGCCGACCGGCAGGAGCGGGCGGAGCGGCTGGGGGCGCTGCGCGATCAGCTGCTGGCGGGGCTGCAGGCGCTGGGCGGGGTCACGGTGAACGGCAGCCTGGCGGCCCGCCTGCCCCACAACCTCAACGTCACCATCGGCGGGGTGGACGGGGGCCGGCTGCACCGGGAGCTGCGGCGCAGCCTGGCGGTGAGCAGCGGCTCGGCCTGCAGCCAGGGCGAACCCTCCCACGTGCTGGCGGCCCTGGGGCGCAGCCGGGCCGAGGCCGCCGCCACGGTCCGCTTCGGGCTGGGCCGCGGCACCGAGCGGGCTGAGATCGAGCGGGCCGTCGCCGTGGTGCGGGAGGCGGTGATCGGTCTGCGCCACCAGCCCTCGCTAGCGTGAGTCTCGACCGTTCCCCCCCGATGAACGCCCGCGCCGCCCCCGCCGGCCTCGATGTGGCCCGGGCGCTGCGGGAGGGATGGCGGGCCTTCCACAGGGCGCCTGGGCGGTTCGTGGCCTTCACCGTGCTGATCACGGGGCTCCAGGCGCTGTGCCACCCCCTGCTCGATCGCCGCACCGACCCGCTGGGGGGTATCGCCCCCGCCGACTGGATCTTCGTGGCGGCCGGGGTGCTGGCCTGGCTGGCGCTGAATCTCTGGGCGCTGTGCGGCTTCGTGCGCGCCAGCTGGACCGCCTTGGAGGGAAGTCGCCCGGGGGCCGCCTGCTTCCTTCGCCCCGACCTCCGCGCCCTGGGGCGCCTGCTCGGGGCCCTGCTCACCCTGGCGGGGTTGACGTTCGGGGCGGTGCTGCTGCTGGCGCTGCTGGAGGCGGCGGTGAGCCTGTTGAGCGAGGAGCTGGCGCTGGTGGTGGCGCTGCTGCCGATCCCCGGGCTGCTGTACCTGCTGGTGAGCCAGAGGTTCCTGGGGCCCATCGCCCTGCTGGAGGGGCCGGGATCGTTGGCCACCCTGGAGCGCGGCCGCCGAATCGTGGATCCCCGCTGGCCCTCGGTGCTGGGCCTGTGGCTGGTGCAGCTGTTGGTGTTGCTGCTGGGGCTGCTGGCCGGGGTGGTGGGGGTGTTTGTGGCCGTGCCCGTGGTGGCCTGCAGCTCCACCGCCGCTTACCGCCAGCTGTTCGGCAACCGCGACCGCACCGGGCTGCTGGAGACCCAGCCATGAGCGGCGGCGAGCGCCTGGTGCAGGCGAGCCTCCGCGATGGCTGGCGCCTGTTTCGCCGCACCGTCCTGCCCTTGGGGAGCTTCACCCTGCTGCTGGCGGGGCTGCTGGGGCTCACCACCCTGCTGCGGGGGGCGCTGGCGCCAGTGGGGCGCCTGGCGGTGCCGCTGCTGCTGCTCTGGGGCGTGAACGGGCTGCTGCGGGGGGCGGCCGCCCGGCTGCGGGGGGATCGGCCGGGGCTGCGACTGCTCCTGCGGCGCGATGGGCGCGGCTGCCGGCGACTGCTGGGGGGCTCGCTGCTGGGGATCGGACTGATGCTGCTC
Source organism: Synechococcaceae cyanobacterium (assembly GCA_046342735.1). Taxonomy (GTDB): domain Bacteria; phylum Cyanobacteriota; class Cyanobacteriia; order PCC-6307; family Cyanobiaceae; genus Cyanobium. The sequence goes on from JBKDOZ010000322.1 coordinate 1,480, forward strand.
GCCGCCCTACCCGGCTATGGCCTGGTGATCCTGCTGGCCCGCTTCGCCCCCGCCAGCGATCCGATCACCGCCCTGGTGGTGGCCCTGCTGCCCCTTGGGCCGGCCCTGGTGCTGCTCCACCTGCTGCCGCTCGGGCCACTGCTGGCCCTCGAGGGGCGGCCGCTGTTGGCGAGTGCGCGGCGCAGCCTGGGCCTGGTGCGACACCGACCCGGGGCGATGCTGGTGCTCGCCGCGGTGCAGATGGCGGCGCTGGGGCTGAGCGGCGGGGTGCAGCCGCTGCTGGGGGTGGTGGTGGGGCTGCCCCTGGCGATCTGCCTGGGCACGGCGTCCACCTGGCACCTCAGCCGGGAAGCCGGGTGCTGAGCACCACGAAACCCGCCACCCCCACCACCGCCAACACGGCCTGGGCCAGGCGACTGACGAGCATGCCGGTGACCACCGCCAGACCCACCAGCAGCGAGCGGCGCAGCCGCAGCAACCCCATCGGGCCGAGCGAGGTGGGGGCGGTGAGCAGCTCCCCGAGGCTGGCCCCCAGCAGCGGCCCCACCAGGGCCCCCACCAGCGGCCCGCCCACGGGCAGGGCCGGCAGCAGCCCGAACAGACCAGCGATCAACCCCAACCCCGAGCCGATGTAGGCCCAACGGGTGGCCTGCATGCGGGCGGCGCCGAGCATCAGGCCCAGGGCGTCGGCGCCCCAACCCAGCAGCAGCAGCACCGCCGCCAACGCCAGGGTGGGCCAGGCCACGCTCCAGCCCGCCGCCAGGCACCACACCAGCGCCCCGAGGGGCAGCAGGGCCAGGCCAGGCAGCACCGGCAGCAGCGTGCCGGGGATGGCGACCAGCTGGATCAGCAGCGCCACCCACCAGGCCACGTCGGTGGGGCGCACCGAGGCCAGGAGGCTGCGGATCGGGTCGAGCAGGGCGTCCATCACGGGAGTCGGCGAGCCACCCGCAGCTTGGCGGAGCGGCTGCGGGGCTACGCCTCCCGCGCCGCCTCCTCCGCCACCCCCGCCTTGCGGGTGACCCGCTCCAGCCGCGGGTCATCGAGGAAGGCGCGCTTGACGCGGCGATCTTCGAGGGAATGGAAGCTGATGATTGCCAGCAGGCCGCCGGGCACCAACCAATCGGGGGCGCGCTGCAGCAGGCGCTCCAGGGCGCCGAGTTCGTCGTTGACGGCGATGCGCAGGGCCTGGAAGCTGCGGGTGGCCGGATGGATGCGGCCGCGGCGGGCGGCGGGTGGGTAGCAGCCGGCGATCGCGTAGGCCAGCTCGGCGGTGCTGCGCTCCGCCCAGGGCCGCTCGGCCCGCTCGGCCACCAGGCGGCGGGCAATGCGCCGCGATAAGCGCTCCTCTCCGAGCTGGAAGAGCAGATCCGCTAGGGCCCCCTCCTCCAGGCGATCGAGCAGGGCGGCGGCCGTCTCGCCGCCTTCGGGGTTCATGCGCATGTCGATCGGCCCATCGGCACGGAAGCTGAAGCCGCGCTCGGGCCGATCGAGCTGGGGGCTGCTGACGCCCAGGTCGGCCAGCACCGCGTTCACAGGCGCCTCGGGCTGAAAATCGGCGAAGTTGGTGGCCACGATCCGCACCCGATCGCCGAAGGGCTCCAGGCGCTCGGCGGCGGCGGCGCGGGCGGTGGGGTCCTGGTCGAGGCCGATCAGCTCCAGCTCGGGGTGGTCCGCCAGCAGCAGGGCGCTATGGCCACCGCCGCCAAGGGTGGCGTCGATCAGCCGCGGCGCGCCGACCAGCCCCGGGGGCAGGGCGGCGAACACCGGCCGCACCGCATCGGCCAGAACCGGGAGATGGTCGAAGGACTCCATGGCTCCTTCCTAGGCGGCGAGCGGGCGGGCCGGCGAGGATGCAGCCAAAGCCAAAGAATCCACGCGCGTTCAAGATCGTGGGATGGCGCCTATCCAGCGGCAGTTTTCGCAACCCAGCCCAGGAGTCACACGTCTGTAAGGTATGCGCAATTGGACAGGAATGCGGATGAATAGCCCATCGCCCTCCCCATCGAGCCTCCTGGCGATCCTGCAGCAGAGGTTGCGCCACTGGGCCAGCAGCGGCTCCCTGGAGCGGGCGGCCGGCGAGGCCCTCGGCCTGGCGGGACCTTCGCACACACTGAGCAGCCTGAATGGGGCCTGGGCCCGTGGCGATTTCTCCCGCCTGCCGGCGCTTGCCACCCTGCCGGGCCCATCGCTGCCCGGGGTAGCCGGGGCCTACGTAAGGAGCACCGCCACCATCTACCTCAATGCCGACTGGTTGGCGAGCCAGCCAGAGGAGGCCGCCTTGGCGGTGCTGACGGAGGAGCTCGGCCACTGGCTCGACCACCAGATCAACAGCAGCGAAACCCCCGGCGATGAGGGGGAGCTGCTGGCGCGGCTTCTGCTGGGGCCTGCGTTGGACGATCAGGAGCGGCGGCGGCTGGGGAACGAGAACGACGAGGTAATGGTGCGCCTCAACGACGGCAGCCCATCGGTGGGGGAAGCGGCGGCGATTCCCGGCGGCGCCACGCTGCTGGTGGTCACGACCAGCGCCGATCAGACCGATGGCAGCGCCAGCAATGGCCTATCCCTGCGGGAAGCGATTCTGCTGGCCAACGCCAATCCCGATCAGGAATACACCATCCAGCTGGCGGGCGGCAGCACCTATTTCCTGGCGGCGAGCGGCGCAGATGAGGATCTTGGCTTTCTGGGCGACCTCGATATCAGCGCACGTACGCGGATCCTGACGATCGAAGCCACCGGGGTGGGCAACGCGATCATCAACGCCTCCAGGCTCCTGATCACAGACCGGGTATTGGATGTGAGCCCAGGGGGCCTCCTGGCGCTCGATAGGCTCACAATCAGCGGTGGCATCACCAGCGACAACGGAGGCGGCCTGCGCATCGCCCAAGGGGGCTTTGCCTATGTGGCGAGCAGCGAGATAGCAAACAATCAGGGAGTAAGAGGTGGAGGCATCAGCAACTCTGGCACGCTCTATCTGACAACTGGCAGCAGCGTATCCGCGAACATTGCCAGCGGCTTTGCCCCCTCTGGAGGTGGCATTCACAATGATGGCACCCTGATGATGCGCGACTCCACCATCGCCGGCAACGATGGCGGATCCTTCGGCGGTGGGCTCCGCAATAGCAAAACAGCCACCTTGATCAATACCTCCGTGATTGGCAACACGGCCAATTCGGGAGGCGGGATCATGAACACCTACGGCTCCGCCCAGCTCAGCCTCCTGAACACCACCGTGAGTGGCAATACCGCCTCCCTCGGCGGAGCCGGTGGCATCGCCAATGATGGCGGCCTGGCCACACTCGTCAACAGCACGGTTACGACCAACATCTTTAGCGGCATCCTCGGCTATGCCGGAGGCATCAGCAATGAAGATCGTGCCAATGGGGTCACGCTCCGCAACTCCATCGTTGCCGGCAATGTCAAAACCGATCAAACCTTCGGCAACAAACCAGATCTCACCGGCAGCATCCGCGGTGATGCCTTCAACCTCATCGGCAGCCTCAGCGGGGCCAGCGGCACCGTAGGCCAGGGTTCCGATCAGGTGGGCCTCGATCCCCTCCTCGCGGATCTCGCCGACAACGGCGGCGGCCGCCTCAGCCATGCCCTCCTCCCCGGCAGTCCCGCCATCGATGGCGGCGACAACACCCTGATCCCCATCGATCAACTCGATGACGACCAGGACGGCGACAGCACCGATCCGTTCCCATGGGACCAGCGCGGCCGTGGATTCCTGCGACTCCAGGGTGCGCACGTGGATATTGGGTCCGTGGAAGTGCAGCCGGTCGCAGCACAGCGAACCGAGGTGTCCATCAGCCTGGCCCGCCCCAGCGTCGCGGAAGACCTGGGCACACCTCTGCGTGTGATCATGCATCGCAGTGGGCCGCTGCTGGACCCCCTGGCCGGTCGCTACAGCGGGGCAGGCGAGGCCCTGGAAGGGGTGGATTACCGCGTGAGCGGTGCACCAGAGCTGATGAATCACGAAGGCAGCGTGCTATTCAGCGCCGGTGCTGACACGGCCGTTCTTTCTCTCCTGCCGATCGCCGATCGCCTTCCCGAGGGTGAGGAATCCGTGGAGATCTCCTTGATGGCTGGAGCAGGCTATGCGGTCAACAGCCGTGCCTTCGTCAAAGGAAGCATCAGCAACGATGATCTCCCTCTCGTGACCCTGAACCTCTCCCCGGCTGTCGTCAGCGAATCCGGCGGCCGGGCCATGCGCGCCACCCTGTCGCGATCGGGTCCCAGCACCGGCCCGCTCCGGGTGGTGTACAGCCTGTCCGGCACTGCCGTGGCCGGGGAAGACTTTCTCGGCCTGCCCGCTGGCTCAGGTACCCGGGAGATTGTGATCGCGGCCGGAGCCACTTCGGCAAGCCTGGATCTGCTGCCCATCGTCGACACGCAGCCCGAGGTGGAGGACACCATTGGGATCAGCATCGAGCCCGATGCCGGCTATGCCATCGGCAGTCCGGCCCGACTGGTGGGCAGCATCCGTGATGGGCAGGTGGCCACGTTTTTGACGGTCACCACCACCGTCGACCAGACGGACGGAACGGAGGCCCATGGTCTCTCCCTGCGCGAAGCGATTCTGCTGGCCAACGCCAATCCTGCCGCAGCCTATGAGATCGCTCTGACGGGCGGCCTTGTCTATGAGCTCACAGCCAGTGGCGTCGATGAAGAGGCAAGCCGCACCGGAGACCTGGACATCGCCAGTCGAACCGCGCCCCTGCTGATCAGCGCCAGCGGGCCGCAGCCGGCCACGATCGATGCCTCCCGATTGCTGCAAACCGACCGCATCTTCGATGCCCGCACCGACTCACGGCTCAACCTGCGCAACCTCAGTCTCACCGGGGGTGCCAGCACAGCCAGTGGTGGAGCGATTCGCATCGCCACCTCCGCTGTTGTCAGCCTGGAGGCAACCGCTATCCATCACAATCTGGCGGAGCGGGGTGGCGGCATTCAAAACAGCGGTTTTCTCCAGATCGATACGAACAGCTTCATCACAGACAACACGGCCGCTGGCCCGGGCCCCGCCGGAGGTGGCATTCAGAACGATGGCACTCTCATCGTGCGAAACTCCACCATCGCCGGCAACGATGGCGGCTCCTTCGGCGGTGGGCTCCGCAATAGCAGAACAGCCACTCTGATTAACACCTCAGTGATTGGCAATACCGCGAAGTCAGGGGGTGGAATCATGAACAACTACAGCACCGCCCAGCTCAGCCTCCTGAACACCACCGTGAGTGGCAATGCCGCCTCCCTCGGCGGAGCCGGTGGCATCGCGAATGATGGCGGCCTGGCCACACTCGTCAACAGCACGGTTACGGCCAACACTTTTAGCGGCATCCTCAACTATGCCGGAGGCATCAGCAATGAAGGTCGTGCCAATGGGGTCACGCTCCGTAACTCCATCGTTGCCGGCAATGTCAAGACCGATCAAACCTTCGGCGACAAACCGGATCTCACCGGCAGCTTCCGCGGCGATGCCTTCAATCTCATCGGCAGCCTCGCCGGGGCCAGCGGCACGGTGGGCCAGGGTTCCGATCAGGTGGGCCTCGATCCCCTCCTCGCGGATCTCGCCGACAACGGCGGCGGCGTCCTCAGCCATGCCCTCCTCCCCGGCAGTCCCGCCATCGATGGCGGCGACAACACCCTGATCCCCTTCGACCAAAACGATGATGACCAGGATGGCGACAGCACCGATCCCTTCCCATGGGACCAGCGCGGCAGGCCGTTCCAGCGGGTGGATGGCGTACGGGTGGACATCGGCGCCGTGGAGTGGCAACCGCCAATCCCGGAACGTCCGGCGCTCAGCGTGGCCGTCAGCCCGCTAACCGCCTCGGAGGAATCAGGAGCGACCTTCAGCGTCACCTTTCACCGCAGCGGCTCCCTCGCCGCGCCCCTGCAGGCCTTCTTCTCCGTGGGCGGCAGCGCAACCCGGGGATCCGATTACAGCGGCCTGGTCGATCCGGCCGCCGGCACCAGCTGGCCGATCGACTTCGCGGTGGGGCAAAGCAGCGCCTCCTTGACTCTGACGGTGCTCGACGACGCGGCCCCGGAAGCGGACGAAACCATCTCGATTCAGCTGGAATCAGCTCCCAGTTACGCCATCGCCACGCCTGAAGCGGTGGTCCTCACGATCCGCAATGAAGACAGCTTGATTGAGGGGAAGGGCACCGCTTCTCTGATCCGCCGCAGCAATGGCCTTGCCGTTGTGCAGGTGGGCTCCTCCTTCCTCCCCGTTTCCTCACCCTATGGCGCCGACACCGGCAGCGCCACCACCGCCTGGCAGATGATCGCCGCGGAATCCGTGGCCGGGGCCAACAAAATCCTGTTCCGCTACAACCCCACCAACAAACTCCACTTCTGGAATCTCAACGCCAACTGGGGCTGGCAATCCGCTTCCGGTCTCATCGAGCCCAACTCCGCAGAAGGGATCTCCCTGCTCTCCGCCTTCCAGGTGCCCCCCCTGCCCGGCGCCTGAGGGTCGCCTGCCATCGGCTGGAAGCGCGTCAGCCGTCTCAGCAAGGGACCCATGCGGCGAACAAAGGGAGCCAGTCCCAAACCCGCCACCCCAACCACTTCGCAATTTTGCACCTAAGATCTTCGCAGTATTTATCAGGTCCCAGCCCGGACCCTTCCCGATGCCTGCGCGCCATAGCCTCCGATTCCTTCTTCTTGGTGGCTTTCTTGCCTTGATCGGCGCTGCACCAGCCCAAGCCCTGGTCACTCTCAAAGTGCTACAGGCGGGTCCCGATGTGGTTGTCAACGGGCGCGGCTCCGCCAAAACCGCAGGCCTCACCTCTATGGGCACCGAGGCCACTTGGACCAACGTTCTCAGCCCGGTGCAGGTGTATGCCGGCCCTGCCGCCTTCTCCGACGGCAACGTCAGCCTCTGGAGCAATCTCAGCGGCCCGAGCAGCTTCGGGAGTGATCCAGCTGTTTTCGAATATCCCGACCCTGGCTCCACCCTGAGCTTCGGCAAGCTCTTCGGCATTCTCACCAGCAGCAACCCCGCCGATATCCGCCTCGTTCTCCCCAGCACCTACGTCTCCGGCACCACCATCAGCGGCCGCACCACCTACACCAACGTCACCCTGGCCCAGCTGGGACTCACCTCCGGGCTTACCTACACCTGGTCCTGGGGCAGCGGCCCCACCGCCGACAGCCTGGAGCTCCAGATCGACCCAACCCCCGTTCCCGCGCCCCTGCCGATCGCCGGCGCCGCCGCCGCCTTCCACAGCGTCCAGCGCCTGCGTCGCCGGCTGCGCCCAGCGCGGGCGATGGCGAGCGGTGGCGGCGGCCGTTCCATTGGCTGAATTCTCCACGTTGCCCCGGTAGCTTTCGCAGGCCGATTGCAGCCACTGCAATCACCAAGAAAAACAAAGCAGCTTTCGCATCGATTGGCAGCGAGGCCAGTGCCTGTTTACGGTCGTACTTGAGACGCTGGTGGGCAGCTCCTCGCCCTGGCGCCTTCCATCACCCGCGCCGTTGAGCTGCACCCCTCCCCATGGCCATCCCCACCCTGCTTGAGCTGGCTGTCGACGGCTCCTCCGTGGCCCTCCGCTTCAGCGAGATCCTCAGCGCCACCCTCCCCAGCATCAATCGCTTCGCGGTGCTCGTGAATGGCCGGCGGGTACTGGCCAGCAGCACCGCCGCCTCCCTCAGCTCCGACGGCACCACCATCCTCTTCTCCCTCGCCAGCCCCATTGCCACCGGGGCCAGCGTTTCCCTCACCTACGGCAGCGCCAACGGCGCCGACCGGCCCGGCAACGGAGACATCCGCTCCGCCTCCACCAACCAAGCGGCCGCCTTCTTCCGTGCTGCCACCGTCAGCAACATCAGCGGCTCCGCCCCCATGGGCGTATCGATCACCACCGACCGCCTCAACCTCAAGGCCGGCCAAACCGCCACCCTCACCTTCTCCTTCTCCCGCAACCCTGCCCCCTCCTTCTCCGCCGCCGACATCTCCGTCAGCAGCGGCGGCGGCACCATCTCCAATCTCACCGTTACGGCGGATCCCAACGTTTATACCGCCACCTTCACACCCACGGCCAACAGCACAGGCAACGCCACCATCTCCGTGGCCGCCGGCTCCTACACCGATGTCTTTGGCAATCCCGGCGCTGGAGGCACCTCTCCCGCCATCGCCTTCGACACCCTTCCCCCCACACTCTCGATCTCCAGCGATAAACCCTTCCTCAACGCCGGCGAAACCGCAACCATTTCCTTTACCTTCTCAGAAGCACCCGTTGGCTTCTCACCCGTTGATATCTCCGTGAGCGATGGCGGCGGCACCATCACCAATCTCTCCCTTTCCGCCGATCCCAAGATCTATACCGCCACCTTCACACCCACAGCCAACAGCGCTGGCAGCACCATCATCTCCGTCGCCGCTGGCTCCTACACCGATGCCGCCGGCAATCCAGGCGCTGGGGCCAGTTCACCGAGCATCGGCTTTGGCACCTACATCGCCGTCGATCTCTCTGCCATCGCCGCTGGCAACGGCGGCTTTGTGATCAATGGACAGGGCGCTTCCGATCAAAGCGGTTTTTCGGTCGCCAGTGCGGGTGATGTCAACGGTGACGGCCTCGCCGATCTCATCGTGGGGGCTCCCTACAGCGATCCAGCCGCAGGCTCTAATGCCGGCCGCACTTATGTGATCTTCGGCAAAACATCCGCCGCCGCCATCAATCTCTCCGCCATCGCCACAGGCACCGGCGGCTTTGTGATCAATGGACAGGGCGCTGGCGATTTCAGCGGCTTTTCGGTCGCCAGTGCGGGCGATGTCAACGGCGACGGCCTCGCTGATCTCATCGTGGGGGCTCGCTACAGCGCCCCAGCCGCAGGGAACAATGCGGGCCGCAGTTATGTG
>JBKDOZ010000323.1:0-15292 GCA_046342735.1 Synechococcaceae cyanobacterium
CCGCTGGTTGGGGGCTGGGCTGTTCTGGAGCTGCTACGCCCTGGTGATGGGTTTTTCCGCGGCGATCTTCATCTGCATCTTCTTTGTGCAGCACAACTTCGCCGACACCTACGCCCATGGCTCAGACGACTGGAACTACCTGCGCGGCGCGGTGGAGGGCAGCAGCAACCTGGAGCTGCCGCAGATCCTGCATTGGTTTTCCGCCGACATCGGCTTCCACAGCATCCACCACCTCTGCGAGCGCATCCCCAACTACCGCCTGCGCGCCTGCCACGAGCGCAACGCCCACCTGCTCAGTGGTGCCCACCGCCTGGGCCTGGCCGACATTCCCTCCTGCTTCGGCTACCTGCTCTGGGACGAGAAGGGCCAACGGCTGGTGACGCTGGCGGAGGGGGAGAACACCGCCGACCTTCAGCCCTCCCGCGTCCTCACGTAGAGGTGGGCGCCCTGGCTGCCCGGCACGGTCTTGAGGTCGAGGTGGTTCTGGGCGCGCACCAGGTCGCTGAGCTTTTTGAAACCGAAGTTGCGGGCGTCGAAGGAGGGGTCGTGCTTGAGCAGCCATGTGCCCACCTGGCCCAGGGGCGCCCAGCCGTCCTCCTGATCCACCGCGGCGATCGCCGCCTGCAAAGCCGGCCGAAGCTGCTTGAGGCTGCCGGCGAGGGCCTCACTGGCCTGGCCGGCGCCACTGGCTCCGGCAGGGGTGGGGCTGGCGGCACCGCTGCCGCCCTCCGGGCGCTTGAGGATCTCGGTGTAGATGAACTTGTCGCAGGCGGCCACGAACGGCTTGGGCGTTTTGCGCTCGCCGAAGCCATACACCACCTGGCCGGCTTCGCGGATGCGGGTGGCCAGCCGCGTGAAGTCGCTGTCCGATGACACCAGGCAGAACCCATCGACGCGGCCACCGTGCAGCAGGTCCATCGCGTCGATGATCAGGGCCGAATCGGTGGCGTTCTTGCCGCTGGTGTAGCTGAACTGCTGCACCGGCTGGATGGCGTGCACGTGCAACACGTCCTTCCAGCGCCCCAGCTGCGGCGTGGTCCAATCGCCGTAGGCCCGCTTCACGGTGGCGGTGCCGTAGCTGGCCACCTCCGTCAGCAGCTCGCCCACCACCCCGGGTTGGGCGTTGTCGGCGTCGATCAGCACGGCCAGGCGGTCGCTGTCAGGGGAGGCCATGGCGGAGGGGAGGGGCCTCTCCATCTTGCGTCGACCCGCCGGCGGGGAGCTAGCGGGCTGCTGGAGCGGCGCCATTGTCCCGAGGGGGCAATAGGCTCAGGCAAGTTCGCAAGATGAAAGGCTTGGCAAAGCCATAGGCCCCCTGGGAGAAGTTCACCTTGGTGGAGCAAAGCAAGACCTGTAGGCGGCTGCAGCAGAGCCTGCGGGGAAGGCAAGAAGGCAGGGAGCCAATGCACTGCGCGAGCAAAAACCCTTGGATGGAATCGCCTACACTGGTAGCGAAAGCAGCCTGATTCCGAGAGAGGAGCAGCCACAGGGACAACCCGTTTCCCCCCATCGCCCAAGCCCCCACCCGATGGCCCCTGAGAGGAATCCAACGACAAGCAAGCGTCCTGAGCAGGGCCTGCCCGCACAGCCGGCGCTGGCTGCTATCGCAGCAGGCTTATTGCTGGTGCTCCCGGCTGGGGTGATGGCGAAGGAACGGCAACATACGATCTGCTGCCGCACACCGGGTGGCAGTCGATCAGCCGAGATGTGTTTGCGGAAGTGGGCCCATCTGGTTCCACGCAATGAATACGGGGAGCCAGCCCTTAACCGAACACTGGCCGTACTGCAAGGTGCCTCCGAAACGCCGACAGCACTGACGATTCAGCTGCGAACTCTCGGGGGTGAACTCGTGGGTGAGCAAACTCTGCCAGCGATGCCGGCCGGAATCTGGCTGCTGCAGGCACCGGCACCGGATCGTCCAGAACTCCAGCAGGTCCTGGTCTGGGAAACCTTTCCCCAATGTCGCGCCTCGAAACCGCCGGCGCGCACCTTGCTGGAGAGGAGCGTGCCTCCTGCATCCAACAACGTTGCCTTGTTGACGATAAAGCTCCAGCAATCGTGCGGTGCGCAAGTAAGCACAGTTCCCCTGCTGCAGTCCCTACATCTGGAGGGTTATTTCAGTCCACAGAATAGCGCCACCCTGCCGTCCAGCCTGCCGGTTCGCTGCCTGTCACTCACGGCGAAGTCGATGGGGATCGATCCGCGTCGGGGGGGCGAACCCACGGAGCTGGCTCCATCGGCAGAGCCATCGGCGCAGACTCCCGCAAAGACTCCGGCAGAAAAGTGAACGCGATCTCCACACCCACTTCCGCCGCCCCGCAGACCTTGGCATAGGCAAAGCTGGCGGTTTCCCTGAAGCGAAGCACGAGATTGGTGAACGGAGGCAGCGAATCCACGGGCAGCGAGAGCAGCGCCTGGCCTCCACCCCAATGCGTGATCCGTGCTGCCAGCCAAGGCTCAAGACGGCTCTTTCCCTCCATGAGCGAAACCTCGACCGGCAGCGGATGGGCGAGCGGCAGCGGAGCCGCAGGGGGTGGAGGCAACACGAGTTGGTGTGGAGCGCCGATGGCACGAACCGAGAACAGCTGCAGTGGCTCCGGACTCCCCTTCATCGGGAGCGGCTGCAGGGGTTCGAGCTGAAGATCGGCGGACACACGCTGGATGGTGGAGGCCGCCGCGAACACCTGCCCGCCCACGGTGAGGGCCTCGATGCTGGTAGCGAGGTTGACGGCCGTGCCCACCACCGCGTACTTGGCACGACGCCCGGAGCCGATGGTGCCAGCCATCACCTCACCGCTGCAAAGACCAATGCCCATGGCCAACTCGGGGAGGCCATCGGCTCGGTTGCGGTGATTCAGTTCCTGGAGGGCGAGCTGCATGCGAAGCGCGCAGGCAACGGCTGCCTCAGCATGGTCGGCGCGAGGAAAGGGCGCACCAAAGAGAACAAGGATTGCGTCACCTAGAACCTCATCGATAGTGCCACCGAATGATTCCACGACCTCGAACATCCCGTCGAGATACTGGTTGAGAAGCCGCAACACCACCGCCGGCTCGTGCTCAGCGCTCAGCAAACTGAACCCGCGCAAATCACTGGTCAACACGGTGACGTAGCGGAGCTGGTGGCTGGGCGCGTGGGGGTCAGCGGGATCAAGCAGTGCCTCGGCCACCGGACGCGACACGAAGCGCGCGAACATCGTGCGGGCCTGCAGGGTCTGCTGCTCCAACAGGAGGCCATGCAGCTGTTGCTGACTGGCACGGCGGACCAGACCGGCGATGGCGAACAGAGCGAACGCGAACAAGGGCAGGGTGTCGAACCAGAAACCAAGCGCCAACGCCCCCGTGGCCAACACCACGCCACAGACAGCACCAGCGAAGGCCAGGGCCAGGCTGCGCCGCAAGCTGCGAATGCCTTCACCAACAGCCACACCTGCGCCCATGGCAAGGGCCAACAGCAGCAGGTTGGCGGAGGCGGGAACCGGCTGGATGCCCTGATCATGTCCACCTGCGAAGGTCAGCAGCGCCGCCACGCGGTGGGCATGAATCTCAACGCCAGACAGCTGAAAGCGCCGTTGGTCGGATCGCCAAGGGCTAAAGGGCACGGGGAACGTGTCACGACTGGAGGGAGCCACGACCCCGATCAAAACAATCCGGCCGCGCAACTGCCGAACGATGGCAGGGGCGATGGGGTCGTGCAGGAGATCACGCAGGGAAAGGGTAGGAAAACTACCGGGTTCATGGAAGGCGAGCATGCGCTGGTGCACCGATGGCGCGCTGACGCCTGCCTGGGGCAGGTAGCCGCCAGCACCAACCATGAGGGTGGATGGGGGCAGCGCAATCGTGCGATCCGGATGGCGCGGATCGAGGCGGCCTTGGGCGAGCTGAAGCAACCGGGCGGGGAGGGAAACGGGGAAAGCCTGGGGCCCAGTGGTGATCTGCAGCACATCACGGCGCAGCACACCATCGTGAGGATCGGTATAAAGATCAGCCGCCGCCTGGCGATGGGGAGGCGTGCCAGGAATGGCCTTCAGTCCGTCGAGGTCGAAGAAAACGGAAACCAGCCGGGGGTTGGTGGCCGCCATGTGGTGCAGCCGCTGCCAACCAACGCCAACGGGCTGGGCGCGAAACAGGTCGAGACCGATGGCGGCGACACCGAGCCGATCCAGACGATCCACCGCCTCGGCGAGCCAGCGATCGGGAAGCGGCGAACCGTAGCGAGCAAGGTCTTGCTCATCGATGCCCACGATGCGCACCGGCGTGCTGGCACCGGAAGGGGCGGGACGGAGATGGAGGGCTAGATCGTAGGCAAAGAGATTGAGCCGCTCGACGAGGCCGCTCTGGCGCAACAACAAGAGCAGCAGCAGGGCTGAGGAAACGGGCAGCAGTTGCCGAGCGACCCTCAACACACGAGGCAGCGATGGGAGAACAGCCACTAAAAGCGGTAGACGACTTTGCTGTAAAGACCATTGCCAAGAATCCAGTTCTCCCAGAATACGCGTGACTCAGCCTGAAACTGCCTCACCCAGCCGATCTCCAGTTCGCCATGGCGACCGCGGCTCCAACGCAACAACACACCACCGGCCCCGATCGAGTCTGTGAGGGTAGCGCCGGGAACTTCCGTCCATACCTTGCCGGCGCCCAGAAAGGGAACGAGCTGGAGGGAATCACTGGGGCGACTCCAGAAGCTCCAGGCGAGCTCCGCGGAGCCGAGAACGCCGCTGTCGCCGCTGATCGCCTGGCCGGGCAGACCGCGCAGGCCGTTGTCGCTGCCAAGGCTGAAGCCCATGGCATTGGTGAGGGGCTCGAAGGCCCCTTGCCCGGCCACGCGGAGGTTCAGCAACCAGCCTGGGACCACAAGCCAGGACAGGGAAGTCTGAGCACCGATCGCGCGCGCATCTTCCGGCACGACGCCCAGAAAGGCGAGCTCATCAAGCTGCCCAGTGGTGCTGATGGCGCCGATCCCCTGCAAGCCGTACAGGCTGGTTTCGATCACAAAGCCCTGGCGCACCATCTCATAGCCCATGCCGAAACGCACATAACCGCTGCGCAACCAGGCATCATCGCCACCACCGGCAATCACCGGCGCCCGATCGCCAGCGAGGAATGCATCGCTGCGGTTGAGGCTCAAGCCAACGAAACCGGAAAGACGATCGCGAAGACTTTCTTTAAAGGTATAGTCAAATTGGCCAAAGAGCTGCAACTGGCGGTAGGAAAGATCTCGCAATGGCTCCTCGGCCTCCACCAGGGTGCGCCGGCTGAGGCCGGTGGCCAGCGTGAAGGAGAGCGGCTCCGCGATCGGCAGGCTGTAGCTCAGCGACGAGCTGCTGTAGCCGAGTTCCGGGTCTGAATCCGTGTTCACTTCGCCGAAGAGCAACAGGGTGTCGCCCGAGCGAAGAAGGCTGCTCTGCACCAGTGTGCCGAGGCCTCGAAACTGACCGCTGCCGGCATTGCCGTCATTGCGAAGGGAGAACTCCCCGCGCAGGCCTTGGGAGGCGGGGTCAACGGTGATCAACAGAACCCCGCGGGTGGAGTCACGGGCCACGCGATTCAGGCTGGTGCGCAACCGGCCCACCCCTGGCAGGCGCTGCAGCTGGGTGAGGTTGGCGGTGAGGGTGGGCAGATGGATCACCTGGCCCTGCAGGGGATGGATGATCCGGCTGATCCGCTGCCGCAGGGCGGCACTGGCACTCACCACGTCGATCCGCTCGATGCGACCGGGCTTGATCAGCAGCACACCGGGAGCGGGATCCGGCTGGATCTGCACGCGGCTGTTGATGTAGCCATCGCTGAACAAGCGAGCCGAGAGAGCGGCGGCACAGGCTTGCAGGCGCTCCTGAGGGGATGGCAGGGCACGGCAGCCCGCGAGGATCTGGGCCAGGGCAGCGGAACTGAAGGGGATGAATCCTTGAACAGCCGGTGCGGTGGTGTCGGAGGGAGGGGGATCTGGGGGGAGCGGCGAAGGGGTTGGGGGAGAGATGGGCGAAAAGGGGCTGGGCTGGATGTCCGCGGGTGGGACGGCAGGTAACCGCACCGGGCCGGGCTGGAGGGTGGGGGCGACCAGTTGGGCCAGCAGAAGCATCGAAGGAAGGGGTGGGATTACCAGGGGCTGCCCGTGAGCACCATTCCAGCCCAGAAATAGGGATGGCTCAGGCCCGCCGCCAGTCGCTCGCGCTCATCCATCCCCACCACAGCAACGAGCGAAGCGTCCCCATCCCCACGAACGCGCGGACCCACCAGGAAGTCACCCTCCAACCGCACCCTCCCGGAGCGGAACGCGGCCGCGGTGGCCTGGAGAGCCTGATCCTTGCCAAAACCTGCGTGGAGATAGCGGTAGTACTGAACGAAGAAGGCAGCAGCGGCGGAGTCATCCACCTCCCAGAGGCTGCCGAGGGCACTGCGGGCTCCGGCCTGAAGGGCCATGCCCACGAAACCCAGCTCACTTTGCTCATCGCCGAGGGCGGTGTGGCAAGCGCTGAGGGTGATCAGATCGAGGGGGCGAGCCTCGTTGCGGCTGCGGAGGCTGGCGCCCAGTTCAGCCAGGCTGAGACTGCCCTGGCGCGTGAACAAACGGCCACCGTCGCTCTGTCCGGGCTGAAAATCAGCATGGGTGGCGATATGGAGCAAGCCATGATGATCCTGGGCCGCCTGCTGGCGCAGGGCGTCGGGTGTGAAGGCATCGTCGAGCAGCACGGTGGTGGGCAGTTCTGCGGCCAGGGCCTGCACCTCCCTGGGCACCATAGGCAGCGGATCGAGGGGCTGGGCGAAGGTGCTGGCTCCTGCGGCAAGCAAGTGGCGTGGGGGTGTGGTTACGCGGGAGTCGAGATCAAGGAGTCCGAGCGAAGGTGAGATGCTGAGGGCAAAATATTGACCCAGGGGCTGCTGGCCAAAGGGGAGAGCTGCATAGGGAATCGCCTGCAGACCGCGATCCACAGCAAGGAGCAACGCATTGGCACCGCTGGCACGGAGCGGTTCCGCGATCGGCGCCAACAGCCAACTCGCCAGAAGGGCAGAGGGTGCATCAGCAGAATCCGCAGGTTGGAACTGCCGCCGGGCCAGCTGGGTCTGCATGGCTCGGGTGGCAGATTGAAACCGCTCTTTGGGTAACACTGTGCTGCGGCTCACCGGCTCGCCGTTGGCGGTGAGAAGAATCGCCGTGAGCTGCAAAAGATTATCAGGAAGCTCCTCCAGGGAAAGCTGAACAATGGCTGGGCGGTAAGGAGCCACAGGGAGTAGCTGCTGGCCGACTGGCAAACCAGCTCGAAAGCCAGTAATCCTACGCAGGTGTTGCTGCAACTCCGGCACACTATGCACACGGCCGCTGCCAACAGGCAAACCCAGGCTTGCAACCGCATCCGTAAGAGATTGCTGCTGACGCTCCAACAGTTGACTCTCTATATCTTCACCCGGATTAAGCGTAGGCAAAGAGAGACCCTCACCTTGGCCAGGCTGAACAGGAGGCCCTGGAACCAGTACACGCGGAGAGTCAACGAAGGAATAGTCGGAGTCCAAAGACGCTGGGCTGCCGGCAGAAGCGCTATAAACATCAAGAAGGAATTGCCGGTTTCTTACCATAAGCTCATCGAAGTAGCCAAACAACCGATTTGAGCGAACCCCATCATCCTGAAAAGTGATGGGTGCCTGATCCAAGCGAACTTCATCGGATACAATTCGACGGAAGTCGTATCTATTGATAAGCTCCAAAGCCTTCCGAGCACCTTCAGTGTCGGAACCAGGAACTGGAGCACGGGCAACGGCTGGAGAAATACGTTCCAAGCCAGAGAGATGATCCACTTCCGAGTTAATCAAAGAAGAAGACATGTCCATTTCAGAGACGCTATAAGCGCCTGAGAGACTAAGGTAAGTGGAGGTCGATGGATCCAACAAAGAGAAATCATCCAAGTCTTGGTCCTGCAGCCCATCTTCAGTGAATTCAGCTAAAGTGAGCTGGAATATATAGAACTCAGGGACACCAATCTTGCGAGCCAGCTTCTCGGCTGGGTCCAGCGGAGACGGATCAGGGGTGCCCCGAGACTGGATGGCACGATCAGAGAGCCTGATTCCGCGTACGGGCAGAGAGGGATCTCGCTTCGGACCCGATTTGGAGGCAGGGAACTGGGCTTTTAACGAACTATCACCTGAGATACGGAGCAGACCACCCGCTTTAACCGCAAGATAAGGATCAGGAACTTCGGCATTTGTGGAATTGACGGGTCCACCGCGTGTCACGTCGATGCTGGTGTCATGCAGACGAACGTTGCCATCACCGCTGACATAGACCATACCGGCTTTCAGATTCTGCCGATAGTTACCGAGAGAATCGCCGCTCCGCGCCTCGAAACGAGATTGCTGAATCTGGATATCCGCACCACCAGAATTTGCCACCACAATCTGACCACCAAGACCTTCCAGCAAGTTCGACAGCGGATCACGACTCGATGCATCAAGGAAAGAGTTCTCACCGATCGTCACCCCACCCCTAGAGTACAGCTGGATAAAACCACCCGCATAGGAGTACGAATATCCCTTGTTCAGCGCAAACTCTTGACCGCCAAAGGAAATAAACTTCCCATCAGGGCTAGCCTCTCCATAGAAAGGACTGCGAAGCGGCCCTCCTGACGTATGGTGGTTTACAACTATACGAGAAGAAGCAACCTCAAGCGGCTTAGAATTAGAGCGGTTGTTGAGCGTTATTCTTCCGCCCCTGAAGGCATAGGCATCCGCAGTTTTGCGCTTATCGCCAGGAAGCTGTGGGGAGCGATCAACAACAGACTGCAAGGTTGATTCCTTAACGGACAAACCATTGTTCGATTGAAGAAGGATAAGGCCATATCCTGCCCCGCCACTTGCAGAGAACAAGCTGTTATTGATAGCAAGACTACCCAGAGCAGGTTGGCCAAACAGCTCACGCCCAGCCTCCATGGAGATACCACCGGACATGCCACGAGAAGCATCCGAACGGAGCGTAGAACCTACAACCCTAATGTTTCCCGTCGACTCAGCAACAATAACCCCCGCCTTAGCCGGCAGAGCCTCCAGAATACGAGTGAACGAAGTGTCCGCTGAAGCTGGAAGCAACAAGGAAGCATCGAGGGTACTCCGCTCCACCGAGATGCCACCAGCACTGAAAAGACCAATGTGCGGCGTAGGATTGCGCTTAGCCTCCATGGTTGAATTATTGATGGCATCATAGATAATCTGAGGACTCCACAGATCCTCCGCAAGATTGGGGGACAAGTTGATACTGCTATCGACGATCCGCAAACCTGCAGCCTGACCCGCAGGATTTCTCGCGTAGAGATCAACCCAACCCTTGGGTGCCGAGATATGCACATTTTGCAAACTCAGATCGCCCGCTGCGATACTGATTTGATTCCCGGTAAGGCGAGACTCTGTGAGCGCTCCGATCCCACTCGCTTGGGGTAGATTAGAATTGGCATAGATTGCAATCGGGCCTCGTTTGCCGGCAGTGCCAGAAGAGAGGTCAACATTCGTCAGCGCAAACGCGCCTCCACTGAGGCGCAATGCTTTTCGGGCATCGATTTGACTGTCAGAAATGGAGAGATGCCCCAAAGAAGCATCCAACATCACACTCTGATTGCCCGTGATGACCGCACGATTGATCACCAATGGAGCCCCGGCAGGTCCGATCACGAGCGGCCGCAGATCGCCGGGGACGGCGGCTAAATTCAGTGGCAGCTCAGGAGAAGAACCTAAGCCGAGTAGACCCTCGGAGGTGGAGCTGATTGCATGGAATCGGCCGCCGGGAAGATCAATGGAAACACCGGTGCTCAGCAGCAGATTAGTAGCCTGGAAAAATTCGGCCCCACGTCCAACCCAAAGGCCTCCGGGGGAAAGGAGGAAAAGATTGGCTGGGCTGGTGAGATGAATGGGCTTGTTGATGAAGGATCCAGTGGGGCTGGAGACAGCAAAAAACAGATTCTGGCGGTTCTTGGCATCAACCAAAATGCTGCGGACTCCCGATCGCGTATCAAGCTCTGAAAGCCTATGAAATGTATTCTTCCCTGCTGTAGTACCACCATTCACAGAACAGTGGCCAATGGCACAGCGGCCGTACAAGCTACCATTGACCCTTGTACCAAGACCACCCGGCGCGACTTGGGCCATCACTGTGAGATGGCTGCCAACCAAGGACGCGGCTGCCAGAGAAACAAGGAACCGAAAGCCGCTCCCAGCACTGGTAGACATACCTGATGGAAAGTGTGGGGCCATCGCAACCACGAGAGAATAGCATGGATGGTTCCAGGTTTCTCTCACCGAATATCGATGGGGGACCGCAGGAAGACAACGTGAGCAGGTGACGTTCCCCAGTGTGGCCAGTCTTGATATACCTACGTAGTTGCTCCTATTCAGTGCAATGTCGGTGGGTGATCAGCCAGCAGAGAAGCAGGAAGCCCTGCAGACCGGTTGGTTGATTGGTTGGTTGGGCCCAAGGCTGCAAACCTTTCATGGGCCCAACCGGCCGGAGCTCAGAGGATGACCCCGCGAGTACGGCCTGCTATGAGTATTACTGGACAAGCGGGTAGGGGGAAGTCAGCAGCCGACTGACATTTGTCGGATTGCCGATTGGAGCGTGTCACCTAGACGTCAGCCATCTGTCCGCTGGGCAACAGGCTGGGGGGACTACTCGGCTCAAAGCGCAGCCGGGGCGGAACTCGCGGCTAATTCCTAGCATGGATCCACAAGAAAAGGCAAATCCCCTCTATCAAGCAGTGCTGCATCACGCGACTTTACCAAAAGATGCAATATCTGGGAAGAAAACTCATTCACCGATATTAAAAGCATCGAGAGATGGCCAGTCCACCCACGGAAGCTATGTTCACAGACGACTTCTGTGGCGGCAAAAGATCGAGAAACAGTTAAGTGCTCGCAAGCAACCCCCGCTTCCTCAGGGGATCTGTGGAGGCAAAAGCCATGCCTGTTGCCGACTTAACCAGAGTGCCGTTGTCAACCATTTTGTTGATCAAGGTGGACGCCGTGCTGCGGGAAAGCCCAGCCAGGGTAGCGATCTCCTGTTGCAGGAGCGACGGGATCTCATTGGTGGGACTTGGCTCGTCACCATTGAGGAGGGCAAGTTGAAGCAGGGTGGCGAGCAGGCGGGTGGTGGCATCCTCGTTCATCAGCATCAGACGGTCGCCGAGAGCAATGAGGCGCTGGGACTGGAGCACAGCGATGGCCTTGATCAGCGACGGCGACTCCTCCATCCCCCGCTGCAAGGCATTTTTGCGGAGCTTGAGCAACTTGACCGGGGTCAAGGCCACCACGTCCACCGTACGGATCGGCTTCGAAGAAAGCAACGCCAATTCACCAATCAAAGCGCCGACACCCATCAAGGCAACCACAACCTCATCACCATGAACATTAAAACAGCGCGCCTTAAGGATTCCCGCAGAGACAATGTAGGCTTCATCCCCCCAATCAGACTGAAAGATAAGCTGATGGCTCTCATCAACATGGATCTCCCTGTGGCCTTCCAGGAGCCGGTCTCTGATGGAGGAATCCAGCTGGTCAAGCAAGCGATAATGACAAGCCATCGGCAGCAAGGGCCAGCTTTCTCCATCCCATTGTAGCCCAGGGATGCCGCCCCCGATCTTCCTATAGGCAGAGCATTTCCTTTTGGGAAAGACAGAAATATATCACCCGCCACGGGCAAACCGCGTGTCAAACATGCCCAGCAAACAGAATTTAAAACCCAAGCCCTATCCCCAGCCCCATAAGTCACAGATGAGCTCCGATAGCAGCCGTGCACGTGAGGACAGAGCTGAGCCAGGGAAGGGTGCATGCGATGGCCCACAAAAGAGGCCACCATCCTTCATCCCGATCAGATGGAAGCAAACGTGACCGTTTGCTGGCCGCGACAGCCGGGAAGCCCGAAGCCGGGAACGCCAGGTCTCTCCGCCTTGGGCCCCTAGTCCTCCGGCCAGGGTCGGGCCCGCCGGCCGGCCACCCACGCCTCCGCGCGCTGCCGCTCGGCAGCCGTGCGCGGCACCACAAAGCCCGCGCAGGCGCTGGAGCCGCGGGCAACGCGACGGCCATCGGGACAGCGCGCACCCTGAAAGTCGACCATCAGCCAGCGGGAGCCGCGGGTCGATGCACCGTCGAGCCGCGCCTGGGCCAGCGACCCGCAAAGCTATTTTTTCCCCAACTCTGCCCTTGGTTCGTGTCCGAAATCCCCGCACCGCAGACCCAAGGGCGCCAAGGCGGGATAATGGCCATCTCCCCGCACCGGCGGCCATGACCGTCACCCCCTCCGCGATCACCACCCAGCTGGGCCAGCAAGGGCTGGGCCAGCAGCCCTGGTGGGTGGAGCAGTGGATGGAGCTGATCAACTCCTACCGCTACAAAAAACGCCTGGAGCGCGCCTGGGAGTACGCCCGCTCCGGCAACGTCCTCTCGATCCGCTTCGAGGGTCGCCGCGTGCACGCCCGCGTGCAGGGCACCGAGAAGGATCCCTACAAGGTGAAGCTCTGGCTCGACGTGCTCAACGATGAGGACTGGGGCTACGTGCTCGAAGCCCTCAGCCAGAAGGCCCGCTGGTCGGCCCAGCTGCTGGCCGGGATCATGCCGCAGGACATCGAGCGGGCCTTCGCCGCCAGCGGCCGCCGCCTCTTCCCCTTCAAGCTCCAGGAGGTGCGCAGCGAGTGCACCTGCCCCGACAAGGCCAACCCCTGCAAGCACACCAGCGCCGTCTTCTACCTGATGGGGGATCGCTTCTCGGAGGATCCCTTCGTGCTGTTCCAGCTGCGGGGCCGCACCCGCACCCAGCTGCTGGCGGAGCTGGCCCGGCGGCGGCGGGAGGGGGCGGATGGGCGCGTGGAACACCCCCCCCATCCCCTCCATCCCTCCCTGGGGGATCCGGTGCGCTGGTGGCGGTACGACGCACCGCTCGACCCCGATCTGGTGGTGATCACGCCGGCGTTGGAGGGGGAATCGGGCCTCGATGGGGCCGGCCCGCTGCCGTTGGCGGTGGAGCCCCGCTTCCCCGATGCCAACCGCGTGTTTCTGGAACGTCTGCTGGCGGAGAGCCAGCGCCTGGGGCAGTTGGCGATGGCGCGGGCCATGGCCTCCGGCGGCGACGGGGCGTGAACGGCGGCGCAGGGCCGGCGGGGGATCCCCCTTGGCTCTCCGCGACCAGCCAGGCCTGGGTGGCCCAGCTGCTGCGCAGCCACCAGGAAGCCTTTGGCGGGCCCCTCTGGGCCGGCGCCGGGCCTGGGCGGGACCCCCGCCAGGCCGCCCAGGAACTCTTTGCCGCCGCCACGGTGGTGCTCGCCCACGACGGCAGCGCCGATCCCCGCTTCGTGTACGCCAACCGCGCGGCCCTCAGCCTCTGGCGGCGGAGCTGGGGGGAGATGGTGGGGATGCCGTCGCGCCTCAGTGCGGCGTCCGCAGAGCGGGGCGAGCGGAACATCGCCCTGGCCCGGGCGCGCCAGCAAGGAATCCGCTCCTACGCCGGCGTGAGGGTGGACAGCAGGGGCCAACGCTTTCGCGTCGAAGGGGCCCGGCTTTGGACGATGCATGACGCACAGGGGGCAGCCATCGCCCAGGCCGCCGCCTTCAATCAGTGGTGGTGGCTTTGACGTCACGTCGAGAGGTAAGGCAGACAACCAGTGACGCCAGTCTTAACAGCCTGTTAATCAGCGGGGAGGCGGGCGCTGAAAGGATGGGCGTTGGCTGGGCAGGTGCCCGCAGGTCATGAATGCCCCTTTCTAACCACAGACGCGATCGACCAAGAGAAGCACTGGCGCAAAGACAACAAAGGCAACAACACCAAAATGAGCGCGAACCAAGAGAACAATAAATACAGGCCATCCAACCAATGCAATAGTCCGAAGCCAGAGCCAATGGACTCGGAATCACATCACACTTGCCATTCCCCGAGAGCAAGAACAAACAATGGACAAGGGCATAGGCCATGCGTACACGGCAGCCTCCATGGTGATCACCAACGCGAATCGCGAGCGATAAAGCCATCAACGAATAGTCACCTGCAGTGCCAATGAGAAGATTGAGAAGCATCAGCGCTGGGTTGCCCTACCTGTTACGGCAGGCTCAGTCCATGCCACGCCGTCTCTGCACAGAGAATCCACTGAAGCCAGAGATCCCATGTCAGCGACAACACAATCAGAGGCATTGAAGAGCACGACAGCCCACAGGGCGCCGCGGCTTTAATAAGAAGGAACCAATATTCACACGCCTCTTCATCATGGCCAAGAATATCATCCTGATCATCGGCGATGGCATGGGCTGGGAGATGAGTCGCGCAAGCGCCATCTACAATGAAATCGAAAAAGAGGTGAACGTCCTCCTGGGACAAGGCAAAAGCACCCAAGAAATATCGTCACTGTTTGCCAACCGCACTCTCGACGACTACTACGCTGAGGGCAAGGGCTTCGGCAACCCCTATCAAACCTTCCAAAACTTCAATCTCGTTACGACTGGATCCACAAAGATCGACGGCGATGTGGACAACAGCGCCCTACAGGGCAGCACCAGCACACACAATACCGGCGAATCACCAGTTCGTGAAGGCTTTGCCTTTGATCCGGATGTCACATTTGTGAATTGGGACAGCAAGAAAGGCGGGGAGACACCCTGGGATCCAAATTATTACGAGAACCGCGGCCAAACTGGCCAGGGCTTTGATCCTGAATATATCAAAGGTGATTACCCCGACTCCGCCAACACAGCGTCAACCCTCTACGGAGGCATCAAGACCTACAACGGTGCCATCTCGGTTGACATCCATGAGCATGGCTTCGAGTCAATCCTGATGGAAGCACAGGAGTTGGGCAAATCCGGTGGCGTCGTGACCTCCGTGCCGATCAACCACGCAACGCCAGCAGCTGCTATTGCCAATGTAAACAGCCGGAACAAATACCAAGAGTCGTCAAACGCCGGTAAGTTCGGCGTCGATGGCCATCCCCTCGACCTGACTGACAACATTCTTGACGAAATACTCTTCGATGCCAAGCCGCAAATCGTTCTTGGGGCAGGAAACCCAGCTGGTGGCAGTAGCTATGTAAACGCCACTACCCTTAATCAGCTCCTTAGCGGCACATACAAAGTAAGCGAGCAAGCCATCACCGGAACGGATGGAGCTGGCAAGCCAATCGTGACCCAAACTCCAAGCGGTCCCACCATCGCAGAGGAAGGATGGACTGTGGTTGCCAGGCCTGACAACTACACCGGCGAAAATGCCGCTAAGTCTGGTCTTCAGATTCTCGAAGCAGCGGTGGCATCCTTTGACCCTGACCGGGACCACTTGATGGGGATCTAC
>JBKDOZ010000324.1:0-2933 GCA_046342735.1 Synechococcaceae cyanobacterium
GCTGCGACGCACCATCTCCAAATCGTGCGACACCTGCAGCACGGTCCAGCCTTCCTGCCGGCGCAGTTCCAGCAGCAGCTCCTGGAACTGCTCGCTGCTGGGGGCATCCAGCCCCGCCTGCGCCTCATCGAGCACCAGCAACTGGCGGGGTCGCACCACGCAGAAGGCCAGCAGCACCCGCTTGATCTGACCACCTGAGAGCTCGCTGAGCCGGCGTTCCGCCAGGTCCTGGCAGCCGGTTCGCTTCAGGGCACGCTGCACGGCCTCGGATCGGCGCCGGCTACCCAGCCAGGCCAAGCTCAGGCCTGGTGGATCAAAGCCAAAGCCCACGAATTCCCCCACCGTGAGGGGGAAGCGCCCCTGCAACGCCAGGCTCTGGGGCAGGTAGGCAATCTGTGCACGCACCGACCGGGGCAACTCGCCCGCCGGGCTGAGCGGGTGGCCCAGGATCTGCACGGTGCCTGAGGCGCGGGGATGCAGGCCAAGCAGGGCGCCCACCAGGCTGCTCTTGCCAGCACCATTGGGACCCACCAGGGCCGTATCGGTTTCACGGGGCAGCGCAAAGCTCACCTGCTCCACAGCGAGCTGCTCGCCACGGCGAACGCTCAGACCCTCAACTATCAGCACTGGGTCGCTGTCTGTCATTGCCCGAAGGCCTGGCGCAGATCAGCCACGTTGCGTCGCATCAGCTTCAGATAGGTGGAGGGATCGCGCGAGGCATCCTTCGTGGCTGTCTCCATCGGATCAAACACCACCACCTTCACCCCTAGATCCTTAGCCAGGGCATTGAAGGAGCGGTTGCCCTCCTGGGGTTCGCTCAGCAGGGCCTTCAGCTGGCTGCCCTTCACCGCGGCCGCCACCCGCTGCAGATCACCCGGTGATGGATTGATCTCGGGCACATCCACCAGGTACGCAGCCTTGAGGCCATAGCGCTGGGCGAAGTAGGGGGCGAAGTCGTGGAAGGCCACGAACGTTTTGCCCCGATAGGGCTGGAGCTGAGCGGCGATCTCGTTGTTCAGCTGCTTCAGCTCGGCGGTGTAGGCGGCCGCGTTGCGCCGGTAACCGTCAGCGCAGCTGGGATCGGCCTTCACCAGGCCATCGCGGATGGTCTCCACCTGCTGCACCGCCCGCAGCGGATCCAGCCAGATGTGTGGATTCACAGCACCGTGATCATGGCCAGGCGCAGAGCCGTGATCATCGTGATGCCCATGC
This sequence comes from Synechococcaceae cyanobacterium, assembly GCA_046342735.1. Taxonomy (GTDB): domain Bacteria; phylum Cyanobacteriota; class Cyanobacteriia; order PCC-6307; family Cyanobiaceae; genus Cyanobium. Next base: position 1,213 of record JBKDOZ010000324.1, read on the forward strand.
TCCTTGCCATGGGCTTCGCCATGGTGGTCCGTTTCCAGGGTGGTGACGCCGCGGCTGGAATCAATCACCTTGAGCTGGGAATTGCCTGCGGAGGCCACGAGCTTGTCGAGGAACCCCTCCATCTCCAGGCCGTTCTTCACCAGCACTCGGGCCTGGCGCAGGGCCGTCAGGACACCCGGCTTGGCCTGAAAGTCGTGGGGGCCAAGGTTGGGAGGGATCAGGGAGGTGACGCTGGCGCAGTCGCCCGCCACAGCTCGGGTGAACAGCGTGATCGGGAGGAAGGTGGTGACCACCTTGAAGGCCTTGTCAGCGGCTGCATCAGGGGCGTTCTGACGGGATGCGCCGCAGGCGGCCAACACCAAGGCCCCGATCACCACCCCGGCCAGCTTCAACAGGATCGGGAGCCCGACAGGAGGACACATCCGCATGACATCATGATAATGGTTCTCATTCTAAAGCTTAGATCTGAAGCCGGCCCCTGCGCGCTGGCTCTGTCGTTCGCGCGGCGGAACCGCCACCGGCCACAGCCACCAGCGCCCGTTGGCATCACCGGCGGCCAGGTGGCGGCCATCCGGTCGCCAAGCCAGAGCGTTGAAGTCGCTTCCCTGGCCCTCGAGCGGCTGCAACATGCGCCCGCGACCATCCCAGAGCGCCACAGTGCCGTCGCTGGAGGCACTGGCCAGCAGGGTGCTCCCGGGCGCAAAGGCCAGGGCATTGACGCGTTTTTCGTGCCACAGCAACGGTTCAGGCTGCCAGGCCTTGGGACCCTGCTTCACCTGTGTCCACAGGATCACGGCCTCTGCGGCGGCGCTGGCCAGCAGCGGGGCCAGGCGGCCGGGCTGCTCACTCCAGGCCAGCTGGCGCACCTTGGCTGGAAAACCGCTGAACTGCCAAGGTTGGCCGTGGCAGCCCTGGGGCCATACCAGCAACGAGCGATCCAGCATTCCGCAGGCCAGATGGTGACCCGGGCCGGAGAAGGCCAAGGCCAAGCCGGCCGAGGCGATCGGGTTGCGCAGCGGCGGATCGGCCGGCGTGCTCAGGCATGGCTGCCACAGCACCAGCTCACCGTGGCAGCTGGCAGCCAGCTGCACCCCATCGGCGCTCCAGGCCAGGGCCTGAATGGTGCCGGGCAACTCCAGCGGTGGCTGGCGCCACTGGCGGCTGGCCCCATCCCAGAGCCGCAGCTCACGCCCGGCAGCCACCGCCAGCAACAAACCACCCGGCTGCCAGGCTGCCGCATCAATCCAGCCGCCGCCTAACAGGATCGGATCCATGGCCAGCGGCCGCACCCCGGTGCCGCCCAGCTCCCAGAGCAGCAGCTCGCCGTCTTGGCCGGCGGCCATCAGGAACTGGCCATCGCTGCTGAAGCCCACCACATCGAGGTTGCTGTCGCGGTCGCCCCGCAGCAGCTCCTCACAACCGGCGAGGAAATCGAGCAGCAGCAATTCACCACCGGCGCTGATGATCGCCAGAAACTCTCCGTCGGCCGACCAGGCCAGGGCCGTGATCGGCTGCTGCAGATCGCCGCAGAGCCGTTCGCTCACCAGCGGAGCCGAGGTTGCCATCGACAGCTCAGGCGACACAGGCCAGGAAGCTGGCTCGCAGGGCTTCGGCATCGAGATCGCGGCCGATGATCACGAATTCGGTGCGGCGCGGCTCCGCGACTTTCCAGGGGCGATCGAAATCGCCATCGAGCAGCATGTGCACTGACTGGAATACGT
>JBKDOZ010000325.1:0-3725 GCA_046342735.1 Synechococcaceae cyanobacterium
CTCGCCGCCCAGAGCAAGCTCCACGGCATCCTCCGCGCCTCCGCCATCGATCCCAACCCCCTCCATCCCCACCAGGCCGACGCCTTTAACGCGGGCCCCTGGCTTCCCCTCCTCTCCCTTCCGGGGATCCTCGGCGTCAGCCCCCACAACCCCCTCCACACAGACCCCTACATCCACACCACTCCCGAGCGACTCCAACACTGGCAGCAACGCCTCGCCCAGGCACCCAGGCCCCTCGTCGCCATCGCCTGGCAGGGAAACCCTGCCCACGAAACCTCCTCCGGACGCGGGCGATCCCTTCCCCTCGAATCCTTCGCGGCCCTCGCCCTCCGCACCGACATCACCTTCCTCTCCCTCCAGAAGGGACCCGGCTCCGAGCAGCTCCACTCCTGCTCCTTCCGACACCGCTTCATCGACATCCAGGACGAGATCGACCAGACCTGGGATTTCCTCGATGCCGCCGCCATCCTCGCCTGCTGCGATCTCGTCATCTCCTCCGACACCGCCCTCGCCCATCTCGCCGGTGGCATGGGCGCTACCACCTGGCTCCTCCTCCAGAACCTCCCCGAATGGCGCTGGGGGCTCCAGGGCGATGCCTCCCCCTGGTATCCCTCCATGCGCCTCTTCCGGCAAGACACACCGGGCGATTGGCACGCCCTCCTCCAGCGCGTCGCTGACGAATTCCTCCATCTCCAGCAACTGCAGCAACTCCTTCCGGGGGGAGAACCAGAGGCCAGCCCTGCGGCGGTCCCTGCGGCCAGCCCTGCAGCCCTTCCTGCCCAGGGCGCCGGGGCCGACGAGGAGGCCGAGCGGCACTTCCAACGGGGCAATGCCCTGCAGGATCAGGGCGATCCCGCCGGCGCCATCGCCGCCTGGCAGCAGGCCCTGGAGCTGCGGCCGGATTTCCCCGAGGCCCTCAACAACCTGGCGCTCACCTGGCATGAGCAGGGGGAGATCCTCGCGGCGATCGCCACCTTTCAGGAGGCCCTGGCGCGGCGCCCGTCCTTCGCGGCGGCCCACTTCAACCTCGGCAACGCCCTGCAGGACATCGACGCCCTGGACGAAGCGATCGCCTGCTTCCAGGAGACGCTGCAGCTGCAGAGCGATCTGGTGGAAGCCCACCTCAACCTGGGCAGCGCCCTGCAGGAGCGGGGGGATCGCCAGGCGGCCCGCTCCGCCTTCGAGGCGGCGCTGCAGCGGCAGCCGGACGACGCCGACGCCCACGGCAATCTGGCCCTGCTCGACCTGCTGGAGGGCGACTACTCGCGCGGCTGGGCGGGGAGCGAATGGCGCTTCCGCGGCCAGCGGGGCCTGGGGCTGCTGAGCACCCGGCCGGCGGGGGTGCGGTGGGGGGGCGAGGCGCTGGCGGCCGGGACGACGATCCTGCTGGTGGCTGAGCAGGGCCTGGGCGACACGCTGCAATTCGTGCGTTATCTGCCCGTGCTGCGGGAGCGGGGGGTGGCGGCGCGGCTCTGCGCCCCGCCCGCCCTGCACCGCCTGCTGGTGGCCTCCGGGCTGGATCCGGAACCGCTGACGCCGGCGCAGGGCCAGGCCTGGAGCGGCCCGTGGCTGCCGCTGCTCTCCCTGCCCGGGGTGCTGGGGGTGTCTCCGCGGCAGCCCCTGGTGCAGCAGCCCTACCTGCGGGTGCCGGAGGCGCTCGTGGACAGCTGGCGGCGGCGCCTGGCCAGCGAAGGGCGGCCGCTGCTGGCCCTGCACTGGCAGGGGAACCCCGAGCACGAGCGGCGTCACGCCCGCGGCCGCTCGCTCCCCCTGGAGACCTTCGCCCCCCTGGCCCACGGCAGCGAGGCCACCTTCCTCTCGCTCCAGAAGGGGCCCGGCGCCGAGCAGCTACCGGGCTGCTCGTTCCGTCAGCGCTTCGTGGCAGCCCAAGAGGAGATCGACCAGACCTGGGACTTCCTGGACACCGCCGCGATCCTGTCGGCCTGCGACCGGCTGATCTGCGCCGACAGCGCCGTGGTGCACCTGGCCGGCGGCCTGGGCCTCCCCGCCTGGCTGCTGCTCAAGTCCATGCCCGACTGGCGCTGGGGGCTGGAGGGGGAGGGCAGCTTCTGGTATCCGCGCGGCCTGCGCCTGTTCCGGCAGCAACGGCGGGGCGACTGGGGCGAGGTGATGGGGCGGGTGGCCGCCGCCCTCTCGCAGGAAACCCTGGGCAGGCCCGCGCCAGCGTCGCCAGACTGAAGCGAGCCCGCCACCGCCAAGCCCCGATGGAATCCACCGGCTTCAACCTCGGCACCGTGCTGCTCCTGGGCAGCGGCCTCTTCTGCCTCACCACCCTCTACTTCGGCACCCGCGGCGGCTACTACGACAGCGACGACTACGACGGCAACGGCACGGCTCACTGAGGGGCGCCACCACCGGAGCGGCCGAGCCTCTCGGCATCGGGACAGTCGCCGGTGGTGGGCAGGTCGTCGGTGGAGAGGCTGCGGCTGACGCGGGAGAGGCGGGTGCTCACCGCACCGATCGAATCGAGCCGCACGCTCTCCTCCCAGCTGTGCAGCTCCTCCTCGTCGGAGTCTTCGTAGCGGAGGGTGACGAGATCGCCCTGGACATCGACCACCAGCGCCTCCTCGATCCAGCGCTGCTGATCGCGCAGAAACACCCAGACCGGTCGCTGCTCCGCGCAGAACTGGTCGAGCTTGCGTTGCAGCATCACGGAGTTCCCGGATGGACGCGATCCTAGGCAGATCGTCCCGACCCACCGTGTTCCCCATGACCCTTCCGGCCGCTGAAGACATCCGCCTGCAATTGCGGAGCTGGCCGGAGGTGGAGGCCTACCTGGAGCGCTGCCGCGGCGTGATCGTGCCCCTGGGCTCCACCGAGCAGCACGGGCCCACGGGCGCCATCGGCACCGACGCCCTCACCGCCGAGGCGGTGGCCGTGGAGGTGGGGCGCCGCACCGGGGTGCTGGTGACCCCGGCCCAGAACTTCGGCATGGCGGAGCACCACCTGGGCTTCCCCGGCACCGTGAGCCTGCAACCCTCCACCCTGTTGGCGGTCCTGCACGACGTGGTGTTATCGCTGGCGCGCCACGGCTTCGAGCGGATCTTCGTGATCAATGGCCACGGCGGCAACATCGCCACCGCCCGGGCCGCCTTCGCCGAGGCCTACGGCAGTGCCGCGGCGCGGGGGCTGCCGGTGGCGCCGCACTTGCGTTGTCAGCTGGCCAATTGGTTCATGGCGGGGCCGGTGCTGCAGGAGGCCCGCAGCCTGTACGGCGATCGGGAGGGGCACCACGCCACCCCGAGCGAGATCGCCCTCACCCTCCATCTCGAACCGAGCCTGGAGAGCAAGCGGCGGCCCCTGCCTGAGCCGGCCCCGGCCGGCCCGATCCATGGTCCGGATGATTTTCGCGCCCGCCATCCGGACGGGCGGATGGGCTCCGATCCCTCCCTGGCCGAGGCGCACCATGGCGAGCGCTTCCTCGATCTGGCCGCCGAGGCGCTGGCGAAGGATCTGCAGCGCTTTCTCGAGGACTGAACCCACGCACCAGCCAGCCCCCTTGGGGCGCCACCTACTCTGGCGATCCACCGCCGCGAAGGCCATGACCCGCATCACCGCCGACGACGTGCGCAAGGTGGCCCAGCTGGCGCGGCTGGAGCTGCCCGAGGCGAAGATCGCCACCTACACCGGCCAGCTGGAGCGGATCCTGGAGTACGTGGCCCATCTCGAGCAGGTGGACACCGAAGGGGTGCCCCCCACCACCC
>JBKDOZ010000326.1:0-4258 GCA_046342735.1 Synechococcaceae cyanobacterium
GCTGAGGGCCGCCAGCCGGGCCGGCGCCGCGGGGCCCGGCAGGGCCAGCAGCACCCCATCGCTCTTGCGATCGCGCACCGCGATGCCCTGGGGTTCGAGCTGGCTGCGGATCCAGGCGGTGTCGGCCTCGGCGCAGGCGGCGTTGATCACCACCACCAGCTCGTCGGTCTCCGCAGCCGTTGCCCCGGCTTCGTCGGCGGCTGCCCTGGCTGGGGCGCGCCGGCCCCGGTCGTAGATGATCAGGTCGTCGCGGATGCCGCCGGCGTCGTTGAGGAGCACCGTGTAGCAGGCCTCGCCCGGGCCGATGCGGAACAGGTCGCTGGGCACCAGGGCCTGCAGGGCGTCCTTGATCCCATCGCCGCGCAGCTCCAGCACACCCATGTGGGAGATATCGAACACGCCGCAGCGCTCCCGCACCGCCTGGTGTTCCTGCACCAGTCCGCCGAATTGCACCGCCATCTCCCAGCCGGCGAAGGGCACCATGCGACCGCCGGCCGCCACCGCCGCAGCGTGCAGGGGGGTGCGGGCGAGGGGTTCCGCGGCGGAGGAGGGGGTGGCCATCGGGGCATGGGGCGGCAGTGGCCGGATCCTATGGAGGGGGCACAGCAACAGGCGATCTTCCAAAGTTGGGAGAAAGGCTGACGATCCGGTTTTCCCCATGGCCGCTTCGGCGCGGAGTGATTACGTTGGGCGGCCCAGGTTCCTCCCCGGATGGGCAATCGCCCCAGCTGCCGCAGCTGCCGCCACTGCACCCCGCCCACGGGGGTGGAGCTCGGCTGGTGCCAGCTGCGCCAGCTGCCGATCCATCCGGAGCTGGCCTCCGAACTCTGGTGCCACCACTGGACCGCCCGCCCGCCCAAGCTGCCGGTGATGGCGCCCTGTGGCGGTGGCGAATCCGCCCCCGTCGATGAGCAGCTCACCCTCGCCGGGATGGAGCGGGAGGAGGCCTGAGATCCCCCTCCCCTCCAGACATTCCGCAGGATGTGGGGACAACCTCACCGCGTATCCGTAGCTACGACACGCACCGCTCCCATTCCGTAACAACTAAATTCAGTGATTCAACTCTCCCCTGGAGGTGTCCTGCCTTGGTTGTGAGCCCCCCGCCCACCACGCCGATTGAGCTGGTGGCTGCCCAGGTGGAGTGCGAGATCATCACCCTGCCCACCGGCGCCCAGGTGTTTCAGCGCGGTGCCAGTGCGAACGCCATCTATGGCGTGCGCCGCGGCATCGTGGAGCTCAGCGGCGAGCAGGGGGAGAAAACCTGTTACCGCCCGGGCGAACTGTTCCGCTACCTCGACATCGTGTGGCGCGAGGGGCTGCATCGCAGTGATGCGGTGGCCCTGACACCGGTGGAGGTGTTGCGGCTCGATCGGCTGCGCTTCCTCAACCTGCTGCACAACCACCCCACCCTGGCGATCCTGCTGATCGGCCAGCAGCACGACCGCCTGCGGGAGCAGCGCGCCAGCGGCACCTGTTGCTACTGAGGCTCCCCGCCGAGCAGGAGAAGCAGGCTGCGCACCACCTTGGCAGCCAGCACCGAGCTCACGCCGCTGGGGTCGAGCTGCGGGGCCAGTTCCACCACGTCGGCGGCCACGAGCTGGTGGTGGCGCAGCTCCTCCACGAGGGCGGCGAAATCGCGCCAGAGGAAGCCCCCCGGCTCCGGGGTGCCGGTGCCCGGTAGCACCGCGGGGTCGAACCAGTCGAGATCCACGGTGAGATAGAGCGGGCGCCCGCGCAGGGGCTGCAGCGCCGCCGCCAGTCCCTCGTTCGGCACCAGCCGGCCCTGCGCGCCCATCTCGGCGAATTCGGCGCGGGTGCCGCTGCGGATCGCCACCTGCAGCAGCTGGCCGCTGGGCAGCCCCTCCAGGCAGCGGCGCATGGCGCAGGCGTGGCTGTGGCGGGAGCCGAGGTAGTCGTCGCGCAGGTCGGCGTGGGCATCGAGTTGCAGCAGCACCAGCTCGGGATGGCGCTCCGCCACCGCCGCCACCGCGCCGCTGCTGATCGAGTGCTCGCCGCCCAGCATCAGCGGCGCCAGCCCCAGATCGAGCACCCACCGGGTGGCGGCCCCCACCGCTGCCACCACCGGCTCCGGCGCGCCGAAGGGGGTGACCACGGCACCGAGGTCGGCGAAGGGGATGTCGGCGAGGTCGCGATCGAGCTGGGGGCAATAGGTTTCCAGGCCGCTGCTCACCTCGCGGATCGCCCCGGGGCCGAAGCGGGTGCCGGGGCGAAACGAGGTGGTGCCGTCGTAGGGCACGCCGAACAGGCCGACGCGGCAGCCGGCCGGATCGCGGTGGGCGCCGAGGAAGATGGCGCCGTCATCGTCGAACAGAGGATCGGCACCCGGGTGCACCGGGGGGTGGTGGAGGCTCATGGGGTGAGGGAGCGTTCGATGAAGGCGGGCATGGCGTCGAAGCCGCCGCGCTGCCAGCGGGGCGACCAGATCTCGCAGCCCTCGGCCACGGCGGCGGCGCGCTCGGGCCGCGGCGTGCGGTAGCGGGGGGCGTCGGTGGCGGCGAAGGTCCAGCTCCACCAGCCGCTGGGGTACATCGGCACCCAGCCGTAGAGGGGGTCGGCGTGGCCGAACACCTCGCGCAACAGCATCACCATGTCGATGTGCACGTTGCGGAAGGCTTCCGGCGATTCGCTCTGGGTGGCGAACACGCCGCCGGGCCGCAGGAGGCGGCGGCAGTGGGTGAAGAAGGCGCGGTTGAACAGGCCCTCCGCCGGGCCCGCCGGGTCGGAGCCATCGACGATCACCACGTCGTAGCTGGCGTCGGGCGCCTCTCCCACCCAGGCGATGCCGTCGCCGATGGTGAGCTGCAGGCGCGGATCGCTCCAGGCCGCGCCACCGATCGAGGGCAGATGCTTCTGGCTTCCCTCCACCACCAGGCCGTCGATCTCCACCAGATCGAGGTGCTGCACGCCTGGATGGCGCAGGCATTCGCGGGCGGTGCCGCCATCGCCGCCGCCGATCACCAGCACCCGCTCGATCGCCTCCGCCCCGCACAGGGCCGGATGCACCAGCGCCTCGTGGTAATGGCGCTCCTGCCGTTCGGCGGTCATCCAGCAGCCGTCGAGGAGCAGGCCGCGGCCGTAGCGCTCGCTCTCGATGATCGTCACCCGCTGGTAGTCGCTCTGGCGCTCCTCCAGCACCCGGCCGGCCAGGCCGTAGCGCACGCCTTCGTGCTCCTCGTCGATCCAGCCGGGGGAGGAGCCGGTGGTGGGGGCGGGCATGGGAGACGGCGCGCTGATCTCCCTTCCAGCTAAACCGCAGGCAGGACCCCTTGTCACGGCTCGATGACACTGCCCCGTCGATCGTTGCTAGCCGGAGCCCTGCGGCTGGGGGCCGCCCTGGGCCTGGCTGGCGGTGGCGCGCCCCGTTCCGCCCAGGCCGCGCCGGCTGCGCCGGCTGCGCCGGATGGTGCCGCCGGCGAGACAGCGGCCGCCCGCCTGCGCCGGCGGCTGGAGATCTGCCGGCCGCCGGGCGATCCGCTGGCGGAGCTGCTGCGTCGCAATGCCGCCTTCGCGGCGGTGTGGCAGGAGGCCGCCCGCAGCGGTGATCCGCTGGAGCGGGCGCAGCTGCTGCAGGAGCACGGGGTCCTGCGCTGCCAGGTGCGGCCCGGGGCCCTGGCTGAGGGCCAGCGCCCCTGGGCGGCGGTGCTGGGTTGCGCCGATTCGCGGGTGGCGCCGGAGTGGCTGTTCGCCGCCGGCTCCGGCGAGCTGTTTGAGGTGCGTTGCGCCGGCAACACGCCCTTCGATGCCGGTATCGCCTCGTTGGAGTACGCGGTGGCGGAGCTGGAGGTGCCGTTGATCCTGGTGCTCGGTCACGTTGGCTGTGGCGCGGTGGCCGCCGCCCTGGGCCGCGATCCGCTGACGCCGCTGCTGGAGGAGCTGGTGGCGCCGATCCGCGCCGCCGTGGGCCCGGGGAGCGATCCGGCGGCGGCGGTGGCGGCCAATGCCCGCGCCACGGCCCGGGCCCTGCCCCAGCGCAGCGCCCTGCTGGCGGCGGCCCAGGCGGCCGGGCGGTTGCGCATCGCCGCCGCCGTGGCCGAGATCGCCAGCGGCCGGGTGAGGCCGCTGTGAGCGGCGACGACCTGGCGATCGCCCCAGGGTTGACCCTGCCCGCGGCGGAGCTGCGCTGGCGCTTCTCGCGCGCCGGGGGGCCCGGCGGCCCGGGGGGGTCCACCTCCGATTCGCGGGTGGCCGGGGGGGTTGCTCTCGCGGCGCGCCCGGCGCGGGCGGAGCGGCTGCGGGC
>JBKDOZ010000327.1:0-2537 GCA_046342735.1 Synechococcaceae cyanobacterium
CCCCGCACCCAGTGCAGCAGCAGGGCCCGCAGCGGCCCGCCGTCACTGTCGGCGCCGGCCGGCAGGTTGAAGTGGTTGCCACCCGCCACCACCACCAGCCGGTTGGCACCCCTGGGGTCGTTGCCGTAGGGCAGCAGCGCCTCCGGGTCGGGCGCGGCCGCCCGGGCCAGGAAGGCGCGCAGCATCGCCTGGGCACGGGCAGAGGCGGTGGCTTCGTCGGGCCTGTCCGCCAGGGCGGCCGCCATCCCCTCCAGCGCCACCCGCAGCCGCCGGCCGCCGCGCCCCGGCGGCACGAAGCGCCCGAAGCTGGCCAGCAGCACCACCGCCTCTGCCTCGGCGAGCACCTCCGGTGCCAGGAGGTGGGGGCCGAGGGAGTGGGCCAGAACCACGCGACGCCCTTGGGGCCCCCAGCTGGGGGCCACGGGATCGGCCCCGCCGTAGCCCCGCTCGCCGCAGCGCCAGGTGAGCGGCAGCTCCGTGGTGGCGATCCGCCATGGGCCCCAGTTGGCGGCGTCGCCGGCCCAGCCGTGCATGGCGATCACCTGAATCCCCTCGCTGGGTGGGGCCTGGGAGGGGTTGGAGGGGGGGGCGCTTCCGGTCACGGCGCGGCGCTCAGGGCTTCCAGCAGCCGCCCCCGGGTGTCGGGCGGCAGATCGCGGCGCAGCACCAGCCGCAGGCGGGCGCTGCCCTCCGGCACCGTGGGCGGACGGATCGCCACGGTGAGCAGCCCGGCGGTCTCCAGATGGTGCTGCAGGGCCAGGGCCCGTCGGTCGTCGCCCACCGGTAGCGGCAGGATCGGGCCAGCACCGGCGGGTCGGGGCCAGCCCGCCTCCGCGAGCGCCTGGCGCCAGCGTCCGGCCCGTTCGCAGAGGTCTCGCCCCGCCTGGGGGTCGCGCTGCAGGAGCGTGAGGGCGGCCAGAGCACCCGCCGCCAGCGGCGGGGCCAGGGCGGTGGTGTAGCGGAAGGCGCCGCTGCTCTGCAGCAGCCATTCTCCGAGGGGCTCATCGGCCGCGAGGAAGGCGCCGCCGCTGCCGAAGGCCTTGCCGAAGGTGCCGCAGACCAGGGCCACCTCCCGCAGGCCATGGGCCAGGCCCCGGCCGCCGGCTCCCAGCACCCCGAGGGCATGGGCCTCGTCCACCAGCAGGGGGGCGTCGTGGTGGGCGCAGAGCGCGGCCAGCTCCGCCAGCGGCGGGCTGGTTCCCTCCATGCTGTACAGGCTCTCGCACAGCACCAGCAGGCGTGCCTGGGGTCGCTCGCTGCGCGCGGTCGCCAGCTGCCGCTCCAGGTCGGCCAGATCGTTGTGGGCAAAGCGCCGCAGCCGGGCGCCACTGGCCCGCACCCCCGCCAGCAGCGAGTGGTGGATCAGCCGGTCGGCCAGCACCAGGCTGTGGCGATCCGCCAGGGCGGTGACCGCCGCCAGGTTGGCCTGGAAGCCGCTGGGAAACAACAGCACCCGCTCCCGACCGAGCCAGGCGGCCAGGGCATCCTCCAGGGCCAGGTGCACCGGCCGCGTGCCACTCACCAGCCGCGAGGCGCCCGCCCCCAGCCCGCTGGTGGCCAGCTCGGCCGCGGCGGCCTCCAGCACGGCGGGGTGGCGGCTCAGGCCCAGGTAGTCGTTGCTGGCCAGGTCGAGCAACGGCGGGGGCAAGCCTTGGGGTGGGTGCGGCAGGGCGGCTTGGGGGTGCAGCAAGGGGGCGGCCTCGCCGCCGGAGGTTGCCGTTGCGTAGGCCCGCAGCGTGCGCTGGCGCTCCTGCGGCAGGGTGGCCAGGGCCTGCCGAAGCCGCGTGCGCCAGGGGATGGGGGAGGGGGGGGGCAGGGCGCCGCTCCGCCGGATCAGCGTCCACTCTGGAGCCAGAGGAGGAGGGGCGGGGCGGGCCCCGCGGGCCGGTGGTAGCGATGGGCACACCGCGGCCCCCGCAGACACGTAGGTTTTGGCGTTTATGGGCCTTCTGTGAGCACGATCGAATCGCCCCGGCCGCCCCTGCCCCCCTTCAGCCGTGAGAGTGCGGCGCAGAAGGTGCGGCTGGCGGAAGACGCCTGGAACAGCCGCGATCCGCAGCGGGTGGCCCTGGCCTATACCCCAGATTCCGTGTGGCGGAACCGTTCGGAATTTCTGGCGGGGCGGGAGGCGATTGAGGCGTTTCTGGTGCGCAAGTGGAGCCGGGAGCTGGACTATCGGCTGATCAAGGAACTCTGGGCCTGCGATGCCAACCGCATCGCTGTGCGCTTTGCCTATGAATGGCACGATGACTCCGGGCAGTGGTTTCGTGCCTACGGCAATGAGAACTGGGAATTTGATGAGCGAGGCCTGATGCAACGTCGTATTGCCAGCATCAACGACCTGCCGATTCAGGAGAGCGAGCGCAAGTACTTCTGGCCCCTGGGCCGGCGCCCCGACGACCATCCCGGGCTTTCTGATTTGGGATTGTGAGCGGGATGGTCCTCGCGCCAAGCCCTGATTGCTGAGGGGGTTGGATGAATGGAAGCAGCTATCTCGTGGAGCAGGCCTGTTGGCCGCGTGGAACAGGTGAACGGCA
>JBKDOZ010000328.1:0-2939 GCA_046342735.1 Synechococcaceae cyanobacterium
TTGCCGCCACGGCGCGACCGCCCTTCGCCATTGGCCCCGCCCAGGCCGCCAGCCAGGCCACCGCCCAGGCTGCCCAGGCCGCTGCCCAGCGCCCCGAGCCGCGCCATCGCCGTCCCCGCCAGGGCCACCAGCGACGCCCCCAGTTGGCCCAGCCCGTTGCGCCAGCGCTCACGCGAGCCCAGCCGTTGCTGCTCCTCCGGCGTCAGCTGCCGCCAACGCCCCTGGCCCACCTCCACCCCCAGCCGGCCGATCAGCAGGCCCCCACAGAGCACCGCCAGCATCGGCGCGCCGGTGAGCCGATCGGCTCCGGTGACCAGCACCAGCCCGAGCAGCAACACCACCGCCCCCCAGCCGGCGTCGCGGGGGCGGCTCAGCTCGCTCACCAGCAGCGGGAGCAGCAGCACGGCCACCCCCAGCGCCAGGGCCAGGCAGCCAGCGAGGGTGGCGAGCATCGGAACGGGCGCGGCTGCCGCCATTCTGATCGCCGGCCCCCGGCTTCCTAAAGTGCGGCGGCTGCCCACCTGGCGGAATTGGTAGACGCGCTGGGTTTAGGTTCCAGTGGCTTCGGTCGTGGGGGTTCAAGTCCCCCGGTGGGCATCGCAAGCGGGGGGTGGGGCCAGCATCTGGCCTGGCGGACTGCGGCGTTGGAGCGTCTAGGGCAAAGTCGGATCGATTTCGCTCTGTGCAAATTGGTGAGTTTTGCGGCAATCGCTGGTTCAATCCCAGGAGGATCGCCGGCGTTGCCTACACTTCCGCCACCTTTTCCTCGCCTCGGCCGCGATGGTCAGCCTCGAGGAGCTCAATGCCCTCGATCTGCAGATCTGGTTGCGCACGGGTCTGCAGGCCGCCCAGGCCTCCGGCTGCAACCAGAGCACCATCTCGCGGCGGGTGGAGCGCGCCTTGCGGGTGTTCCAGCTGCAGATCCGCCGCCGGGCCGGGGAATGGCAGCTGCGGGGCGACCCCCAGCTCCTCCGCCTGGAGCGTGAGGTGCACCAGTTCAGCCGTTTTCTTGGCCAGCAGCCGCTGCGGTTCGAGATCAGCCCGCTGATGGTTCCCCTCTTTGCCAAGCCGACCCCCCGGGGTTGGCACCTCGGCCGGGGCGACATCCTCGGCCTCCTGCGCCCACTGGAGCTCCTGCGGGAGCGGATCCTCGATGCCTGGCTGATCGACAACAGCTTCGACCTGCCAGCGCCGGACGATCCGGAGCTGGTTCGCTTCGACCTGGCCCGCTATCCCCTCTGGCTCGCCGCCGGCGATGGCCATCCTCTGGTGGGCGAACGGGGCCTCTCCCTGGCCGATCTGCGGCGTTTCCCCGTGCCCCAGATTCCCTTGCCCCTCTTCCCCAAAACCGGGCCAGCCTTCACCGCCCTCGGCCTGGCCGGCCCGGCCCTGCGCTTCCGCCGCTACGACCCCGCCGATTGGGAGGGGCGCACCGCCGATGGCGTCACCCTCACCTACGGCACCCCCTTCAACCTGGCTGTGCATCCCGGCTTGCACCAGCTCGACAGCGAGCCCCTGCTCACCAATGGCGTCTCCCTGGTCGTGCACCGCGACCACCGCGACCAGCCGGCGGTGCAGGAGCTCTGCGACCTCGTGCTACGGCGCCTGCAGGCTCTGCAGCCCCGCCTGCCCGCCCTCGAACGGATCGGCTGAAGGGGTGGGGCCAGTGCCGCGGCCCGTGGGTTGGCCTGCGTACATTGGAGCGCCCGGTTCCCCGGCCACCAATCCGGTCGATGTCGCTGCCGCAGACGCTTCCGCCCGCCGCTGCGCCAACGCGCCGCCTCGCTCCCGTGCAGAGCGTGCCGAAGCGGTATCTCCAGCCCCCCAGGCCCTGGAACCCCACGGTGGCCCTGTTCCTGGGGGGCTATCTGCTGGCGGCTCTGGCGATCTACGGCTGGTTTGTGGCCGGTTGGCCCCTGCCGGTGTTGCTCGCCCTCGGCTTCCTCTCCCTCCATCTGGAGGGCACGGTGATTCACGACGCCTGCCACAACGCCGCTCACCCCAACCGCGTCGGCAACGCGGTGATGGGTCACGGGGCGGCGCTGCTGCTGGGCTTCAGCTTTCCGGTGTTCACGCGCGTGCACCTGCAGCATCACGCGCACGTGAATGATCCGCGCCACGATCCTGATCACATCGTCAGCACCTTCGGGCCGCTGTGGCTGATCGCACCGCGCTTTTTTTATCACGAGGTCTTCTTCTTCCGCCGCCGCCTCTGGCGCCGCTGGGAGCTGCTGGAGTGGGCCCTGGCCCGCGCCATCTTTGTGGCGATCGTGCTGGTCGCCGCCCACACCGGCAACCTGCCCTTCATCTTCAATTGCTGGTTTGCGCCGGCGCTGATGGTGGGGGTCACCCTGGGTCTTTTCTTTGATTACCTGCCCCATCGCCCCTTCCAGTCGCGCAATCGCTGGCATAACGCCCGGGTGTATCCCGGCCGTTTGATGAACCTGCTGATCATGGGTCAGAACTATCACCTGGTGCACCATCTCTGGCCGTCGATTCCCTGGTTCCACTACCAGGACGCCTATCGCGCCACCCGCCACGTTCTCGATGCCAAGGGATCACCGCAGCGGCTCGGCATGTTTGAAAGCCGCCACGATCTCTACAACTTCCTCTACGACATCTTCCTGGGCGTGCGCAGCCACAAACGCCGCCGCAGCCGCCTGCGTCCCCTGGCGGCGCTGATGCCCAGCCGTCACGCCCGCCGGCGGGTGCTGGAATTGCTGCACCGCACAGCCGTCTCGCCGATCCGCTGAAGCTGGCGATCAGTCGCCCGAAATCATTCGCCCAGGATCTGGGGAACGCGGAAGAAGTCGCCCTCCCGTTGCGGGGCCAGCTCCAGCAGCTCCTCGCGCACCGGGGTGGGCGCCACGGCGTCGTCGCGGCAGACGTTGACCACCTCCACCGCCCGGGTGGTGGGGGGCACCCCTTCGGTGTCCACC